>NZ_JBFBBZ010000044.1:0-77590 GCF_040682935.1 Amycolatopsis sp. NPDC051061
GCCTGGTCCTGCTTCCGCCGCCGACGACAACACCAAGCCCGCCTCAGCCATTACAAACGACGCGGCTACCCACTCACCTGAATGCCGTTGCAGTATTAGGCCTCGACGCCGGTGAGCCGCGCGTAGACCACGACGTTGTCGACGTAGTTGCCGCTCGAGTGGTCGAACGCCCCGCCGCAGGTGATCAGCCGCAGCTCGGCGTCGGCCGTGTCGCCGTAGACCTGGTCGGTCGGGAACTCCGCCTTGGCGTAGCGCTCGACGCGGTAGACGGTGAAGACCGCCGTCCGGCCGTCGGTGCGGCCGACCTTCGCCTGCTCACCCGGGCGCAGCTCCTTGAGGCGGGAGAAGGCGCCGGGGACGTGCTTGTAGTCGACGTGCGCCGCCAGCACCGCCGGGCCGGCCTCGCCGGGCGACGGCGCGCCGGTGAACCAGCCGACCGTCGTGGCGTCGCCGGGGACCTCGAGCTCGCCGCCCGAGGTCAGCCCGAGGTCCTTGATCCCGTCGGCCCGCACGCCGATCGCCGGGATGGTCAGGGAGGCCGGCTTCGCCGCCGGGAGCCCGTCGCCGGACGCCGTGGCGGTGGCCGACGACGCGATCTCGACCGGCGTGGCGGACGGTGGGGCGACCTGCTCCGGCGCATGCGGCGAGAAGGCGAGGACGAAGGCCACCACCAGAACCGCGCCGAGCGCCGCGACGACCGCCGCGACCGCCGGCCACAGGCGCGGGTGCCTCAACTCGTGCGCCGGCGCAGGTAGAGCACCATGCCGCCGGACGCCGCCGCGGCGAGCAGCGCGCCGCTCAGCACCAGGAACGCGGGGGCGCCCTCGTCCGGCTCACCGCCGCCGGTGGCGACGCCGCCGACCGGCTTCACCTTCACCTGGCCGCCCGTCGTGGACTTCTTGGTGGTGGTGGATTTCGGGGCGGTGTGGGTCTTCGTCGTGGTCGACGGCCGTCCGGCCGTCGGCGTCGACGTGTTCTGCTGCGGGCGGTGCGGCAGTGATTCGCACGCGATTCCGTCGTGATCGGAATCGAGGTTGTTCGGGTCGCCCGGCGTTGCGTCGAGGACTGCCTGCGCTTCTTCCTGGTACTGGAAGTTCTTGCAGTCCAGGTCGGCCGCGAGCGGCGTCGCCAGCTGCGCGGAGGCGAGGGAAACGGGGCCGAGGAGAGCGAGCCCGGCGACGGCCGCGGCCGTCGTCAGGGTACGACGAAACAAGGACACCGGAAGGTCCTTTCATGAAGAATCGGGGTGATTGCGTGGTTACTATCGCGGCCCCCGCGACGCTGTTACGGACTATTCCGGAATTTCGGAAACGCCAGCGCCCCACCAAAATCCGGCCGGCTCGTGATTCTTCACCATTTGCCCTTGACCTGCGGAATCGGCGCCGGGAATGCGTACCGGCGGGTTTGTTACGAGATCCGCGGTCACACTTTGGGGGTAATTGTCCCGGCTCGGGCGGTGTGACGTGCGGACCAGCCGGCACCGCGGCGCGCTCGTACCCCGTAACCTGGGGATATGCCGATCCAGGTACTGCTCGTCGACGACCACGAACTGGTCCGCCGCGGGCTTCGCGATCTCCTCGGCGACGAGCCCGACATCGAGGTCGTCGCCGAAGCGGGCAGCGTCGAAGAGGCGCTGGCGGTGGCGATGCACGTCGAGCCGGAGGTCGCGGTGGTCGACGTCCGCCTCGGCGACGGCGACGGCATCACGCTCTGCCGCGAGCTGCGGTCCAAGCCGAACCCGCCGGCCTGCCTGATGCTGACCGCGTTCGACGACGAAGAGGCGATGGTCGGCGCGATCATGGCCGGCGCCGCGGGCTACCTGCTGAAGCAGGTCCGGGGGCAGGACGTGGTGTACGCGGTCCGCGAGGTCGCGGCCGGGCGGTCGCTGCTGGACCCGGTGAGCACCGCGCGGGTGCTGGACAAGATGCGCCACCCGCCGACGGACGAGCTGGCGACGCTGACCGAGCGCGAGCGGGACGTGCTCGAGCTGATCGGCCAGGGCTTGTCGAACCGCGAGATCGCCGAGCGGCTGTTCCTCGCCGAGAAGACGGTCAAGAACTACGTCACGTCGGTGCTGGCGAAGCTCGGCATGCAGCGCCGGACGCAGGCCGCCGCCTGGATCGCGCGCCGGGAGAAGTAACTCCGCGCGGCCGTCTCGTCCGCAAGCCGCCGTTCGCTGCGTCCTTTTCACCGGTCGTCACGGTCCGCCATCTCGATCGGCGATTTTGTCCTGCCACTTTCACTCGAATGTGAGTCGAATAGGTGTTCGAAAAGCCGGTACGATCTTCAGTGAGGGCGAGGAAGGGAGGCGGGATGACCCGAGAAGGGTAGATCGCGGTCAGTCAACTGGGAGGTCGAACGCGACGAGTGTGCCGAGGCTGGGCGAGGAGTTCAGGAAGAACTTGCCGCCCGCGGCGTCCGCGCGTTCGGCAAGATGACGCAGGCCACGGGTGGCGACGCCTTGGGGGACGCCGGAACCGTTGTCCCGGACACGGAGTTTCACGCCGCCGGAGTCCCTCGTCAAGGTCACGCGGGTTTCGCTCGCGCCGGAGTGTCTGACCACATTGGACAGAGCTTCGCGCAGGGCGGCCCGGATGTGGTCGGCGCGTTCCGCTGGGATGTCGGCGAATTCGCCGGACAGCTCCAGGGTCGGCGGGTACCCGAGTAGCTCGCCGGCGATGCGGACCTCGCCGCGCGCCGACTCGGCGAGGTCGGTGGGCGTGCCGGTGTCGTGGCGAGGCTCGGGTGATCGCAGCGCGCGCACGGTGCCCCGGATCTCCTCGATGGTCTGGTCCAGTTGGTCGATGGCATCGGAAAGCCGCGCGCCATCGGCCTGGGCGAACCGCTTGCGCATGTTGCGCCGAACCCGGTCGAGCTGCATCCCGGCGCCGTAGAGCCGCTGGACGATGACGTCGTGGAGTTCGCGAGCGATCCGTTCCCGCTCTTCGTAGAGCGCGACGCGGTGTCGGGCATTGGCGCCTTCGGCGAGCGCGAGGACGACCCCGGCCTGGGCAGCGAAGGCGACGAGCATTTCGACGGTCCCGGCGGAGAACGGCTCGCGACCCCGCTTCCGGTAGACGGTGAGCGCCCCGAGAACCCGCCCGCCGGACCCGAACGGCGCGGCGGCGAAGGGTCCGTAGCCGTGGAGCTCGGCGGGAACGTAGGGCGCGGTCCGGGGGTCGACGATGAAGTCGGCGCTGGCGACGGGCTCGCCGCCGCGGGCCACCCGCCCGGCAGCGGAGTCCATGGAGAGGGCAAGTCCCCGCAGGGCCTCCCCGGCGCTCATGTCCATCTCGCCTTCGGGCGTCGCCGGGTCCTCGGCCGACGGGTGGGCGGTGGCGTAGTGGGCTGCCTCGACCACCACCCGGCCGTCGTCGGCGCTGACCATGGCCAGGCCGAGGTCCGCGTCGGCGAGTTCGGCGGCCCGGGCGACGACCGTGTCCAGCACCGCTCCCGGGTCGTCGCCGGACAGGGCGGTGCTCGTGATCTCGGTGGCGGCGGACAGTGCCCGCGCGGCAAGCGTCGGATCCATGAGTTCCGTCATTATCGCGCGCCGCCGCGGCGGCGCGGCAAGCACGCTTCGAGAATCGATCACGACACCGGCACCCGCGTGACGATCCGGCCGTCGCGGACCTCGAGGACGACGTCCGCGCCGGCGGCTTCCTCCGCTCGGTGGGTCACGTGCACGACCGTGCGGCCCGCCAATGCCTCCCGCAGGTGCGCACGCACGACCTGCGCCGTCGGCTCGTCGAGGTGGGCGGTCGGCTCGTCGAGCAGCACGAGTCCCGCCGACGGCGCCCCGAGCAACGCCCGTGCCAGCGCGACGCGCTGCGCCTGGCCGCCCGACAGTCCGCTGCCGCCGCTGCCCAGCACGGTCGACGGCTCGAGGTCGGCGAGCGCGGCCTGCCGCAACACCTCGCGCAGGTCTTCGGCTGTCGCCGTCGGCTGCGCGAGGCGGAGGTTTTCGGCCACCGTGGTGCCGGCGAGCATCGGCTCCTGGGGTGCCCACGCCACCCGGTCGGGAACGTCGACCACACCGCGCCGAGGGGCGAGAAAACCCAGCAGCGCGGCGACGAGCGTCGACTTGCCGGCACCGCTCGGCCCCACCACCGCGACGTACGTGCCCGGCGCGAGGTCGAGGTCGACATCGCGCAGGATGACGGGCCCGCCGGGCCAGCCGAGATCGGCCCCTCGCAGCACCACGCGGCGCCCGGTCGCTGTTTCAGCCGACGCACCACGCTGCCCGGTCTCATCGCCGTCGGCCAGGCGCTGGCGAGCGTGCTGCAGGGTGTCCCAGTGCTGCGCTGCCGGGGGAAGCAGCGCCAGCACCTCCGCCAGCGCCAGCGGCACCAGAGCCGCCAACGGCGCGAGCACGGCGTCGAGACTTCCCGCCGAGACCGCCTGGGCGGCCAGCGCCGCGCTGACCACGGCGCCCGCTCCGCAGGCCAGCGTGATCAGCGCCTCCGCCGCCCCCGCGCCGAAAGCCTGGCGGCGCGCCTGCCCCACCAGGCGCGTATCCGCCTCCGTGAGCGCGCGGCGGTGGACGCGATCCTTGCCGAACGCCAGCAGCTCCGCCGCCGCTTCGAACAGCACCAGGACTCGCGACGCCACTTCGCGACGGCCGTCCGCCAGCGCCGTCGTCGCGCGGCGTTCCGCGCGCAGCGCCACCCACGGCGCACACAGCCCCACCGCCACCGACGCCGCGAGCGCCAGCCCCGCCGCGGGCAGGACCCACGTCTGCACGGCGATCGCCCCCGCCGCGACCAGCGCCACCACCAGCGGCGGCGACACCACCCGCGGCAGCAGGTCGCGGACCGTGTCGACGTCGGCGACCAGGCGACGTTGTCCTTCCCCGGCGCGCAAGCCGGAAGCGGGACCGCGCCGGACCAGCGAATTCCACAGCCGCACCCGGAGACGGCCGGCGATGCGGAACGCCGCGTCGTGCGTGACCAGCCGTTCGACGTACCTCAGCCCGGCGCGGCCCAGCCCGAACGCGCGGACGCCGACCACCGCGACCGTCAGCGTCAGGATCGGCGGCTGCTGCGACGCCTTGGCGATCAGCCAGCCCGACGTCGCCGTCAGCGCCACACCCGCCAGCAGCGCGAGCGCCCCCAGCGCCGCGCCGCCGAAGAGCCGGCCGTCGAGCAACGCCCGCCACGCCAGCGGCGGCCGAGCATCATCCACAGTGGATTCGACGGACGGCGGCGGGACGTCGGACGACAGGTCGACCGCCGCCGTGTGCTCGTGCGCCGCGATGATCGCCGCGGCGCCGTCGTCGACCGCTCGCTGGATCGCGTCGAGCACCAGGCGCGCGTTGGCCTCGTCCAGGTGGGCCGTCGGCTCGTCGAGCAGGAGCAGCCACGCGCCGTCCCGAACTCGTTGAAGCGCCCGGGCGACCGCGACGCGCTGACGTTGACCCAGCGAAAGCCGAGTCACCGGCCGGTCCGCGAGCCCGCTCAGGCCCAGTGCGTCGAGCAGAAAGTCGGAACCGATCTCCTCGCGGACCGTGCCGCCGGTGAACACCGGCGACTGCGGCACCCACGCGACCTGCTCGCGCCAGCGCGCGAGGTCGGCGTCGGCCAGGTTCGTCGAGCCGACCGTGATGGCGCCGTCGTGAGCCGGGACGAAACCGAGCAGCGCCGAGAGCGTCGTCGACTTGCCGCCGCCGCTCGGGGCGCGGAGCCAGACCGTCTCGCCCGGGCGGACGGTGAACGTCTCGCCGTCGGGGGCGAATCCACCGCGTCGCGCGACGCGCAGGGACGACACGCGCAGCTCGCCCCGCGAAACGACCGCGGTGCCGGCCGGGGGTGCCGGCACGGCCAGCAGGTCGGCGACGCGCCGGACCGCTTCGACGCCGTCCTCGCTGGCGTGGAACGCGGCGCCGACCGCACGCAGCGGCTGGTAGCACTCCGGCGCGAGGATCAGCACGCCGAGCCCGATGGCCAGCGGCAGGTTCCCGCCGACGAGCCGGACGCCGATCACCACCGCGACGAGCGCGACCGACAGCGTCGCGATCAGTTCGAGCACGAAGGCGGAGGAAAACGCGACCTTCAACGTCTTGAGCGTCGCGCGGCGGTGGCGTTCGGAGAGCCGCCGGACCGTCTCGCCCTGAGCGGCGGCACGGCGGAACGCGGTCAGCACCGGCAGCACGCGCACGAGTTCCAGCAGCCGTTCGGACATCCGGTGCGTGGCGTCGGTCGCGCCGGCGACGCGCCCCGCCGTGTACTTGCCGACGAGGATCGCGAACACCGGGAGCAGCGGCACGGTGAGCGCGACGATCACGCCGGACGGCCAGTCGGCGAACAGGATCGCCGCGCCGGCGCCGAGCGGCACGACCACCGCCGTCACCAGCGCGGGCAGGTATTCGCGGAAGTACGCGTCCAGCGCGTCGAGACCGCGGGTCGTCAACGCGGTCAGCTCGCCGTGGCCGCGGCGGGCGATCCACTCCGGGCCGAGGCGCAGTGCGTGGTCGACGGCCTTCGCGCGCAGCTCGCGTTGCGCCGTCGCCGCCGCGCGGGCGGAGATCGTGCGCACCGCCCAGCCGGTCACAGCGCGCGTCGCGACGAGCGCGAGCAGCGCGGCCAGCTGGGCGGTGCGTCCCCCGGACCCTGCTCCGACGATCGCCGCGAGGACGTCGGCGAGCAGGAATGCCTGGGCCACCAGCGCGATGGCGTTGAGGAAGGAGAGGAGCCCGACCAGGACCAGCGCCCGGCGCACGGCAGGCACGAGGGCCGGCAATGCGCCGAGCGGGCCCTTTCCCAGCCGCGCCGAGTCCACTGTGGACTCCGAGGCGGAAAGGGGTGCGCGTCCGGGAAGCTTGTTCATGGCGCATGAACCGCTGGAATGTGCTGAGTGCCGATGCGCTTGCGGAACACCCAGTACGTCCAGCCCTGGTAGACCAGCACCGCCGGGGCGCCGAAGGCGGCGACCCAGGTCATGACGGTCAGCGTGTACGGGCTCGACGCGGCGCCTTCGACGGTCAGGGTGTTGGCGGCGTCGAGCGTCGAGGGCAGCACGTTCGGGAAGAGCGCCCCGAACATCGTGACGGCGGCCCCAGCGATGACGACGCCGAGTGCGGCGAAGGCCTGGCCGTCGCGGTCGGCGCGCAGGCGCAGCCAGGCGACCACCGCGGCGACGGCGCTGATCCCGAACGCGAGCAGCGTCCACAGCGTGCCTTCGCGCCACTGGACGACCGAGAGGAACGCGACGATCGGCACCATGGCGATCGGAAGGAACCCGAGCGCCAGGTTCCTCGCGCGTTCCCGCAGGTCACCGCTGGTTTTGAGGGCCAGGAAGGTGGCACCGTGCGTGATCGCGAAGGCGACGATCGCGACCGCGCCGAGCAGGGTGTCCCAGCGGAAGGCGGCGAACGCGGAGCCGACGCGGTTGCCGTCGGCGTCGAGGGGCAGGCCGAGGACGGTGGTGGCGAGGATGAGGCCGACGCCCAGCGGCGCGACCCACGAGCCGATCATGATCACGCGGTCCCAGGTGCGCCGCCAGCGCTCGGAGTCGACCTTGCCGCGGTATTCGAACGCGACGCCGCGGCCGATGAGGGCGAGCAGCACGATCAGGAGCGGCAGGTAGGCGGCCGAGAAGAGGCCGGCGTACCAGGCGGGGAAGGCGGCGAACATGGCTCCGCCGGCGACGATCAGCCAGACTTCGTTGCCGTCCCAGACCGGCCCGATGGTGTTGACCATGACGCGGCGCTCGGTGTTGTCGCGCGCGAGGACGGGCAGCAGCATGCCGACGCCGAAGTCGAAGCCTTCGAGGAAGAGGTAGCCGAGCCAGAAGAAGGCGATGACGGCGAACCAGATCGTGGCGAGGGTCATCGGGTCCCCCCTTTCGAACGGTGGCCGTGAGTTATCCACAACTGGTCGAGTTGTCCACAGACAGACTGTGGGTAACTCGTGAGAGTGATCGCGTCGACACTCATCGTCAGCACCTCAGTACGCGAAGGCGAGCGTGTCGCCGTCCGTTTTGTCGGAATCTTTCTTCGGTGGGGGCATCACCGCTTCGATGCCGCCGCGGATGTACTTGCGCATCAGATACAGCTCCACCACACCCAGCGCCGCGTACACCGTGGTCAGGGCGATCAACGACGTCCACACCTCACCCGTCGTCAACCGCGACACCGCCTGGGCCGTGAACATCCACACCCCGTCGACCCCGCTCGGGTTCGGGACGACCACGAACGGCTGACGGCCCATCTCCGTGAAGATCCAGCCCGCGCTGTTGCCCAGGAACGGCGTCGCGATGCCGCCCAGCACCAGCAGCGGGAACCAGCGACCGGCCGGAAGCCGGTCCCGGCGGGTCAGCCACAGGGCCAGCAGGCCGATGCCCGCCGACACCGCGCCGAAGCCGATCATCATGCGGAAGCCCCAGTACGTCACCGGGAGGTTGGGCACGTAGTCGATCGGCTTCCCCGCGAGCGAGCCGAGCGAAGGGTCGTTCGGGTAGTTCGTGCCGTACTTCGCCTGGTACTCGGTGATCAGGTCCTCGACGCCCTTGACCTCGGTCTTGAAGTCGTTGTGGGCCAAGAACGAGAGCAGCGCCGGCACGTTGAACGTCTTCACGTCCTCGCAGTTCGCCCCGGCGACGTCGCCGATCGCGATGATCGAGAAGCTCGCCGGCTTTTCCGTGTGGCACAACGCTTCCGCCGACGCCATCTTCATCGGTTGCTGCTCGAACATCAGCTTGCCCTGCGTGTCACCGGTGATCGCGAGGACCGCGAACGCCGCCACGCCGACCCAGCCACCGAGGCGCAACGACGAGCGCCACACGTCGGCGTGGTCGCCGCGCCGCCACAGGTGCCAGCCCGCGATGCCCACCAGGAACGCCGCCGCCACCGAGAACGAACCGGCCAGGGTGTGCGGGATCGCGGCCAGCGCCGTGTTGTTCGTCAGCACCGCCCAGATCGAGTTCATCGTCGGCTTGCCGTTCTCGAACGTCACGCCGACCGGGTGCTGCATCCACGAGTTCGCGGCCAGGATGAAGTACGCCGACGCCATCGTGGCCAGCGAAAACGCCCACGCGCACGCCAGGTGCACCTTCTTCGGCAGCCGGTCCCAGCCGAAGATCCACAGGCCGAGGAAGGTCGACTCGACGAAGAACGCGACGAGTCCTTCCATCGCGAGCGGCGCGCCGAAGACATCGCCGACGAAGCGCGAGTACGCGCTCCAGTTCATCCCGAACTGGAACTCCTGCACGATGCCGGTCACGACGCCCATCGCGAAGTTGACCAGCAGCAGCTTGCCCCAGAACTTCGTCATCTTCAGGTGCCGCGGCTCGCCGGTGCGGACCCAGCGGGTCTGCATCGCCGCGACCAGGATCGACAGCCCGATGGTCAGCGGGACCATCAGGAAGTGGTAGACGGTGGTGATGCCGAACTGCCACCTTGCTAGATCGAGGACCTCCACGTGGTCCAGCGTGCTCCGGAGCTCCGGCCACAGCCAGATCAAGTGGTCCCGACAAGCGCGGGACCAACGTCCTGAGTGACTACAGCTGGTCGAGCGCCTGCCGCGCCTCGTCCGCCACCGTCCGCCGCGGTCCGGCGGAACCCAGCTCCAGTACGTGCTCGAGCGCCAGCGCGTACGCCGTGTCGAACGCCCTGTCCGCGGCCACCGGGAGGTCCGGGCGGACGCCGCTGCCCTCCCAGTTCTCCCCCGTCTCCGGGTGGAACGACCGCGCGATCGACACGGTCACGTCGAGGTAGGTGTCCACTTTGTACTGCTCACGCGGGTGGGCGCCGCCGCGCGTGGCTTCCCCGACCGTCTTCGCCCGGCCCTGCTGCTGGAGCGAGAACGCGAGATCCTCGCCGCCGGAGAACGTCCGCGGCCCGGTCAGCACCCAGATCGGCTTGGTGCCGCCGAACCGCAGGCCCGGGACGTACGGCAGCGTCCACATCTGGATGGTCTGGTGGCCTTCGCGCTCGTAGATGTCGAGGTAGTGGACCTGCTCGTCGACGAGGTAGGTCTGCAGCAGCGCGCTCGTGCCGGGACTGCCGCCGCGGTTGCGGCGCACGTCCAGCAGCAGCGCGTCGGCCGGCGCGAGCAGCGTCATCGCCGCCGCGATCGCCGGCCCGGCCAGCTCGGGCGGGTAGAGCATGGTCGTGTCGAGGTAGCCCACGTTGCCGGTCAGCCGCCGGACCTCGGCGATGCCGAAGCCCTCCAGCTCGGCTTCGAGCCGGTACCCGTCGGAGTTCATCGCCGCGTCGCCGTCGTCGGCGACCGGGTCGACGTGGTGGCGCAGGCGCAGGTGCTTGTCCCCGTTCACCGACTGCAGGTCCGTGGTGACGAGCGTCGCGAAGTCCGCGTCACCGAGTCCGTCGTAGGCGCCTTCGCCGAGACGCTGGCGAAGCACCTCTGCCAGCTTCGTCGCGACGTCCGGGAACACGTAGTGCGCTTCCAACCGGCGGATGACCTCTTCTACCTGCGCGGCACGCGCCTCTGACCCCATGCTGTCAACCTACCCCAGGCCACAATCGGATTTTCGGCGTGCCGAAATAATTTGTGCGACACGGCTTGACGACAAATTCATGATCGCCGATCCAGCAATTTCGCGGAAGCCATCAGCTTGCGGCGTTCCAAACCTCCCCTTTATCGTTGCAGTGAAAGGGGCGACAAATACTCATGACTTCCGCGATGGTGGCGCTGATCAGCGCGTTCGGCCTGGTCCTCGCCGTGGAGCTGCCGGACAAGACGCTGGTCGCGACCCTGGTGCTGACCACCCGATTCCGCGGTGGCCCGGTATTCGCCGGGGTCTGCGCGGCGTTCGCCGTGCAATGCGTCATCGCGGTTGCGTTCGGCAGTGTGCTGACGCTGTTGCCGGACCTGGTTCTTTCGCTGGTCGTCGCCGCGATGTTCGGCCTCGGCGCTTTTATGCTCCTTCGCGAGGGATTCAGCGAAGCGGACGAAGCAGGCGAAGACGCTTCGCGCATCGGCCCCGCCCCGCTGTCCTTCATGCGCTCCGCGATGACGTCGTTCGGCGTGCTCTTCGCCGCCGAGTGGGGCGACGCTTCACAGCTCGCGACGGCGAGCCTCGCCGCCCGCATCGGCAACCCCGTCGCCGTCGGCGTCGGCGCGTTCGCCGCGCTCATCGTCGTGGCCGGGCTCGCGGTTTTCATCGGCGGAAAGATCCGCAACCGGATCCGGCCGAAGCTGATCCAGCGCTGCGCCGGGTTCCTGTTCGCCGGGTTCGCGGCGTTCGCCCTGCTCCAGCTGGCCTTCTGACCGCTGCTTCACAGGTTCGCCCGGTAACCTTTCGGAAACGAAAGGGTGGAAGCCAGGTGAACAAGCCACTGCCCGCGGTCTCGCCGTTGCACGGCCGGATCGCGCTCGGCGGCATCGGCCTCGCCGTGGCCATCTCGATCGACCTCCACTTGCGACTGTCCGGCCAGGTCAGCCCGATCTGGCAGACGCTGTCGGAATACGTCTACGGCAAGCTCGGCTCGTCGTCGGCCGCTCCGCTGTTCAGCGTGATGTGCCTGGCCCTGTCGCTCGGCTCGGTCGCCCTGCTCGCCGGCATCGCGAAGGCCCACCGGCCGGGCACCACCGCCGTCTGCGTGCTGCTCGGCGTGTGGTCGGCCGGGCTCCTCGTGTGCGGGCTGGTGCCCGTGGACCCCGACGGGCAGGCGCGGACGCTGTCCGGGCAGGTCCACAACATCGCCGCGCTCACGGCGTTCGTCGCGCTGCCCGCCGCCGCATTCGTGCTGACCAAGCGCGGGCGCGGGCGCTGCCCGTGGGAGCCGCGCCGGACGACGATCCGGCGGCTCGCGACGGCGAGCTTCGCCGGCATAGGCGTGGTGCTCGCCGGGTTCGTCGTCACGCTCGTCGTCGGCCCCGCGCAGCAGGAAGTCACGCTGGGCCTGTTCGAGCGGCTGCTGTTCACGATCGACGTCGCCCTGCTGCTGACCATGGTCCGGCCGCTGCCGGCGGTCTCGCGCCGTTAAACGCGCAGGATGTCGGCCAGCCGGACGGCGGCCGCGACGACCTGCGGGCCCACCTCGGCGGCCTTGAGCGGCTCCAGCGACACGACGCCGACGCTCGCCTTCAGACCCGGCACCCCGCGGACCGGCGCCGCGACGCCGGACGCGCCCGCCTCCAGCTCGCCCGTCGACGTCACCCAGCCGTTGCCGCCCGGGCGCAGGGACATCGCCTTTCCGGCCGCGCCGGACGTCAACGAGTGCCGGCTCCCGACGCGGTAGGCGACGTGGAAGTTCGTCCACGACGGCTCGACGACGGCCACCGCAAGCGCTTGCGGCCCCTGGGCGACCGACAGGTGCGCGGTCGCGCCGACCTTCTCGGCCAGCTCGCGCAGCACCGGGCCGGCCGCGTCCCGCAGCTGCGGCAGCACCTGGCCGGCCAGCCGCAGCAGGCCGACGCCGAGCCGGACCTTGGTGCCGTCGCGCCAGACCAGCCCGCGCTCCGACAGCGGCACGAGCAGCCGGTAGACGGCCGCGCGGCTGGCCCCGATGGCCACGGCCAGCTCGGAGATGGTCGCCGCGTCGCCGCCGGCGTCGGCCACGGCCTGCAGCAGCGCCAAGCCGCGGTCGAGCGTCAGCGACCCCTCCCGGCCGGTCACAGCAAGCCGAGTTCGCCCATGTCGGCGACGGGCTGCTCGAACGACGCTGCCGCGTACGACGCGAAGAGCGACCGGACGGCCTTCGCGGCCTGCTCGGACAACCCGCGGGCCTCCTTGGCCAGCGCGTCGGCGTCGGTCGACTCCAGCGCACCCCGGACGTCGCCGCCGGCGAGGCTGCGCGCCGAGGCCACGAGCAGGTTGAGGAAGCCGTGGTGCACGAACCCGGTGTCCGGATCGGTGTGCCGGACCGCGCGGTGCAGGCTGTTCGTCGCCTTGAACGACGCACCGCTCGACCCGCTGACGACGGCGAGGAAGTCCGCCACCTCGTCGACGTTGGGGAAGTTCTCGCCCGCCTTGCCGCCGCAGCGGATCTTCGGCCAGCTGCCGTGCTCGATCACCTTCCGCACGCCGTCCAGCCAGCCGACACCGCGCCGCGGCTCGACGACGCGGATGACGTCCTCGGGGACGAACTCCGAGACGCGCTCCAGCCACACCTCGTCGACGTCGGACGGCGCCGGCATCTCGACCATCCGCAGCGCCAGCAGCTCACTGCGCGACTCGACGATCGAGATCGCCTTCGGGACGCCGCCGAGGCCGGTGTCGATGATCAGCGACAGGGGCAGTGGCTGCTTCGGCTTGATCTTGATCAACTCGGTGATCAGCTCCGGCAGCCGGGAGGCCTGACAGAGGAAAACCCCCAGTACACCGGCGTGCTCGGACTCCCGGCTCGCGAAGTGCGCGCGCAGGGCTTCGGGCATGGCCGCATCGCCCGGAGGGAACAGCGCCGAGTCGTCGACGAGCCTCGCGAACAGGGGAGGGATCCCACGGGGGCCGGGGGGCGTGAGTTCCACAGCGCTTGACACGAATGACACGCTAGTAGCGTACGACATCAGGACAAAATCGTTCGCACAGCGGACACGTCAGAAGGGGCTGTCGATGCCTTACTACCGGCGAGTAGGTGAGATCCCGCACAAGCGGCACACCGCGTTCCGGAAGCCGGACGGCGGTCTCTACGCCGAGGAGCTGATGGGCGTCGAGGGCTTCTCCGCCGACTCCGCCCTGCTCTACCACCGCGGCCTGCCGACGGCGATCGTCGACGCCGTCGCGGTCGAGGAGGACCGCGGGGCCCTGACGGCGAACCACCCGCTCAAGCCGCGGGCCTACCGGACCCAGGACCTCAAGTTCGGCGGCGAAGCCGACGCGGTGACCGACCGGCGCCGGCTGTTCGGCAACCACGACGTCACCATCGGGTTCGTCACCGCGACCGCGCCCAGCCCGCTCTACCGCAACGCGGCCGGCGACGAGCTGTTCTACGTCCAGGGCGGCTCCGCGACCGTCGAGACGATCTACGGCAGCCTCGAGATCGGCGACGGCGACTACCTCGTGCTCCCGACGTCGTGCACCTACCGCGTCGTCCCCCACGGCGAAGTCGGCCTCTTCATCCTCGAGGCGCGCGGGCACATCGGGCCGCCGAAGCGGTACCTGTCGGCGAAGGGCCAGTTCCTGGAGCACTCGCCGTACTGCGAGCGCGACGTCCGCGGCCCGTCCGAGCCGCTGCTGGAAGACGGCGAGGACATCGAGGTCCTCGTGCGGCACCGCGCCGGCCTGACGCGCTACACGTACGCGACGCACCCCTTCGACGTCGTCGGCTGGGACGGCTGCCTCTACCCGTGGGCGTTCAACATCGACGACTTCGAGCCGATCACCGGCCGCGTGCACCAGCCGCCGCCCGTGCACCAGACGTTCGAGGGCCCGAACTTCGTCGTCTGCTCCTTCTGCCCGCGGAAGGTCGACTACCACGAGGACTCGATCCCGGTGCCGTACAACCACGCGAACGTCGACTCCGACGAGCTGATGTTCTACGTGCGCGGCAACTACGAGGCCCGCAAGGGCTCGGGGATCGGCGTCGGCTCGCTCTCGCTGCACCCGTCCGGCTTCACGCACGGCCCGCAGCCGGGCGCGGCGGAGGCGTCGATCGGCGCGGAGTTCTTCGACGAGACCGCCGTCATGGTCGACACGTTCGCGCCGCTGGAGCTCGGCGAGGCCGCCGACGCGTCCGAAGACCCCGGCTACGCGTGGACGTGGTCGCGCCGCGGCCCTAAGGGATAGTCAAGTTCCCGAATTACCGTCCCCTTTCCGTTCCGCTGCCCGATAATGGTGTTCCGGTGGCGGAACGGGGAGGGTTCGATGATCAATTCCCAACCAGCACGGCGAAAGAGAAAAATCCTCCCGTTCGTGGCGGCGATCGTGGTCGCGGCCGCGCTGATCGTCGGGATCCGGGCCTGGACCAGCGGTTCGGGCGATGAGGCGGACGAGGCGAAGTGCACCGGCTCGGACGCCATCGCGCTCAACGTCGCGTCGTCCCCGGAAAAGGTCGGAATAGTCCAAGAGGCCGCCAAGGCCTACTCCGGACGGACCGTCGCCGGCCATTGCGTCGACGTCATCGTGAAATCGAAGTCGTCGGGCATCGCGATGCAGGCGCTGGCGAACGGCTGGAACGAGGCCACCGACGGGCCACGCCCCGACGTCTGGACGCCGGCCGCGAGCGGCTGGGTCAACCTGCTGCGCGTCAACGCGAAGGGCGATTCGGCGTCGATCGTGCCGGACGGCGACCCGCAGTCGATCGCGAACTCGCCGCTGACCGTCGCCATGCCGAAGCCGATGGCCGAGGCGCTGGGCTGGCCGGCCAAGCCGATCGGCTGGAAGGACCTCGCCACGCTCGCCACCGACCCGGCCGGCTGGGCGAAGTACGGCCACCCCGAGTGGGGCAAGTTCCGGCTCGGCAAGACGAACCCGAACATCTCCACCGCGGGCCTGAACGCGACCATCGGCGCGTACTACGCGGCCACCGGCACGTCGTCCGACCTCACCGCGGCCGCGCTCGAGAAGCCCGAGGCCAGGCAGTTCGTCACCAACATCGAGCAGGCGATCGTGCACTACGGCGACAACACGCTGACCTTCCTGACGAACCTGCAGAAGGCCGACGACCGCGGCGCGGCGCTGTCCTACATCTCGGCGGTGACCGTCGAGGAGAGCTCGCTGATCGGCTACAACCAGGGCAACCCGACGAACGACCCGGCGAAGGTCGGCCAGCACGCGCCGCCGAAGGTGCCGATCGTCGCGATCTACCCGGCGGACGGGACGCTCAACTCCGACCACCCGTTCGTCACGCTGAACTGGGCCGAACCGACGCGCAAGCAGATCGCCGCGGACTTCCTCGGTTTCCTGCGCGGCCCGGAGCCGCAGCAGCGGTTCGCCGCGCTGGGCTTCCGGTCGTTCGACGGCAAGCCCGGCCCGCAGGTGACGACGGCGAACGGCACGCAGCCGGACGCGAAGATCAACTTCATCCGGCCGCCGTCGCCGACCGTGCTCTCGAAGCTGCTGAGCTCCTGGACCGACCTGCGCAAGAAGGCGAACGTGCTGCTGGTCGTGGACGTCTCGGGCTCGATGGGCGACGAGGTCAAGGGCACCGGCAAGAGCAAGATCGACCTGGCCAAGCAAGCCGCGATCGACGCGCTCGGCCAGTTCGTGCCGCGCGACCAGGTCGGGCTCTGGCAGTTCTCGACCCACCTCGACGGCGACCGCGACTACCAGGAGCTGGTCCCGGTGCGGGCGCTCGGGAACAGCGGCAAGGAGACGCTCGCGAGCCGGCTGAGCGGGCTGACGCCGCAGGCGGGCACCGGGCTCTACGACTCGTCGCAGGCCGCGTACGAGTACATGAAGGCGCACATCGACCCGGCGGCGATCAACGCGGTCGTGGTGCTGACCGACGGCCGCAACGAGGACTCCGGCGGCGTCGACCTCGACCACCTGCTGCCGCAGCTGCGGCCGGAGGGCAACGCGGAGACGGTTCGGTTGTTCACGATCGCCTACGGCTCCGACGCCGACCAGGACGTGCTGAAGCGGATCGCCGAAGCGACCGAGGGATCGGAGTACGATTCGTCCAAACCGGACTCGATCAACCAGGTGTTCACTTCCGTGATTTCGAATTTCTGACATGAAGTTCGCCCGTGAGCTCGCCGAACCGTGGGGGCTGCTGCTGGCCGCCACGTCGGCGGGGGTGGCGTGGGCCGTGCAGCTGCCGGTGCTCGTCGCCATCCTGATCGGGGTGGCGGTGCTGGCCGCCCGTGCGGGCGTGGCCTCCGTGGGCCGGGGACAGGAGCCGGCTCCTCGCGAAGCGCGTGTCCTCGACGTGGTTTCCGGGTCGGCCGAGGAGACGTGGCTGCGGCGGGCCGAAGGCGCGGCCGAGGGGTTCGCGTCGCTGAGCTCGTCCCTCGACGCCGGCCCGCTGGCCGACCGCGTCTCGGACATGGAACCGGTGGTCCAGGAGACACTGGCGACGCTCCGGCGGTTGGCGGGCCGCGCGTCGGCGACCGGGAAGGCGCTTTCGCGGGTCGACCTCGACGCCGTGACGCGGGAGCGGCGCCGGCTGGAGCAGTCGATCGGGTCGGCGCGCGAGGAGGTCCGGGGAGACCTGGAGCAGGCGCTGGCGGCGGTCCAGGCCCAGGCGGACGTTCACGCGCGGCTCTCGGGGGCGAGCGACAAGCTGCTGGCGCAGCTGCAATCGGGTGCGCTGGGGCTGGACAGCCTGGTGGCGCGCGTCGCGGAGCTGACGGCGGCGACGACGGACGTCGCGGTGGACACCGGCGCGGTGCGGGAGCTGAGCGACCAGCTGGAGGGCATCCGGCAGGGCGTGCTGGAGACCGAGCAGGCGACGCGGAAGTCGCTGGGCTGACCGCGTGCTTGACCGGGCAGCCCGGTGGTGTGAACTTTCGTCCCATGAAGAAGGAGCCGCGCTCGATCGCGCGAAGTCAGTGGGTCCTGGAAGCGAAAGGCGTCGACGACGAACTCGTGCCACCGTCGGTGCTCGCCGAGTGGCGGCGCTACCAGCGCTCGTCGTGGGCCGCGCGGCGTCGGCACTCCATCGTCGAGGTCACGAGCCTGATCGTGACCGCCACGATCCCCGCGCTCGCGGCGTTCGCTCTCGACGTGCGGCTCATCGCCACCGTCGGGTCAGTGGCCGTGCTGGTCAACGGGATCCGGGCACTGGGCGGGTACAAGGAGAACTGGACCAGCCGGACACGGGCGCGCTACGCGATCGAGAAGGAGATCGCGCTCTTCGCGGCCAAGCACGGCAACTACGCCGCTCCCGGCGCGGCGGCCGTCCTGGTGGAGACCGTCGAGGAGATCTGCGCCGGGGAACGCGACGGCTGGGTCACACTCCGGCTGTCCTACGGCAACGCCCGCGAGAAGGCGACGACGAGCTAGTTCGCCCAGCCGGGGCGCCAGGTCGTAGCGGCCCGGGCCAGCTCCGTCGGAGCCCACCGACGACAACGCGGCCAGCGGGTGCGCGGGTCCGCGCAACAGCTGAAGCGGCTCGTCGAACACCCACTGCGCGTCGAGGTCCTCGGGCAGCTCGACGACCGCGCGGAACGACGCGTCGATCGAGCCGGCCCGGATCGCGGGGATCGCGGTATCGAAGAACGTCACGACCTCCAGCGCGACGTCCGGATGAGCCTCGTGGAATCCGCGCAACGACCCCGCCGGGCACAGCCGCCGTCCGGAACGGCACGGCCCGTACGGACGCAGGCGCTCGAGCCTCGACCGTCAGCGGTCGTGCAGCAGGAACGCTTCCGACCGCCGGGGAGAACGACCCGCACGCGGTGCGGCCGGCCACCCGCGCCTCTGCGGCAATCTCCAGCGGGCCCAGACATCCCCCGCCGCTCCCAGGGGGGCGTCCCCGGGTCCAGTCTAACGGCGAGGTCCGACGCAAAGCTTGAAACCGGCGCCGGCCGCCGAAGCTGTCCACATCTGGCCGAGGCTGTGGATAACCCTTGCGGTGCAAGGACTCGCCGCGCGGCTGGTTGCTCCCGGCCTCGTTCCCCGCTTTGATCTCCCGGTGATGCGCAGGCGGCTCGGGCGGCGGTTCAGGTGGCTGTGGACGGCTTACGCCGTGAGCGCGTTCGGGACCTGGCTCGGCTTCGGCGCCTTTCCCATGCTGGCGATCCTCGTGCTGCACGCCGGGCCCGCGGCCGTCTCGGCGCTTGCCGCGGTCGGGCCGGCCGTCGGCGCGCTCGTGGCCGTGCCGCTGGGGCCTTGGGTCGACCGGCGGCGCAAGCGGCCGGTACTGGTGGCCATGGACCTCGTCCGGTTCGCCGCGCTGATCAGCGTGCCCGCCCTCTACGCACTCGGGTCGCTGAGTTTCGCGCAGCTCCTCGTCGTCTCGGTGATCGTCGCCTCGGCGGACCTCACCTTCACGTCGGCGAGCGGTGCCTACCTGAAGGGGCTCGTGCCGCCCGAGGACCTGCTCGTCGCGAACGGGCGGTTCGAGTCGACGAACTGGACGGCCACCGCGCTCGGCCCGCCGCTCGGCGGGGCCGCGTTCGTGCTCTTCGGCCCGGTGACGTCGGTGGCCGCCAACGCCGTCAGCTTCCTGCTCTCCGCGCTCGGGATCCGGGCGATCGGCGGCGACGAACCACGCCCGCGGCAGACCACCCGGCTGCGTGCGCGTGACCTGGGCGAGGGGTGGCGCACGATCCTGACGCACCCCGGGCTGCGGCCGCTGTACTTCAACGTCCTGCTGTTCAACGGCTTGATCATGGGCACCGAGCCGCTGCTCGCCGTGCTCATGCTGAACCAGCTCGGGTTCACACCGTGGCAGTACGGGCTCGCGTTCGCGGTGCCGTGCCTCGGCGGGCTCGCCGGCTCGCGGCTGACCCCGCGGCTCGTCCAGCGGTTTGGCAGGCACCCCGTCCTGGTGGTGACCGGCGCCGTCAGGGCGTGCTGGCTGCTCGCGCTGGCCTTTCTCCCGGCCGGCCCCGGTGGGCTGGTCTTCGTGATGGTCGTCGAACTCGGCCTGATCGTCTCCTGCAGCGTGTTCAACCCGGTGCTCGCGACCTACCGGCTCGAGCAGCTCCCGCCGGACCGCATCGCGAGCACGCTCTCGGCGTGGTCGGTGAGCACCAAGGCGTCGATCGCCACGTTGACCGCGCTCTGGGGCGTGCTCGCGAGCTTCACCGGCCCGCGGGTCGCGATCGGCGTCGCCGGAATCCTGGTGCTGGTGACGCCACTGCTCCTGCCGCGTCGAGACCGGACGCCCGCTCAGCCCAGCCAGACCGTGCCCAGCACCGGATAACCCGGCACGCCCGTCTTCGCCGCGCCCGGCCTGGGGACTCCCGCGATCCACAGCCGGCCCGTCGCGGCGATGTTCGCCGCCATCGACGGGTCCGCCTTGTGCAGGCGGAAGCCGACCACGGTTCCGTCGGCCAGCATCGTCAGGCCGCTCAGGCGGGCCGCGCCGTGGCGGCCCATGCGGACCGGGCCGTCCAGGACCGCGCGCAGCTCCGTCCAGTGGTCCGCCGGCAGCGGACGGCGGTAGGCGACCGCTCGCAGCGCGGTCACGAGCGCACTCAGCAGCGCGCCGGCCGTGATGGTCAGCGCGGCCCACTTCGTCACCGGGAAGTCGAACCGCACCCACACGGCGAAACCGGCCAGGACCAGCAGGAACGCGGCCATCGCGCGCAGCTCGCGGGCGATGCGCCGGCGGTGCGCGGCCAGCACGGGGTCGAGCCGCGGCGAACCGGACGCCACCACGGGCGCCACGGCCACCGCACCCGACGGCGGCGCGTCGAGGATCCGGGCGCGGCGCACCCGCACGACGCCGGAGAAGCCGACGAACACCTTCGGACCGCGCCCCAGCAGCCACACCCGCCGGTGCCCGGCCAGCAGCAGCCGGTACGCCTCGTCGAGCCGGACGCGCAGCCAGCGGCCGTCCGGTAGGCGGACGCCGACCGCCCGACCGGCGGCGACCAGCCCGTCGGGGACGATGTCCACCTGCCGGAACGGCTCCCGCTTCAGCCGCGTCTCGGGCACCCAGAGGTGCGCGCGGTAGAGCCACCACGCCACGACCGAGCCGGCCAGCGCGATCGTGCCCAACGTCAGCGCGACCCCGGCGCCGGTGAAGAACGGGGCGATCCCGAACACCGGCAGGACCCAGGTCAGCAGGCGTCCGTTCGCCGCGGTGCGGCCGATCCGGTCGAGGTACTCGCCGAAGATCGGCAGCGCGCCCGACGGCATGGCGGAGTCGAGCTCGAACGCGGGCACGCGTTCGGGAACCGGGACGATCTGCACGCTGGCCCCCACCGTGTCGACACTGGTCACCGGCCTTTTCGGAAATTTGCACAGCGGCGTTACCGGATACTCCGTTCAGCGGAACGCCGGCGTGACCCGGACCGCACACGAGCGACTATCCAGACCACCGGATTCAGGTTAGGCTCACCTAAGTAGGAGGTGAGCCGTGACCGAGGCCCCGACATCCATCCGCCGCCCGCCGGCACCGAACCCCGCCGAGCGCGCCAAGACGATCGCGACCCGCAACGGTCCCGCGTCCTTGATGCCGACCTGCGAACGCGCCGGTCTCGACGGCGAGCGCGTCGTCCCGGTCGTGCACCACGTGCACCACAGCGGCAGCGTCAGCGTGCTGCTGCCCGACGACCACCCGATGGTCCACGCGGCCAAGCAGACCCAGCGCGGCGAGCTGGCCGTGATGGTCGAGCTCGCCGATCAGGCCCCGGTCGCCCTGCGGGAACCGATCCGCGGGCTGCTGTGGATCACCGGCTGGCTGCGGCCGCTCTCGCCGGTGTCGGCCCGCGCGCGGGCCATCGCGATCGCCGAGTCGCGGCCGGACGAACAGCTCCTCGACGTCGGCCACGGCGTGACGCTGCTGCGGCTCACTCCGGCGTCGCTCGTGCTCGCGGACGCCGAAGGCACGCACTCGCTGCGCCCGCACATGTTCAGCGCGGCGCCGCCCGACCCGTTCCACGACTACGAGGCCCAGTGGCTGCGGCACCTGGAGAGCGACCACTCCGACGTCGTCGAGCAGCTGGCCAAGCACCTGCCGGCGGAGCTGCGCGGCGGCCGGATCCGCCCGCTCGGGCTCGACCGGTTCGGGCTGCGGCTGCGCGTCGAGTCCGACTCCGGCGACCACGACGTCCGGCTGGCGTTCTCGAAGTCCGTCGAGAGCCCGCCGCAGCTCGCGATGGAGCTGCGGCGGCTGCTCGGCTGCCCGTTCCTGCGGGGCGCGTCAGGCTAGTTCGGCGGGGAAACCGCCCTTGGCCAGCGGGCCCCAGCTCTCGATCGTCACGCGGATGATGCTCTTGCCCTGCTTGACCATGGCCTCGCGGTATTCGTCCCAGTCCGGGTGTTCGCCCGAAATGGCGCGGAAGTAGTCCACGAGCGGCTCGACGGAGTCGGGGATGTCCAGCACCTCGGCGGTGCCGTCGATTTGCACCCACTGGTCGTTCCACTCGTCGGAGAGGATGCAGGCCGAGACCTTCGGGTTGCGCTTGATGTTCACGACCTTGGCGCGCTTGGGGTAGGTCGAGATGACCAGCCGGCCCTCGGCGTCGACGCCGCAGGTGACCGGCGAGAGCTGCGGGCTCCCGTCGGCCTTCGTGGCCATCAGGATCGCGCGGTGGCGGGTGGACAGGAAGTCGACCAGCGCGGCGCGGTCGACGGTTTCGTTGGTGGCGATGCTCCTCGGCATACCCCGAAGGTAGCGTGCGCCCATGACGTTCACCGCGCGATCGTGGCTGGCCCCGGCCGCACCGGCGTTCCCGGAACCGATCGACGACCCGCGGGAGCGCCGGGCGATCAAGCTCGAGCTGCTGATCGTCTTCGGCATCACGCTCGGGCTGTCCGGCGTGCGCAGCCTGCTGTCCCTTGTGGACTCCCTGTTGCAGCCGGCGCCCCTGGCCCAGCAGCAGGTCCAGCTCAACGTGCCGCAGGCCGCGGCGAGCCTGATCGACCTGCTCAAGCAGCTGCTCTCGGCGGCCCAGCTGGTCGGCTGGGGCGCGCTCGGGCTGTACTTCCTGTGGCGCGCCGGGATCAAGATCGCGCAGGTCGGGCTGGACCGCCGCGCCCCCGGCCGCGACGCGCTGCTGACCCTCGGACTGGCCGCGCTGATCGGGATCCCCGGCCTCGCGCTGTACTTCATCTCCTACCACCTGGGGTTCAGCCTGGCGGTGCAACCGTCCACTTTGAACGACACGTGGTGGCGGCCGATCACGTTGACGCTTTCCGCGTTCGGCAACGCGTTCGCCGAAGAAGTCCTGGTCATCGGCTACCTGCTGACGCGGCTGCGGCAGCTCGGCGTCCGGGAGAACAACGCGGTGTTCGGCGCCGCGGTGCTGCGCGGGTCGTACCACCTGTACCAGGGCTTCGGCGGGTTCGTCGGGAACCTGATCATGGGCCTGGTGTTCGGGCGGCTGTGGCAGAAGACGAACCGGCTGTGGCCGCTGGTCGCCGCGCACACGCTGTTCGACTTCGTTTCTTTCGTCGGATACGCCCTGTTGAAGGGGCACGTTTCCTGGTTGCCCTGACTAAGCTTGGCGGGTGATCGACGAAACGACACCTCCCCGGGTGGACAGCGAAGTCGGACCCCTGCGCGCGGTGCTGCTGCACCGGCCCGGCAACGAGCTCAAAAGGCTGACGCCCCGCAACAACGACCAGCTCCTGTTCGACTCGATCCCGTGGGTCGACCGGGCCCAGGCCGAGCACGACGCGTTCGCCGAGGTGCTGCGCAGCCGCGGCGTCGAAGTGCTCCTGCTGGCCGACGCGCTCCGGACGGCGCTGGAAGACGACCGCGCCCACGCGGCCGGCGTCCACGCGGCGGTCGACGACCGGCGGCTCGGCGGCGACCTCGCCGACTCGCTGCGTTCGCACCTGTCCGGCGTCGGCGCGCCCGGCCTCGCCGAGGTCCTGATGGCCGGGATGACGTTCGAGGAGCTGCCCTCCGCGGAGGGCGCGTCGCTGGTGCGGATGATGAACCACCCGCACGACTTCGCCGTCGACCCGCTGCCGAACCTGCTGTTCACGCGCGACTCGTCGGCGTGGATCGCCGACCGGGTGGCGATCTCGTCGCTGACGATGCCCGCGCGTCGCCGCGAGACCGCGGTGCTGGACCTGATCTACGCCTACCACCCGTACTTCCGGCACGCGGCCCGCGCGTACGGCGCGCATTCGGCACCGATCGAGGGCGGCGACGTGATGCTGCTGGCGCCGGGCGTGCTCGCCATCGGCGTCGGCGAGCGGACGACCGCGGCCGGCGCGGAATCGCTCGCGCGGTCGGTGTTCGCCGACGACATCGCGCACACCGTGCTGGCGGTGCCGATCGAGCAGTCCCGCGCGACGATGCACCTGGACACGGTGTGCACGATGGTCGACGCCGACGCGGTGGTGATGTACCCGCTGGCGCGCGACTTGCTGACGGCGTTCACCATCCGCCCGACCGGCGACGGCGGCGTCAAGGTCGCCGGCCCGACGCCGTTCCTGGCCGCCGCGGCCGAGGCGATGGAGATCGACCGGCTGCGCGTCATCGACACGGGGCTCGACCCGGTGACGGCCGAACGCGAGCAGTGGGACGACGGGAACAACACCTTGGCGCTGGCGCCGGGCGTGGTCGTGGGTTACGAGCGCAACGTCGAGACGAACGAGCGCCTGGAGGCGGCCGGCATCGAGGTGCTGCCGATCGCGGGCTCCGAGCTGGGCTCCGGCCGGGGCGGGCCGCGGTGCATGTCCTGCCCGATCCGCCGCGAACCATTGCAGTAAATAAAGTAAGCCTTCCCTAAATGTATTCGACGATTTAGGGAAGGCTTACTTAAATTAGGCTCGTCTTCATTAGGAATGGTAACCCTAATAGGGTCGGGATCACCACCCCCAAGTGGCCTTTCCGCCAATCTTGATCTATTCTGTTCTGCATGGCCCTCACCAAGAAGAAAGAACCGCGCTCGAAGTTCTTCGAACTGCTGCAGGCGCAGATCCACAACGAGTTCAACGCGTCCCAGCAGTACATCGCGCTCGCGGTCTGGTTCGACGCCGAGGACCTTCCGCAGCTGGCGAAGCACTTCTACAAGCAGTCCGTCGAGGAGCGCAACCACGCGATGGCGCTCGTGCAGTACATGCTGGACCGCGATCACCACGTCGAGGTCCCCGGTACCGGTGAAGTGC
The DNA here is from genome assembly GCF_040682935.1 of Amycolatopsis sp. NPDC051061. NCBI lineage: Bacteria > Bacillati > Actinomycetota > Actinomycetes > Pseudonocardiales > Pseudonocardiaceae > Amycolatopsis > Amycolatopsis sp. NPDC051061. The sequence goes on from NZ_JBFBBZ010000044.1 coordinate 24,586, forward strand.
GCAACGAGTTCTCCGGCGTCACCGAGGTCATCGAGCTCGCGCTCGAGCAGGAGAAGGAAGTCGCCATCGACATCTCCGCGATGGCCAAGGCGGCGCGCGCCGAAGAGGACTACATCAGCGAGCAGTTCACGCAGTGGTTCCTCAAGGAGCAGGTCGAAGAGATCTCGCAGATGAACACACTGCTGAACGTCGTCAAGCGCGCGAACGGCAACCTGTTCGAGATCGAGAACCACCTGCACCGCGAGTCCGTCGGCGACAGTGGCCGCGACTCCGGGATGCCGCCGGTGGCCGGCGGAGCGCTCTGACCGCTTCCCACCACGCTTCGAAAACCGGAAACCCGGGCTCTCCCCCTGTGGACAGCCCGGGTTTCCGCATGTCGCCGGCGCTCAGCCGGCGCAGTCCTGGTTGACGCTCATGAGGCTGGTCTGCACGACCCCGGAGTCGTCGAGCCGGAAGTGGTAGTCGGCGGCGGCGGTGGCCGGGGCGACGACGCCACCCGATTCGTCCTTCGCCTCGGGGTAGGTCGCGAACACCTGCTCCTTGGTCGAGCCGGCGCCGACGCCCTCGGCGGTGTGCGCCGCCGGGTCGGGGGTGACGACCGTGAGCCCGACCGCCTTCGAAACCACCACGGTCGCGTTCGAGGGCACCCCGCCGCCCTGCGCGGTGTAGACGGTGCAGCTCGCTCCGGCCTGCGCGTCGGTGAGCGTGACACCCTGCGCGGCGATCTGGGTCTCGGACATGCCGAGCTTGATGGTGCCGAAGCCGTCCGGGTCGAGCAGCGGCCCGCTCAGCACGGGCGGCAGCTTGGACGGCGACTGGGCCGACGGCGGCCGCGAAGCCTTCGACGTCGGCGAGGCGGGAGGCGCCGAGACCTCGATGTCCTGGGTGCTGGTCGGCCCCGGGATCGAGGTTTGGGGCTGCCGCCCGGCCGTGAGGTTCTCGGGCGGCTTGACGCTGATCGAAGATCCGTCGGCGGACATCACCGCGGTGCCGTCCTCGGCGTGGAGGCGCACCATGGTGAGCCCACCCGAGACGGCCACCACGGCCGCCGCGACACCGGTCACGGCCAGGACGCCCTGACGACGCCGTCGACGGCGTCGCGCACCGGCGACGATGGTCGTGCCGGCCTCCGGCGGCGGGGGCAGGTCCAGCCGTTCGTCGGCGAACAGCTCGCGCAGGCGCTGCTCCAGCTCGTCCTCGGAGATGTTCAACCCGCGTCACTCCCTTCGCCTTGGATGTCGTCCGCCGTCAGTTTCAACCGCAGCGACGCGATCGCCTTGCTGGCCTGGCTCTTGACGGTGCCCTGCGTGACACCGAGGGCACCGGCGATCTCCGCTTCCGAGAGACCTTCGTAGTAACGCAGGACCATGACGGCCCGTTGTCTCGGCGGCAGCGTCCGTAACGCGCGCCACAGCGGCTCGTGCTCGAACGGGTCGTCCGGCACGTGCGGGCTGGTGTCCGGCAGGTCGGCCACCAGGTTCTCGCGGCGCGTGCGGCGCCAGCGGCTGACGTGCGCGTTCGCCATCGACCGGCGGACGTAGGCGAGCGGGTCGCCCGTCTTCTCGTGGACGTAGGTCCAGCGCGAGCCGATCTTCTCCAGCACCGTCTGCACCAGGTCCGCCGCGTCGTGCGGGTTGCCGGTGAGCGCGTGGCCGTACCGCAGCAGCCCCGGCAGGGTGGCCTGCACGAAGTCGCCGAAGTCGGCCAGCTCACCCGGCAACGTCGCGGCCCTCCCTCGGCCTGCGCTGGTCACCCAGGTATCTCCCCCGGTGAAGACGGGTGCCGCAGCGGTCACCGTATCGCCTCCCATCGGGGTCGGATAGCCAGAAGCCGAGTCGCTTTCCCCCTGCACACGCATCACAGCCCCCTCAGGTTGCCCGCGTTCCCGCCCGGATTCGTAGACGTCCGGGCGGGCGATGAGTTGTCCACGTCAGCGGTGCGCGAGCGAGTCCGGCAGCCGGAAGCCGCCGGCCGTCTCGGTGAACTCGTGCACGCCGACGACGGCGGCGCGCGGAACCGGCCCGTAGACGTGCGGAAACCACACGCCGGCCGGATGCGGCGGCTCGCCGTCTTCCCACCGGACGGCGACGCCGAGCTTGGCCGGATCGATCTCGAGCAGCACCAGATCGGTGCGGCCCCGGTAGAGCGCGTTGGCCGGCAGGTGCGCCGTGCCGAAGTCGGAACAGTGGACGAACCCGACTTCCCCCAGTGAAGGCGGCCGGTACTCGCCGCCTTCGCCCACTTCGGCCCAGTCGGCCGCCCCGCAGATGTGGAGTATCACGCGGAGAATCGTCCCACCACGACGATCCGGCGGCGGTGTCTCGTACGCCACATAAGGCCTGCTTGAACGCTCATCGAGCAGTTTCCGGTCACCGGTACGAACCGGTGGTCCGGTGCTTTTCGACGCGGACGCGAAACCGCCGCCGAGCGCGTGCTCGGCGGCGGTGACGACCATCCCGGGCCGGGGCCCGGCTGGATCAGCGCAGGGTGAGCTGGCGGCCGACGAGGCCGTCGCGGGCGCGGCGCTCGGCCGCGTTCAGCGGCTCGGCGTCGAGGGACTTCAGGGCCGTCTCGAGGCGGGTGCCGAGGGCGTCCTTCGCCTCCGCCCACTCGCGGGCGTGGGCCTCGGGGTCGAGGTCCCAGACCGGGACCAGCAGGCCGTGCGCCCGGAACGACCCGGCGTAGCGAGAGCCCTCGCCGAGGCCGAGCTCGCCGGCCGCGGACAGCCGGGCCAGCGCCTGGAGCAGCAGGTTCTCCGGCTCCGGGCGGACCCAGCGCAGGTGCGCCTTCTCGCCGGCGAGGACCCAGTAAGCGCCGTGGCCGAGGCGCTCGGTCGGCATGATCGCGGCGTTCGCGCGCTCGAGGGACACCGCGACGTCGCCCGTGGCGTCCGCGTCCTCCGGCAGCCACCAGGCGAAGTCCTTGCGGAGCATGACGTCGAGCTCGGCGCCCGGCGTCAGCAGGTCCTGGAGGCGGGCGTTCTCGTCGGCGGACGGCGGGGTCGTCGTGTCCGGCACGCCGAGGACGTCGCCCTCCTTGGCGTCCAGCAGCCACTTCAGCGAGCGGCCGAGGTCGCGGCTGATGTCGGAGGAACGGGTCTGCACCTGCAGGCCGAGGAACCGCTCGCCGTCCGAGCGGACGAACGCGGCCGCGGCCATCGGCAGCACGGTGCCGAGGGTGACGTCACCGCCGTCGGCCAGGGTGAGCTTGGCCGTCGCGGACGGCACGAACTCACGCAGCGCGATCAGCTCGGGCTCCGCCACCAGCCCCTCGAACGGCTGGCCGACGAAGACGTCGCGCACCTTCGGCTTGCGGTCCGATGCCTGCTTGGGACCCTTCTTGCGCGCGCCCTTGCCCACTGCTGCCTCCTCTGGCTCGGCTTGGAACGCTATCGAAGGGTTAGTCTCGCGACGTGTTCGACCCCCGCGATCCCGCGTTCCTGGAAGACCCGTACCCCGCGTTCGCCGCACTGCGCAAGCAGGGCGACGTCCATTTTCACGACGGGCTCGGCTTGGCCGTCGCGGTGTCGCACGCCGCGTCGTCGGCGGTGCTGCGGCACCGCGGGCTGGGCCGGATCTGGCAGGACGCGCAGCCGCTCGAACGGTTCGCGTCGTTCAACCTGCTGCACCGCAACTCCCTGCTGGAGAACGAGCCGCCGGCGCACAGCCGCCTGCGCCGGCTGATCGCGGGCGCGTTCGGCCGCGGCCACGTGCAGCGGCTGCGTCCGATGGTCGCGACGCTCGCCGACCGCATGGTCGACGACCTCGCGGCCGCGATCGCCGCCGACGGGAGCGCCGACCTCCTCGAGCACCTGGCCCAGCCGCTGCCGGTCGCGGTGATCGCCGAGTTGCTGGGCGTCCCCGGCACCGACGGGCCGCGGATGGTCGAGCTGTCCAACGCGATCGTCAAGATGTACGAGTACGGCCTGCCCGAGGAGGGCCGCGACGCCGCCGAACGGGCCGCCGCCGAGTTCGTCGACTACGTCCGGTCGGTGGCTTCGGCTCGCGCCGACGCCCCGGGGGACGACATCATCAGCGACCTCCTGCGCAGCGAGCTGACACCGGACGAGCTCGTCGCGACCGCGGTGCTGCTGCTGATGGCCGGCCACGAAGCGACGGTCAACGTGCTCGGCAACGGCATCACGGCGCTGCTCACCCACCGGGACCAGTGGGAACGTTTGCTGGCGGCTCCTTCCTTGCTGGATTCGTGCGTCGAGGAGCTGATCCGGTTCGACGCACCGCTGCAGTTGTTCGAGCGGACGGCGACCGAGGACGTGTCGATCTGCGGACATGTCGTCTCGCAGGGCCAGAAGATCGGCGCGCTGCTGGGTGCCGCGGCTCGCGATCCGAAGGTGTTCGACGCGCCGGACACCCTCGACATCGGACGGACGCCGAACGCGCACCTCGGGTTCGGCCTCGGGATCCACTACTGCGTGGGGGCTCCTCTCGCTCGGGTGGAGATCGCCGCGGCGTTGAGTGCGTTGGCGGCGAAGCTGCCGGGGTTACGGCTCGCCGAGACACCGCGACGGCGGCCCGAGTTCGTGATCCGGGGACTGCGGGAGCTTCGGGTCACGGTGTGAACCGGGTCCGACGTGATCCGGGGCGGATCTCGCGTGACTGGACGCGGAACTCGCGTGATTGAAGGCGGAACTCGCGTGATGGGGGAGACATCACGCGTGATTGGAGGGGCGACACTCGGGTTCAGGGGGTTACTCCGGTGAAGAGGTCGTCTTCTTGGCCGGCGGGTGGGGTTGGGTGAGCGAGGTGGTAGTCCTCGTAGGGCCAGGCTTTTCGTTCGATCTCGCGTGCGTGGGCGAAAAACGGGTGGGCCGGGTCGATCTGGGTCTGGTGGGCCAGGAGGGCGCGGTCGCGCGTGGCGAAGTGGGACTCGCAGCGGATTCGGGTGGTGACGGGCAAAGCCGGCTCGAGCGGGAGTTCGGCGAGGACGTCGGTCAAGGCGGACTCCTCGCCGGCGGCCCGGGTCGCGTCGTGCAGGGCTTGGAACCAGGCCCGGCTCAGAGTTGCTTGGTAGTAGAGCTTTTGTGGTTGCCACGGTTCGCCGGTGCCCGGGTAGCGGGCGGGGTCGGCGGCCGCGGTGAAGGCTTCGAGCGTCACCTCGTGGGTGCGGATGTGGTCCGGGTGGGGGTAGCCGCCGGTTTCGTCGTACGTGATCACGACGTGGGGGCGGAACTCGCGGATCAGCGTCACCAAAGGGGCGGCCGCTTGCGAGAGTGGGAGGGCGGCGAAGCAGCCGTCAGGTAAGGGCTCGCCTTCGCCGGGCAGACCCGAGTCGACCAGGCCGAGGAAACGCTGGCGGATACCCAGGATCTCGGCCGCCGCGGCCATCTCACGGCGGCGGACCGCCGGGAGGTCGGCGCGGGTTTCGGGGGTGTCCACGGCCGGGTTGAGGATGTCGCCGCGTTCGCCGCCGGTGCAGGTGGCGACCAGGACTTCGACGCCTTCGGCCGCGTAACGGGCGAGGGTGGCCGCGCCCTTGCTGGACTCGTCGTCCGGGTGGGCGTGGACGCTCAGGAGGCGGAAAGTCATCGAGTACTCCTTCGAGGGTGAACGCGATCGTTCCCAGCGTGGACAGATCGAGTCGGTCCCGACGGTCACGATCGTCGCGCCGAGCTTCCACCACGCCGCGTCGGAACGGGCTACCGCCGTCGTCACCATCCACCCCGGAAGATCAGGTCGAACCTCAGATTAGGTCCGACCCAGTCACTGGGTCAAGCACAAACTTGGGTTCGACCCAGTAGAGTGAGGGCATGAGCGAGGGACTCCGGGCCCAGAAGAAGCACGAGACCAGGAAGACCATCTCCGACGTCGCGACGAAGCTGTTCATCCGCGACGGCTTCGAGGACGTGACGATCGCGGACATCGCCACCGAAGCGCGGGTCGCCAAGATGACCGTGACCAACCACTTCCCGCGCAAAGAAGACCTGGTCTTCGACATCCGCGCGGACTTCACGTCCTGGCCGGCCACCCTGGTCCGCGACAGCGTCTTCCACGACACGCGCGAGCTCTACTTCGAAGCGCTGGGCGCCGAGCACGCGCTGGTCGGCTTCTCGGGACCGGGTTTCGTGCGGATGATCAAGGAGAGCCAGGTCCTGACGAACGCCCTGCACGAAATGCACCGCGAGCGCGAGGCGGCCCTCACGCACCTGCTGATCCGGCGCCACCCCGAGCAAGGGCTCGAGCCGGTGCTCGCCGCCGCCCACCTCGCCACGGTGCTGCGAGTGCTCTTCCAGGAGGTCTCCGACCGGGCTCTCGAGGGCGAAAAAGGGATCTCCGACGCGCTGTGGCCCACCGCCGAACTGGCCTTCGACCAGTTGGAACCGGTGCTCGGCCGGTACTAGCGAGCCGCGCCGGAAGGCCGCGCGTTGCGCAGCTCGGGCTCCGGAGCCCCGGCCACCTTCAGCACGCGCATCGAGCGCACGGCCCGGGCGTCCGACGGCGCCAGCAGCGCCGAGAACCGCCGCACGACCAGCGCCGTCACCACGGCCAGAGCGGCCGCCGCCAGGTCGGTGAACGCGACCAGGACGACGCTGTCGGCCATCGACTGGACGTCGTCGCGGAAGCGCCAGACGATCGTGACGCCCAGCAGGACCCAGTTCAGCAGCCACGCGCCCCACCACACGAGCACCTGCCGCGACGGCTTCGGCCGGACGTCGCGCGGGCGGCCCAGCACCGCGTGCTCCAGCTCGCCGGCGATCGACAGCGCCATCGGGAGGTTCGCCACCGGCACGAGGACGCTGACCAGCACCTGCCACACCGGCCGCGGCGGGTCGTCGCCCGAGACGTCGGCCGCCGCCCGGCGGGCGACCAGCAGCCACCAGAGCGTCAGCCCGGCGGGCAACAGCGCGAGGATCGAGGCCAGCAGGCCCGCGGTGAGCACGAAACCGTCGGAGAACGCCACCACCGAGCGGTTCAGTGCGGACTCGCGCCCCTGGACGAGCAGCACGTACCGCCAGACCTCCGCGCCGGCGGCGACCACGGCGAGGACGGCGAACGCGAAGAGGACGCCGATCAGGCTGCGGCTGAGCACCGGCATCCGGTCGATCGGGCGGACCTCGTCCGACGCCGTGCCGGGCACCGACGTCGGGCGGCGCCAGACCAGGTTGGGGAAGCCCCAACGGGGCGGCACCGGGTACGACGGCGGCCCGAAGTACCGCTCGGGCGGCGTCACGCGGCGACGCGGCCACGCGCCCGGTGGCGGGGTCGCCACCCAGCGCAGCTTCGGCCGGTGCCCGGGACGCCGCTGGTACGGGTACGGCTCCGGCTGCGCGGCCAACGTCCGGCCCTGCAGCTGCTGGGCGTTCGGCGGCGGCGCTTGGCGCGGCCAGTACCCCGGGGGGTACTGAGGAGGCGGACCCGGCTGCAAGGCTAGATCACTTCGGGTTCGATGCCGGGGTGCTCGCCGACCATCGAACGGCCTTCGCGCTGCCACGCGCCCATGCCGCCGGCGACGTTCACCGCGTCCCAGCCGCTCTGGTTGAGCCAGGCGGTGGCTCGCGCGGACCGGCCGCCGCTGCGGCAGATCACGTGGATCGGCTGGTCTTCGGGCAGGTCGGCCAGCTCCCCGACGCGGGCGGGCAGCTCCCCCATCGGGATGTGCACCGCGCCGGGCGCGTGGCCGGCGGCCCACTCGTCGTCTTCGCGGACGTCGAGCAGCACGAGGCCGTCCTTGGGCAGGTCGCGGACCTCGACGGTCGGCAGTTCAGCAGGGCTCACCACGCTCTCCATGCTGCCATGCGGGGGCGTTGCCCGCGCGTGAGGTGGACGTACGAAGCCGGCCCGGCGTGACGGGGAGGTCGACACGTGTGATTGAGGAGTCGACACGCGTGATTGGAGGGTCGACACGCGGAACTCAGTGCGTGACGGCCTTCTCGGCACCCGCGCCGGTCAGCGCGCGCACCTCCATCTCGGCGTACTTCTTCGGGTTCCGTTCCTTGGACAGGACCGTGCCGAGCCAGCCGAGCAGGAACGCCGCCGGGATCGAGACCAGGCCCGGGTTGTCCAGCGGGAACCAGTGGAAGTCGACGCCCTGGATCATCGACGCGCTCTTGCCCGTCTTCGCGTCCACCGGCTTGCCCGAGACCGCCGGCGAAAACACGATCAGCACGATCGTGACGAGCAGGCCGCCGTAGATCGACCACAGCGCGCCCTGGGTGTTGAACCGCTTCCAGAACAGCGAATACAGGATCGTCGGCAGGTTCGCCGACGCCGCCACCGCGAACGCCAGGGCCACCAGGAACGCGACGTTCTGGCTCTTCGCCAGGATGCCGCCCGCGATGGCCAGGGCGCCGATCACCAGCGCCGTGATCCGGGCGACGCGGACTTCGCCGCCGGTGGAGATCTGGCCCTTCTTGATCACGCTCGCGTAGACGTCGTGCGCGAACGACGCGGACGCCGTGATCGTCAGGCCGGCGACCACCGCGAGGATCGTCGCGAAGGCGACCGCGGAGATGAACCCGAGCAGCACCGGGCCACCGAGTTCGAGCGCCAGCAGCGGGGCCGCCGCGTTGGTCGTCCCCGGGGCCTTGGCGATCTTGTCCGGCCCGACGATCGCGCCCGCGCCGTAGCCGAGCACCAGCGTGAACAGGTAGAACACGCCGATCAGCACGATCGCCCAGACCACCGAGCGACGCGCGTCGCGCGCGGTCGGGACCGTGTAGAAGCGCATCAGCACGTGCGGCAGGCCCGCCGTGCCGAGCACCAGCGCGATGCCGAGGGACAGGAAGTCGAGCTTCGTCGTGCCCGTCTTGCCGTACTGCTTGCCCGGGTCGAGCAGCGCCGCGCCGCCCTTGCCGCCGCGGTCGACGGCGGCCTGGAACAGGCTGGACAGGTTGAAGCCGTACTTGCCGAGCACCCACAGCGTCATCGCGAACGCGCCGACGATCAGCAGCGCCGCCTTGATGATCTGCACCCAGGTGGTGCCCTTCATGCCGCCGATCAGGACGTAGAGGATCATGATCACGCCGACGACGGCGATCACGATGTCCTGCCCCGCCTCGCCCGAAATGCCGAGCAGCAGGTTGACCAGGCCACCGGCGCCCGCCATCTGCGCGAGCAGGTAGAAGAACGACACGATCAACGTCGAAATCGCCGCCGCCGCGCGCACCGGCGTCTGCTTCATGCGGAACGCGAGGACGTCACCCATCGTGAACTTGCCGGTGTTGCGCAGCAGTTCCGCGACCAGCAGCAGCGCGACGAGCCACGCCACGAGAAAGCCGACCGAATAGAGGAAGCCGTCGTAGCCGTTGACGGCGATCGCACCCGCGATGCCGAGGAACGACGCCGCCGACAGGTAGTCGCCGGAAATCGCGATGCCGTTCTGCGGCCCGGTGAACGCCCGGCCGGCGGCGTAGTAGTCCGATGCCGTCTTCGTGTTCCGGCTGGCCCGGAACACGATCACCAGGGTGATCGCGACGAAGACCAGGAAGATGATGATGTTGAGGGTGGAATTGCTGCCCTCCACGCCCGCCGCGAGGTTCATTTTCCGGGCTCCCCTTCGATCCGGGCGCGGATCTCGTCGGAGACCGGGTCGAGCTTGCGGTTGGCGTAGCGGACGTACAGCCCGGTGATGACGAACGTCGAGACGAACTGCAGGAGGCCGAAGACCAGGCCGACGTTGATGTTGCCGGCCAGCTTCGTGCTCATGAAGCCGTGCGCGTAGTCGGCGAGGAGCACGTACAGCAGGTACCAAAGCAGGAACAGCGCGGTCATCGGGAACACGAACACCCGCAATCGGCGGCGCAGGTCCGTGAATTCGGGACTCCCCTGGATGGTCTCCCAGTCGGTCTGCGGCTCCGCGCCACCGACGTCGTGTTCGGTGCTGCTCACAGCGGATCTCCACCTTCCCCGTTCTCGTACTGGCCGTACTGTTTGAAGCCAACGGACCGTAAAGAGTGAACGGCGTAGTTGGTAAGCCCCCAATCGGGCGCTTGACCTTGAGTAGAAACCCACCGCGAGATTCGCGCACGTTGTCCGGTTAGCTGACCGGCATTCACACGATTGGGTAAAGAATTTCTGACCCGCTGTCAGCGCATCACTTGCGGTGCCGGCCCCGGCCGGCGATCCGCGTCTTCTCCTCGGCCTGGCCGAACCGCGCGACCGCCCTGTCCCGCATGAAACCGAGCGGATCGGGCGCGTGCAGCCGCAGCATGATGTCGTGCACGTGGTCCGGGCGCCCGTACCCGGTCGCGCGGCTGACGAAGTACGTCGTCACGAAGGCGACCGGCACGGTGATCAGCGCCGGCTGGTTGACGAACCACGGCGCCCAGCCGCCGGTGTAGCCGCTCACGACGTTGACGATCAGCGCGGCCAGCACGAGACCGCCGCCGACGAACATCCCGGCCAGCGCACCCGGCCAGGACAGCTTGCGCCACCAGATGCCCAGCACCAGCAGCGGGCTGAACGTCGACGCGGCGAGCGCGAACGTCAGCCCGATCGACAGCGAGATGTCCTCCGGCCGCAGCGCGACCGCCAGCGCGATCGGGAACAACGCGACCAGCCCGGTCGCGACGCGGAAGTCGCGGACCCGGCCGGGCAGCAGGTCGGTCGACACCACGCCGGCGACGCTGACCAGCAGCCCGGACGTGCTGGAGAGGAACGCGGCGAACGCGCCGGCCGCGGTGACCGCGCCGAGGATCTGGCCGCCGATGCCCGGCAGCATCGCCGAGGGCAACCGCAGGATCGCCGCGTCCGTCTTGCCGGTGACCAGCAGCTCCGGGACGTACATCCGCGACAGCGCGCCGAGCAGCGTGGGGAACAGGTAGAAGAGGCCGAGCAGCAGCAGGACGTGCACGGTCGTGCGGCGCGCGGCCTTGCCGTCGGGGTTGGTGTAGAAGCGGACCAGCACGTGCGGCAGGCCCATCGTGCCCAGGAACGTCGCGAACATCAGCGAGTACGTCTGGAGCAGGTCGGTGAGGCTGCCCGACCCCGGGTGCAGCCAGTTCGCGTTGTCCGCGACCGAGTCGCTGACCACCGGCACCGGTGTGCCGGCCAGGAACTTCAGCGTCGTGCCTTCGGAAACCGTGTGCGGGGCCAGCGGGGTCCAGTGCGTCGGCCCGGCGGCCGGGCCGTTGTCGGTGCGGCCGTAGGCCCAGAGGTAGGTGTCGCTCCGGACGGTGAGGGTGACGTCGGTTTGGACGTCCACTGTGGTGTCACCGGTGAACACCGGCGGCGCGGCCGCGCCGAGGGGGCGGAAGCCGTCCGGGCCGCCGCCGGCGAAGAAGACCATGCACAGCACGAACGCGGGCACCGAGATCGCGAACAGCTTGAGCCAGTACTGGAACGCCTGGACAACGGTGATCGCGCGCATGCCGCCGGCGATCACGTTGAACGCCACCACGACCATCACCGCGACCGCGCCGGCCCACACCGGCACCGGCAGGATCGTCGCCAGCGTCAGGCCGGCGCCCTGCAGCTGCGGGACCATGTAGAGGATCCCGATGAACACGACGAAAGCCGTCGAGAACCGGCGAAGGCCCTTCGAGCCCAGCCGCATTTCGACGAAGTCGGGCAGCGTGTACGCGCCGGAGCGCCGCAACGGCGCCGCGACGAAGAGCATCAGGGCGAGGTAACCCGCGGTGAAGCCGATCGGGAACCACAGCGCGTCGGCGCCGTCCTTGAGCACGATCCCCGCGATGCCGAGGAACGACGCCGCGGAGAGGTACTCACCGGAGATCGCGGCGGCGTTGCGGCGGGACCGCACGGTCCGCCGGGCGACCAGGAAGTCGTGCGTGCTCGTGGCCGAACGCGAAGAGCGGTGGCCGAGGAAGAACGTCACCACGGCGACCAGCACGATGCCGGTCAAGGCCCACGGGTTCAGCTGCACTGGGGAATCCTCGCACGAGTCAGTGCGAAACTAGTTTTCGATCATGTCCACGAACGCGCGTTCGTTGCGCTCGGCCAGCCGGTTGTACCAGATGCCGATGCCGAACAGGAACGGGAACGGGAGGACACCGAGGATCAGCCAGGCCACCGGGATACCGGCCAAGCTCAACCGGGAGAACCCCGGCACCAGGTAGAACAGCACCGGCAGCGAGCCGAACACGACGACGACGAGGCCGGACAGCAGCAACGCCGTCCGCAGCTGGACCTTCACCAGGTGGTCCTTCACGAGCAGCTTTCCCCAGCTGGTCTGCTCTTCCAGCTCGACGCGGGCGCGCAGGGTGCCGCCGCCGCGACGCTGGTCGTTGAGGATCACTCGTTCGCGCTTGGGCCTGGCGTGGTGATCCGGCTTCGGCGCCGGCTCGTTCTCCGGCGCCGGCGGGAGCGGCTCGACGATGGCCTGGTCCGTCGGCTGTGGCAACGGCCGTTGCTGACGGACGCGCCGGCCGAGTGTCGGATCGGGCTCTCGCACGCCGTTCGCGCGGCGCTCGTAGAAGTCGTCGGTCATGCCCGGGCCCGGCTCAGCCGTTCCGGCCCGAACCGACCAGCCGGTCCTTCAGCGCGCGGGTGTGCCGCCGGCTCACCGGCAGCACCTTCTCCTCGTTGCCGATCACGACCTGGTAGCCGCCCTGGCCCATGCGCAGCTCGGTGATGAGCGGCAGCGCGACCAGGAACGACCGGTGGATCCGGACGAAACCGGCCTTCTCCCAGCGTTCTTCGAGCTGGGCCAGCGGGATGCGGACCAGGTGGCTGCCTTCGGTGGTGAACAACCGCGCGTAGTCGCCCTGCGCCTCGACCCAGCGGACCGAGGAACGCGGGATGAGCTTGGTGGTACCGGCCAGCTCGACCGGGATGACCTCGTCGTCGTTCTTCACGCCCGGCTCGCCGCCCAGGGCGCCGGGCGTCGGCGCCGCGGCCGAAGCCAGCTTCTCGATGACGCGCGAGATCGCGCGGTCCAGGCGGTCCTGCTGGTACGGCTTCAGCACGTAGTCCAGGGCGCCGAGGTCGAAGGCGTTGACCGCCTCTTCCGCGTGCCCCGTGACGAACACGAGCGCGGGCGAGGGCCGGAGCGCGGCGAACACGCGCGACATCTCCATCCCGGACAACCCGGGCATGTCGATGTCGGCGAAGACGGCGTCGACGATCGGCAGGCCACGCTCCTTGCGGTCGCGTAGCCTCGGGTCGTCGGTCGACAGCAGCCGAAGCGCCTCCGACGCGTCGATCGCCGGGAACACCTTCGCGACGTGCGGGCTGTTGCGCAGGCAGTGGACGAGTTCGTCCAGACCTCGAGGCTCGTCGTCCACAGCCAGGACCACGAGCTTCCGGGTGTCATCGTGAGCACTCACAGTGAAACGCATCCTGCCCATTGCCGAGTGCAATGTCCAGCCCCCGTCTGCCTGAAGTGGCGGGACCCCGCCGGTGACGCCGCCACCAGCGGGGTCCCTCGCTATCAATGCACGAACGTGAACCAGTTGAGGTTCACGAAATCGGCGGGCTGACCGCTGGTGAAGGTCAGGTACACGTTGTGCACGCCGGTCACCGAGCTGACGTTCGCCGGGACGGTCCGCCAGCTCTGCCAGCCGCCCGTGTTGCCGACGGCGAAGCTGCCGATCGGGGCGTTGGACAGGCTGTCCAGGCGGACCTCGACCAGCCCGCTGACCCCGCCCGCGGCACCCGACGCCACGCGCGCCTGGAAGTTCGTCGCCGCGCTGCTCCCGAAGTCGACGTTCGGGTAGAGCGCCCAGTCGGCGTTGCCGGCCGGGCCGATGTTCTGGCCGCCGCCGGTGTCGCTGGTCGTCTGCTTCGCCAGGCCGTTCTGCTGGGTGTACGACTCGGCCTGGATGGTGCTGTACGCGTTGCCACCGCCGGACGGCGGAGTGGTGGTCGTGGTCGGCGGGGTCGTGGTGGTCCCGCCACCGGAGCCGCGCGTGGTGACCGTCACGTAGTCGACGACCATCGGGCGGCCCGGCACGATCCCCGGCCCCGGCGTCGTGGTGCCGGAGTTGTTGTTCGGGAACGCGCCGCCGATCGCCACGTTCAGCAGCACGAAGTAGCCCTGGTGGGTGGTCATGTTCGCCCACGTCGTCGCGTCGACCTGGTTCTGGCTGACCGAGTGGAACTGCTGCCCGTCGACGAACCAGCGGAACACCTGCGGGCTGACGCTCGCGTCCCATTCGAAGCGGTAGGTGTGGAAGGCCGACTGGCAGCTGCTGCCCGGGCACGCCCGGTTGGCGACGATGCCGGTGGTCTCGTTGCACGGGCCGCCCGGGTTGACGCCGCAGTGCAGGACGCCCCAGACGGAGTTGATCCCGTTGACGTTCTCCATGATGTCGAACTCGCCGACGGCGGGCCAGTTCCACCAGTTGCCGCGGTAGGGGCCGCCGAGGGCCCAGAACGCCGGCCAGTAGCCGAGGGCGGCCGCGCCGGTGACGTTCGGCATCTGGATCCGGCTTTCGATGCGCATGACGCCGCCGGCCGGGGGCTTGAAGTCGGTGCGCTGGGTTTCGATCCGCGCCGACGTCCAGTTGCCCGAGCCGTCGCGCAACGGCGTGATGCGGAGGTTGCCGGCACCGTCCTGCGAGAGGTTGGACGTGCTGGACGTGTAGTTCTGGATCTCGCCGGTGCCCCAGTTGCCGGGGCCACCGGGGTAGGCGTGGCCGGTGTCGATGATCCAGTTCGAGCCGGACGGCAGTGAGCCGGAGCCGCCGGTGAAGTCGTCGGCGAACACCGTCGTCCAGCCCGAGTCGGGCGGCGGGATGGACGCGGCGGCGGGCAGGGTCAGCGGGATCGCGATGAGCGCGGCGCCGAGCACGGCACCTAAGGCGAGTCTTCGGGAGTGGGGCATCGGGTACGACCTCCTCGTCGTCCGGATTTGTTGCCGATCGCAACAAACCCCGTTCACGAGGAAACCCGACGCCCCACGGGGAACTCCAGAGGCGCTACCCAGGAAGAGTGATCCAGGTCACAAAGTCTGCCCGGAAGTACCCAAACCGGACAGCTGCCTCACAGGCCGAAGCGGGACCAGGCTGCCTTCTGCGTCACCGCGTCGAGCACCGCGGACGCCGCGGCCGGAGCGCCGACGCCGAGCCGGGCCAGCAGCGGCCGCTTCGGCTCGGCGACCGAGATGTCCGCGTCCGGGTACCGCTCGGTGATGACCTGGCGGAGGCTGCCCAGACCGTCGATCAGGCCGTGCTCCAGCGCCTTCGCGCCGAGCCAGACGTCGCCGGTGAACAGGTCCTCGGTTTCGTTCAGCCGCGCGCCGCGGCGCTCCTTCACCCAGCTCACGAACAGCTCGTGGAGCTGGGCGTGCATCTTCTTCAGCCACTCGACGTCTTCGGGCTTCTCCGGCGAGAACGGGTCGAGCCGCGACTTGTTCGCGCCCGCCGTGTGCAGCCGCCGCTCGATGCCGAAGCGCTCCAGCAGCCCGGTGAACCCGAAGCCGCCGCTGATCACCCCGATCGAGCCGACCATCGACGTCCGGTGCGCGTAGATCTCGTCGGCCGCGCAGGCCAGCCAGTAGCCGCCGGACGCGGCGACGTCCTCGCAGAACGCGAGCACCGGCACGCCCTTCTTGTCGGCCAGCTGCCGGATCCGCTCCGCGACGAGCCCGGACTGCGTCGGCGCGCCGCCCGGCGAGTTGATCAGCAGCGCGACCGCCTTCAGCCGATCGTGGCCGAACGCCCTGGTCAGGGCCGTCTCGACGGCGGCGAGGTTGATCGCGCCCCTGGCCAGCGGCGACGGCGACGGCGTGATCACGCCGTGCAGCTTCACCACGGCCACGACGTCCTTGCGCTCCACCCGGTCGGCGAGCACCGGGATCCGCGAAGCCAGTTTGTCCGTAACGCTCATAACGCCAGGCTAGCGGGATTCAGCCCATGGGGAGGATGCCGGAGCGCGTGCCGTCGACGCCGTTCACCTCGGCGCCGTTGAGCTGGGCCGGTCCGCCCTGCGCCGGGACGTCGGCCTCGCCCGCGTCGTTCTCGGTGCTGTAGTCCGGCATGTTCGGCCGGACGCCCGGGACGAACTTGGGCACCCGCAGCGTCACCTTCATGCCGGCGCCGGGCGCGGTCTCGACCATCACCGCGTAGTCGCTGCCGAAGACCTGCTGCATGCGCTGGCTGATGTTGCCGAGCCCGACGTGCGCGCCGGTGCTGTGCGCGTTCTTGACGTCCTTGAGGCGCCGCGGGTCCATGCCGATGCCGTCGTCCTCGACGCTGATCAGGGCTTCGGTGCCGTAGTCCTGCGCGATCACCGTGACGCAGCCGCCGCTGGGCTTGCTGGCCAGGCCGTGCTTGACGGCGTTCTCCACCAGCGGCTGGATGATCAGGAACGGCACGACGACGCTGAGTACCTCGGGCGCGATCTTCATCCGCACCTCGAGCCGGCCGCCGAAGCGGGCGTTCTCGATGGTCAGGTAGCGGTCGATGTTGCGCAGCTCCTCGGCGAGCGAGGTGAACATGCCCGACGTGCGGAACGAGTAGCGCGTGAAGTCGGCGAAGTCCTGAAGCAGCTCTCGCGCCTCTTCGGGGTCGGTGCGGATCAGCGCGGAGATCGTGTTGAGCGCGTTGTAGACGAAGTGCGGCGAGATCTGCGCGCGCAGGGCCTTGATCTCGGCCTGCTGGAGCTGCTGCTTCGACTCGTCGAGCCGGGACAGCTCGAACTGCGTGCAGACGAACTGGGCGACGGCGTCGGCCATCTGCACCAGCCGTCCGCGGGTGCGGCCGACGACGATCAGCGCCGCCTCGGTCTCGCCTTCGACCAGCAGCGGCACGATCACCGCGGTTTTCATCCGGCAGGTGCCGCGGTGGTTGCACGGCATCCGGTCGTGCGCGACGACCTCGCGGCGGTGCTTGCGGATGGCCGCGCCGATCGCTTCGACGAGGTCGACGTAGTGCTCGTTCGCCTCGCCGTCCCAGGACAGCAGCGTGCCCTCGCTGTCGGTGATGCCGACGGCGACGCAGTCGAGCATCTGCAGCAGCTGGGTGGTGATCTTGTCGGCGGCGTCCTCGTCCAGGCCGGAGCGGAGGTTCGGCGCGGCCTTCGACATCCGGTGCACGGCCTGCAGCATGGCGTCCTCCACCACACTGGCCGGCTTGCGCTGTTTCACGAGCAGCACGATCACCGCGATGCCGAGCAGGACCGCGAGACCCCACGGGACGATCTGCGCAAGCGGAAACCCGGACACGGCGTCCATGCTCTGCGCTCGACCAACCGGGTGCAAGGCCTGATCCCACTTTCTGTCCAACTGTGATGACCGAGGGTTGGGGTGACCCTACTAAGAGTCGGTCGACCGGCCGACCGGTCACCGTGCGCAACGCGCGGGAGGGCCGTCCTGTTCCACCGGATCCGGGGAAAGCGCCAGGAAGGCGGCGGTTTCCCCGCCGCCGGTCGGTTCGGCGCCGGGGCCGGGTGCGGCGACGGCGCAACACGTGCGGCCGAACGGGGGAATCCCGGTGCGTGACGTGGCGACCACAGACGTCACCTGGCTACTTGAGCAGCCGTGACATCCGGCGATCGGCGAGCGGCTTGCCGCCGGTCTGGCAGGTCGGGCAGTACTGGAACGACTTGTCGGCGAACGAGATCTCGCGGATGGTGTCGCCGCAGACCGGGCACGGCAGCCCGGTGCGCGCGTGGACCCGCAGGCCTGAGCGCTTCTCGCCCTTCAAGCGCGCTGCCTTCTGGCCCACCGAGCGCCCGACCGCGTCGGACTCGATCTCGACGATCGCCTCGGCCAGGGTCTCCAGCGCGCCGTCGTCGAGCTTGCCGATCGTCGCGTACGGGGAGAGCTTCGCGCGGTGCATGATCTCGTCGGAGTAGGCGTTGCCGATGCCGGCGATCAGCGACTGGTCGGTGAGCGCCCACTTCAGCCGGGTGTTCTTCCCGGCGAACAGCTCGCGCAGCTGGACGGCGTCCAGCGAGAGGGCGTCCGGGCCGAGGCGCGCCACGCTCGCGATCTCCTGCGGGTCCTTCACGATCCACACCGCGAGGCCCTTCTTCGTGCCCGCTTCGGTGAGGTCGAAGCCGGGCCCGGTGGCGGACTCGAGGTGCACGCGCAGCGAGATCGGGCCCTTGCCCGGCTTGAGCGGCGCCGCGGCCAGGCCGTCGGACCAGCGCAGCCAGCCCGCGCGGGCCAGGTGGACGACCAGGTGCAGGTCACCGGCGACGACGTCGAGGTGCTTGCCGTGCCGGGTCGCGCCGGTGATCTCGCGGCCGTGCAGGTCGGTCCACGGCGGCAGCGCCGTCTTCAAGACGCTCAGCGATGCGACATCGATGCGGAAGATCGTCCGGCCGACGGCGTTCTCACGCAGGTGGTGCGCCAGGGCTTCGACCTCGGGCAGTTCGGGCATGCCCCCAGTTTCACCCCTTCGGCAGAAATGCGGTACCGGCTACTCGACCGGGTGCAGTGGCCCGTCGAAGTCCGGCAGCGAGTGGCGCTGGATCGTCTTGGAGATCTTCTTGACCTCGCCCTGCACGGTGAACATGCCGCGGATGGTGCCGACCCAGCGCTCGGACGGCCGATCGCGGTCCCCGTCGGTTTCCGCGACCACCGTCCACGGACGGCGCAGGATCCACCGCAGCGGGAAGAACAGCACCACGAGCAGTAGCGCCAGCAGCACCCACGCCGGGATGTTGACCTCGGTCGGCGTCCACACCACGAGGATCACCGCCAGCAGCACGGTCACCACGATCATCGCGATGCCGGGACCGTAGCTTCCCGCGACGTCGTGCTCGAAGTCGTCGGCCGTCGCCGGTGCGCGCCATTCCATCTGGGCACGGACCACCCAGTCGCGGCCGTCTTCGCCGCGTACCAGCCGGTTCATTCAGTTGCCTCCCGGGGCGCCCGCAGGGTGAGCACCACAACGGTACCGTGCCCGGGCTCACCCGCGCGAGGGAGGAATCGGACATCCCACCCGGTGAAGTTGATCTCCGCAGTTCAGGGAGCCGTCGAGCCGGTCGGCGTCGAATCCGCCGGTTCGCCCGAACCAGTGACGCCGGACGCGCTGCTCGGGCACGGCTTGCCGGACGTCGGCGTCACCGTCGTCGAAGGCTCGGTGGACGACGGGTCGCCGCCGGTCGGCTCCGGCTTGCCCGGCGCCGTCGTCGTGCTCTCCGGGCGGCCGGACGGCGACAGCTCGGGAGCGTCGGCGCTCTCCGGCACGGTCTTGTCGCTCGACTCCGTCATGTCCGTGCTCGTCGAGTCCAGCCGCGGCGACGTCTCCGGGTCGTCGGGCGCGCTGAGGGTCGACGACGAGAGGTCGTCGCGCGGGGTGTCGCCGTTCGGGCCTCGTCCCGTCCCGGTGCCGACGTTCCCGGCCGGGACATCGCCCCCGGGCCGGGCCGGCACCTCGTTCGCCGCCACCTGCCCGCCGCCGGTGCGCTGCCGCACCGGGACGGCGACCCCGGTGCCGCGGCCGTTGAGCACGCCGATGCCGATCCGCGGGTCCTGCTGCGGCTGCGGGGGCGGCTGCTGGTGCGGCCCGGTCGGCGGCACCACGACGAGCTCCGGCGCGCCGCCGGTCAGCCCGACGTCCTGCACCGGCGTCGTCCCGAACAGGACGGGACCGGCCGCGACGCCGACGGCGCCCACCGCGGCGGTCGACGCCAGCGCGAGACCGATCTTGACCTTCGACCCGACCAGGACGCCCTTGACCGTCGCACCCAGCCCGGCCAGCACGCCGCTGCCGCTCGCGGCGGCACCCGCGGCCGGCACCAGCAGCACCAGCACCCCGGCGTGCGCGCGCAGCGACGAGCAGACGTCGCGAAGTTCGTCCTGGGTGGCGCGGCACGACGAGCAGCCGTGCAGGTGCGCCTTGATCCGCTCGGCTTCGGCGCCGGTGACGCTGCCCGCGGTGAACCCGCCGAGTTTCTCGACGACCGCGCGGCACGAATCCGGCCCGCGATTCACCGAAAGGTGTGCCTGTAAGTACGCCGCGCGCAGGCCCTGACGGGCACGCCGGGCCAGCGCCGCGGTGGCGTTCGCGCTCAGCCCGAAGTGGGTGGCGACCATCGAGGGCTGCTCGCCCTCGACCTCGGTCTGCCACAGGACGGTCCGCCAGCGCTCGGGCAGGCTGGTGAAGGCCGTGGTGATCAGCGTGTGCTCGGCCGTGCGGGCGTGCGTGTCGGCGCCCGCCCCGGCGCGGAAGGTCAGCTCGTCGTCCGACACGGGGACGTCCCGGCGGGCACCGTGCCACTCCCAGGAGACCCGGCGGGCGACGGTCAGGAGGTAGGCGCGGACGTAGTCCCGGGGGCCGGAGCCACGACGAAGGGCCTGGAGCACGCGGAAGAACGTCTCCGCGGTGATGTCCTCGGCTTCGGACCGGTCGGAAGCCAGGCTCTGAGCCAGTCTCCGGACGGCGGCGGCGTGCAGCTCGAACAGCTCCCCGAACGCGGCGTCTTCACCGTTTCGAAGTCGTTGCAGCAATGCCTGCTCGTCGGATTCCGAGGCCGCTGGTGGCGGCGCAGTGCCCAGCTCGGTCATCCGGCCCGGCACCTCCTCCCCGAAGGTCTCCCCGTTCGGTCGAATGGGGACACCATACGGAGGGAATCAGCCGTCGTCACCCCTTGTACGCCAGCTGTGACACCGAAGCACCGGGTCAGCGCACGCGGGGACCCGCTCATCGGAGCAGTTTCACGTTGGTATAGAGTTCTTTCAACAGCAACGCAGTGCGGATGTAGCGCAGCTGGTAGCGCATCACCTTGCCAAGGTGAGGGTCGCGGGTTCGAATCCCGTCATCCGCTCGAGTGCGAGAGGGCCAGGTCGGCAGAAAGCGCCGACCTGGCCCTCTCGCCGTTTTGCCCGGGGGCCGAGCCCCCGGATCCCCACGGTGCGGCAGCCAGACTTCGCGCGTGAACGGCCCCGATGACTGCGATCACGGAGTCCGGTTGCTTTCTGGCCGGATTCGTGGCGGTTCGGCAACTGTTTCCGCTGGTGTTCCGGCCGCGTTCCCGCGATGCCACCTCTTCGGGTGATGCTCGGACAGGACCGACTCGCCGGGCCCCGCGGGGGTCTTGAGCAGTACTGCTCAGGCGCGATTGCGATGTGGCCGCAGCTCGGCCGGTGAAGCTACAGCTCGTAGACGTCCAGGACCGTCGGGGCCACCGGGGTCAGGTGCGGGTCTTCGCGTTCGGTCACCTGGCCGCGGGCCATGCGGTACACGCGGAACTCGTTGTCGTGCTCGGGGTCCTGGTCGTCCCAGAGGTGCAGGAGGCCGTACGACCCCGGGGCCAGCTCGCCGGCCCGGGTGAACAGCTCCAGCAGCTCCGGGGCCAGGCGGCCGCCGTGCTTGTCGAAACCCGCGAAGTGGAGCATCGGCATGCCCGCGCTCCAGCGGAGGTCGACCAGGTCGAAGTCACCCGCGTCGCGGATTGCGCGATGCACGCGGTCGACCAGGCGCTCCAGGAGCGCCGCGTCGTCGTCGCCGCTCGCGGTCGCCTGGATGGTCACCCAGCCGTGATATTCGAACACCCGCAGAACGGTAGCAAGAGATCAACCGCGAGCTCAGCGGGCCAGCGCGGAGGGCTTCCCGTCTCGGCGCAGGACGTTCGTCAGCACCCCTTCGCCGTGCCGCTCGAACGCGGGCACGAGCTTCTCGCCGAACACGCAGAGCGTGCGCTCCCACGGGTGGCCGAGCGTGCCGAACGAGAAGTCCGACGCGAGGAACAGGTGGTAGTCGGCGCGCGGGAACACCGGCACCGGCCAGCGCGCGCCGTCGGTCATCCGGTGCGGGCGGACGCGGTAGGACTGGTGTTGCCAGTGCAGCGCCCACATCCAGTCGTCGGGGCCGCAGACCTCGCGGAACGCGGCCAGCGCGATCGCCGAGACCTGGTGCTTCTCGACGGCGTACGGGCCGAGACGGAACTCGGCCGAGGCGCGGTCGAGGTCACCGGGCGAAAGGTCCCAGGTCCGCGACGGCGCCGGCTCGCGGAAGCCCGGCCAGGCGTGGGCGTAGGTGCTCGGCCAGAACGCCAGCTTGTCGTACACCCAGTACCAGGCGGGTTCGTCGGCGACGCGGGAGATGGCTTCCCAGGCAGCATTCACTGTTACGACCTCTGACTCGGCCGGGCACGAAAGAACACGCGAAAGCTTCGTGTTCGGCCTCCGGTTTGTCCAGTCCTCATCCGCTGACCGCGAGCTGCGTCACTCGACCGGGTGGGTTCCGACAGATTGTCACCAGGCCGGGGTGCTTCAGACGACGACGTAGCCCATCAGGAACTCCTTGGTCTTCCCCTCGCAGCCGGCGTCGAGCGAATCGAAGTGACTCGCGCCCGCGTTGCAGCGGTAGATCGCCCGCGCACTCGCCCAGGAAGGCGGGTTGGCGTAGACGTGCCCGAGCAGGCCGAGTGACTGCTGACCCTCGCACTTGCCGCTCTGGTCGGTCGAGGTGAACCAGTCCTTCCGGTCCTTCACCTTGCAGGCGAACAGCTTCCGCGTGCCCGGCTCGGCCGTCGCGACGAGCGCACCGAACACGCCTTCCTTCGTGAAACCGGCCGGCGGGCCCACCTTCTTCGTGCCGCTGAAGTGACCGCCGTCCGGGTGGTGGTACCGGATCAGCGGCACCTCGGCCGGGTGCGGCTTGTCGCCGGCGGTCGACGGCGGGGCGGAACTCGCGCCCGGCAACGCGGCCGTGCTCGGGGACGGCGTGGGCTTCTTGGTGCTGGGTTTCTTGGTCGTCGACGGCGTGGCGGACGACGTCGACGCGGGACCGGGAGCGCTCGCGGCCGCCGGCGTGGTGCCGTCCGGCTCGAGGAGGAAGATCGCGCCCAAAGCGGCGACGACGGCGATCGCCACCCCGGTCAAGACCAGCGGCAACCGCTTCTTCCGCGGCGGCTTCCAGTCCACTGTGGTCGGTGACGGCGCGGCCACCTTCGCCGTCACCGGCTCGAAGGCGAGCGTCGGCAACGAGGCCGGGTCGACCGCCTGCGTCGGCGAGTCCACGATCGCGCTGCGCGCGGCGGAAAGCAGCCCCCGCAGCCCGGACGCGCCCAGCCGGTCCGAAGCGGACTGCGTGAGCAGCCCGCGGACGGCGTCGGCGAGCGGGCCGCGGCAGCGCTCCAGCACCGGCTGGTCGTACATGATCGCGTGCAGGGTCGCGGCCGTCGTCGTGCGCTGGAAGGGCGCCCGGCCTTCGGCGGCGTGGAAGAGTGTCGCGCCCAGCGACCAGAGGTCCGACGCCGGCGACGGCCCGGCCCCGGCGAACAGCTCGGGCGCCATGTACCCGGGCGAGCCCATGACGCCGCCGGTCTGCGTCAGCGCCGGGTCGTCCATCGCCCGCGCGATGCCGAAGTCGGCGAGCTTCACGCGGTCGCCGGGCAGCACCATGATGTTGCTGGGCTTGACGTCCCGGTGCACGACGCCGGCGGCGTGCGCGCTCTCCAGCGCGCCCAGCACCTGCAGGCCGAGCGCGGCGACGCGGTCGTTCGCCAGCGGTCCTTCGCGCCCGACGACGTCGGCGAGCGTCGGCGCGACCACCAGCTCCATGACGATGAAGGTCGCGCCCTGCTCGCTGACGACGTCGTAGACCGTGACGACGCCGGGATCGTTGAGCCGCCCGGCGGTCCGCGCCTCGCGCATGACCCGCTCGAGGTTGGTACCCGGCGGGGTGGCCAGTTCCTTCAGCGCGACGGGCCGCCCGAGCACCCTGTCCTCGGCGCGCCAGACGACGCCCATGCCGCCGCGGCCCAGCTCGGCCGAGATCGCGTACCGTCCCGCGACCAGTCTCATCGTCGCCCCCCTGAACGCTCGGGGGCGATGCTAGTGGTTGCCGTCGGAGGTCATCCGGGGGTATTCGGCGGATCCAGGTGTTCGCTGGGCGTGCGGCCGCGAGGTCCTCGTACCGGGTCGTATTCGGACCTTGCGGCCGTGCGCCCAGCGGGAAGCTGGGCCGTCGAGACCCCGGAGGACTTCCGACGGTGACCACTGGGGGAGGCGCCGGGCGGCCGCGGCGCCTCCCCGGCTCAGGCGGCGTCCCAGAGCGTGAGGAACGCCGACGCCTCGCTGCGGGCCCAGGGCCGCAGCCGTTCGCGGTCGCGGGCCGACAGCTGGAACTCCTTGCTCCGGCGGACGTCGATCACCAGCGCGTGGCCACCCGGCAGGACGTCCGGCATCGCCTGCTCCAGCACCCACAGCGCCAGCTGCGCCGAGTCCTTCGTCAGCGGTTCCTCCTTGAAGTAGAGCCAGGTCGCGTACCGGCGGCCGTCGCTCTTGCGGAGCCCGAGCTGCGGGCTGACGCCGATCTCGAGGTCGCCGATCCGGCAGCGGCCGCGCCCGACCTCGACCAGCTTGGGCGACTTCCGGCCGAGGTACCTCAGCCAGCCCTCGGCTATCGCGGCGTAGTGCGGTTTCGTCCGGTCGTCGGCGGCGTTGACGAGGGCGCGCAACGCCGTCGCGTCCTGCCCCGCCGCCCGGCCGGACCGCACGGCGTTCGCCGCCCTCCGGTAGTAGTTGAACGCGGCCCGGGCCGGGTCCTCGTACAGCCGGCGCTGCCGCCGGACGAACGACGACCGCGACGGACCGGTACTCGCGCTGTAGCCCACGAATGTGGGCAGGGTGATGTAGGCCATGGCCCTGCCTTCCTCCATCACGCCACCCGCGGGTGCGAGCGGCATCTCCCCTGGACAACGCCCATTTTAGAACATATGTACGACAGTTTCGGCGTCCGAGAAGGTGACTAGGGCAAGGTGAACGTGACGAGGTCCGTCGACTCGGTCCGCGTGAGCGGCAGCCCGTCGATCGGCCGGGTCAGCACCTGGGCGTACGGCCCGCCGGCCGCCGCGGCCTTGAGCAGCACGACCTGGCGGACACCGTACTTCCGCAGCACCGCGACGCTGCGCGCGTCCGGAAACGTCTTCGTCGCCTTCACTATCTCGCCGTACTGCGGCGGCAGCAGGCCGTTGTGGCCGTTGACCAGCGACGGGAAGCCGTCGGTCGACCAGAGCTGGTAGACGTACTCGCTGAACTCACCCAGCCCCTGCCGCACCGGCAGGATCAGCGTCGGCGGTGGCGAGCCCTCGAAGGTCCGGGCCAGGTCGGGCGGGATGCCCGCCGGCGACGAGTGGGGTTCGGCCGGCACGCCTTCGAGCAGCGCGAGGAGCAGCGAGACGCCGATCAGCGCCCGCAGGTACGGCGCGTCCGGGCGCTCGCGGACCAGCTCGGCCCACCTCGTCATCGCGCCCGCCGCGAGCAGCGCGAGCAGCAGGATCACCCACAGCATCAGGCGGCCCGGGGTGCGCAGCGCGTCCCAGCCCGGCAGGAAGTTCCACAGCAGGTAGTAGGTGAAGTACCCGCCGAAGAACTGCGAACCGAGCGCGAACGCCGTCACGACGACCGTGCCGATGCCGAGACCCACCCGCACCCGGACCGGCCACGCGCTGACGAACAGGCCCGCCACCGCCACCAGCAGCAGCGCCAAACCGGGGAACAGCAGCTTCTCCGACGCACCCGTCGCCGACAGCCACCCCGGGTCGGCGAAGACGCCGCTCTTGAGGTTGAACGGGCCGCGCTGCCAGAACCAGGTCTCCGTGGGGGCGGCGACAAGACCCTGCGGAGGCGGCGAGAACTGCTGCACCTCACGCCAGGAGCGGGTGAAGCCGTACTGATCGACGACCCGCCGGTACGGGATGGTCATGAGGTAGGTGACGACGACGAACACCGCGATGCCGGCGCCGTCGGCGATCGCGAGCCGGGCACCGAACCGGCGCCGGACCGCCGTCACCACGAGGACGACGCCGAGGACCCCGAGCAGGTAGACGAACGGCAGCCCGATCGCGAACCCGAGCGTGACCTGCCAGGCCGCGACCAGCCAGCCGGCGAACGCCCACCACGGCCGGGCCGGCCCGGGCCACCGGCCGTGGCGCAACGAGAAGCCGTGGCCACGGGCGAGCGCGAACAGGGCCAGCGCGATCCCGCCGGTGGACAGGATGTTGAGGTGGCTGGCGTGGCTCAGCCGCCACGGCGCCCAGGCGAACGCGAGGCCGGCCAGCGCCGCGGCCGTCCAGTGGCCGCCCAGCTGGCGGACCAAGACGTACGCGCCGGCGTAGGCGAGCGCACCCGCGAGGAGGTAAGCGGCGTTGTAGCGCAGGAGCGCGGCGTACGGGCCGTCGCCGAAGAAGCTCAGCGGCAGGTAGCCGAGCAGGGAGTCGGAAAAGGCGTAGCTGCCGGTCGCCGGGAACAGCGTGTTGCCCGTCCACAGGTCGCCGCCGGCGGTGAGGAAGTGGTGCTGCCACGCCAGTTGCCAGGCCTGCAGCAGCGGGTCGCCGGGTTCGCCGGCGACCGTCGACTTCGGGTGGAGCACCACCGGGAGGTTGAACAGTGCCGCGAGCACGAAGCCGGTGAACACGGCGAAAGCGCCTTCTCGCGCCCGCGCGCGACCGGTGCGCACGGGGCCCGCGAAGGCCCGCGGATGCTCATCGGTGATCACCGACGCCCCCTCTCGATCTCCACCAACGCAGCGGTGCCCACGGGAAGGACTCCCGAAACGGCGTCGCGTGCGCTACGTTGCCGATCAACCTCAAAACGCAACCTCGCAGGTCGGCCGTGCGTGCCAGACTGATGCCCCGAACGGTGGATGGGGGTCTGAACCATGAGCTGGCAGGAAGAACTGCGCCGTCTCGACGCGGACCTGGCGGCCGGCCGGATCGAGCCCGCGGCGCACCGCAAGCAGCGCGAAGAGCTGCTCGCGCAGGCGTCCGGCTCCACCGTGCCGTCCCCGGTGCCCGCGCCCTTGCGCCGTCCCTCCTGGCACAGTGCCAATCCCGCGGCCGCCCCGGCGCACCCGGTCACGCCGGTCCACCCGGTGACCCCGGTCCGGACGCCTGCCCAGGCCCAGCCGCCCGCCCACATCGAGATCCCGTGGGCGCGGCCGCCGAAGCCGGCCGCCGGGCCGCGTTCGTTCCAGACGCCCGGCACCAGCGGGGTGCCGCCGATCCCCGAATACATGACGACCGCGCCCAGCCCGGCCGACATCACTCCCACCCGGTACCTGGCGGTGGAAGGCTCGGTGGGCATCCCGCCGGCGAGCCGGTTCCCGCCGATCGACGCCGGGGGCGCCTCGCCGGCCGAGGAGGCGGAAGAGCGCGGCCGGCACCGCTGGAACAACCCCCGCGGCCGGCCGACGTGGCTGTTCCTCGGCCTCGGCGTGCTGGTCGTGCTGGTCATGGTCGTGGGCGGCACGATGTGGCTGGGCTCGGACGACGAGCCCACCGGGCGGGCGAGCGGGCCCGTCGCCCCGCCGAGCACGTCCGCCTCCGGGTTGCTCGGCGGCGTCGAGGACCGGCTCCCGAAGCTGCCCGGCACCCAGAACAGCGACAACTCGACGATGTCGCTCGACCGCGCGGTCGAGCTCGGCGTGTTCGCCAAGCCCACGGCGGAGGTGCTGCGCCGCAACGGCGGCAGTGAAGTCGTCTTCCGCGGCTCGGCCGTCGACGCGGGCAGCAACCTGGTGATGGTGGTGCCGATGCCGGGGCCCGCGAACGCCGAAGCCGCCGTGGAAGCGCTGTACAGCAGCGCGCTCACCAACGGGTTCGACGCGGTGCAGTCCGACCTGCGCACCGCCGTCGCGACCACGGGCGACACCCAGGTCCGGGCGACCTGGTACACCTCCGGCGGCATGGTCGTGAACGTCGGTGTTTCGCAGACGCAGAAGCTGGGCGACGAAGCCCTGACCGCCCGGCTGGGCCAGGTGCTGCAGGACCTGCGCGCGGTCCTCCCGCCCGGGTGAACCGGACCGGGCGCGCACATCACCCCGGGCCCGGCCCCGAAACGACCCTCGGCCACGGCACCCATCGGCCCTGCGTGCAGAATGTCACTGAGTCTGCGAGCACGGGTCCGCGACGAAGAAGGGGGGCAGGTTTGTCCTGGCAGGAGGAACTTCGCCGGTTGGACGAGGAGCTGGCCGCCGGCCAGATCTCGGCCGACGACTACCGCGCCCGACGAGACGCCGTGCTGTCCTCCGCGGTGAACGGCGAGCCCCAGCAGGCCCCGCAGGGTAGCTCGTCGGCCGACAGCACCCAGATCATCACGCCCGTCAGCCCGGCCCAGGGGCAGCCGCACCAGCAGCAGCCGGGCGGCAACGAGGCGGACCGGACGCAGATCGTGAGCAGCGCCGACGCCGCCGGCGGCGAGCGCACCCAGGTCGTGTCCGGCATGCAGCAGCAGCCGCCGCCGTACCAGCCGCCGTGGACGACGGACTCGGCCGACCGCACCCAGGCGGTGCCGGGCGTCCCCCCGCAGTCGGTGGCCTCCGGCGGCCTGCGCCCGGGCGGCCCGACGTCCGGCGGCTTCCCGATGCAGCAGCAGCCGCAGCAGCCGTGGAACACCGGCGGTACCGCGGCGCCGCCGTGGGGCGCGAGCGAGTACCCGCAGATGTCGCCGGGCCCGGAGTGGGTCAGCCAGGGCCCGGAGACCTTCGAGACGACTTCGTCCGGCGGCAAGAAAAAGGGCGTGCTCATCGCCGTCGTCGTGCTGGTGGTGGTCGCGCTCGGGGTCGGTGGCTGGTTCATCTTCGGCACCGGCTCCGGCGACCAGCAGAACCCGCCGGTGGCGAGCTCGTCGTCCCCGCCCGCGCCGACCAGCACCGTGCGGCCGAAGGACGACCTGGAGATCGCCAAGCTCCCGGCCCCGCCCGGGGAGAAGACCGACATCCGGACGTTCGCCGACGTCGAGCGCGCCGGGTTCCTCACCCCCGAGGAGAACGCCGTCTACAAGACCGCGGGCGCCTCGAAGGTGCGGATGGCCGCCGCCGGGCTGCCGGACACGGTCAAGGCGCTGGTGCTCACCGCGCAGACGTCGGGGACCAGCGCCGCCACCGCGGCCCGCGACGACCTGGCCGAGCTCCAGACCAAGTTCACGATGAAGCCGTACACCGGTGACGTGCCGGACGGCGTCAAGGCGTCGCAGTTCGCCAAGTCGGCCGACTTCCCCGCCGTGATCCGCGCGCACTACGTGCACAAGGGCACGCTCGTGCGCATCGAGGTCTCCGGCTCGGACCTCGCCAAGATCAGCGGCGTGTTCGACGACATCCTGGCGGCCCAGCTCGCGGAGCTGCCGGCCAATGGCTGAGCGCGCCGGCCGGGTGACCACCGCCTGCACGGTGGTCACCCGGGCCGGCCTGCCGTCGGCGCGGGTGCTCGCCCGGACCTACCGGGCGCACCACCCCGGCCACGAGTTCCTCGTCCTCGTCGTCGACGGGACGGGCAGCGGCGCCGAGGACGGCTGCCGCGTCGTGGGCGGCGACTGGCTCGACCTCGACCGCGACGAGTTCCACCAGATGGCCACCTGGTTCTCCGCGTCCGAGCTGGTCGAAGCGGTCAAGCCGCTGCTGCTGCACCAGCTGCTCGAAGACGCCGACGTCGCGGTCTACCTCGGCTCGCAGATCCGGGTGTTCGCCCCGTTCGCCGAGGTCACCGCGCGGGCCGCCGAGCACGACGTCGTGCTGGCGCCGCGGGTGCTCGCCCCGCTCCCGCAGGACGGCCTCGAACCCGGCCGCGACGCCACGGACAGCGCTTTCCACGACGACTTCGTCGCGGTCGGCAAGGGGGCCCGGCCGTTCCTGATCGCCTGGGCGGACGGCCGCCGGTACGCGCCGGTCCCGCCGCCCTCGCACCCTTCGCCCCCGGTCGAGCACTTCTTCGACCAAGTCCCGGCGCTGTACCGGAACGTCGTCACCCGCGACCCGGGCGTGGCCGCCGGGTTCTGGAACCTGCACGAGCGCAAGCTGGCCGAAGGCCCGGACGGCACCGTGACCGCCGGCGGCGCGCCGCTGCGCTTCCTGAACTTCTACGGCTTCGACCCCGAGCGGCCGTGGCTGCTCAGCAGCCAGTGCCCGGTGCGCCCGCGAGTCGTGCTCTCCGCCGACCCCGTGCTGCGCAAGCTGTGCGACGAGTACGCCGGGGAGCTGGCCGGCGCCGGGCACACCGGCGAAGAAGTCCCGTACCGCTTCGGCAAGCTGCCCGACGGCACGCCGCTGACCGGGCCGATGCGGACCCTCTACCGCGACACCTGGTTGCGGGCCCACCGCGCCGCGACGACCCCGGCGCAGTTCGCGCCCACGGTCGTCGACGAGATCCCGGCTCCGCCGTTCGGCGACGACCACGGCACCGCCTTCCGCGACTGGCTCCGCGCCCCCGGCTCGCCGATGGCGCGGTCGGCCGGGCTCAGCCGGCTCGCGCTGTGGCTGTGGGCGAGCCGGATCGACCTGCAGACCGCGTTCCGCGAGCCGCAGCACGCCGACGGCCCGGCGTTCCGGCGCTGGTGCGCGACGCACGGCGTCGACGAAGGCCTGCTGCCCGCCTGGGCGCTGCCCGCCGAGCCGCCCCCGGTGGCCGGGCCGGTCGACGAGTTCGGGGTGAACGTCTCCGGGTACCTCACCGCGGAGCTGGGCCTGGGCGAGATGGGCCGGATCGCGCACCGCGCGGTCGCCGCCGCGGGGATCCCCGTGGTGTCGGTCGTCGAGGCGCGGTCGCTGTCGGCGGCGGTCCGCACCGGCCTGGCCGCGCCGGACACGGTGAGCAGGCCGCGGTTCCCGGTCAGCATCCTCGCCGTCAACTCCGACTACACCGGGCTGCTGCTGGACAGCCACCCCGAGCTGGGCCACCGGCGCTACCGGATCGGGCTCTGGGCCTGGGAGCTCGAGGACTTCCCGAAGTCGATGCGCGGCGGTTTCGACCTGGTCGACGAGGTGTGGGCGATCAGCGACTTCACCCGCCGGGCGATCGAGCCCCACTCGCCGGTGCCGGTCAAGACGTTCCCGATGCCGGTGCTCGACCCCGGCGTGCCGCAGCGCGTTCCGCGCCGGCCGGGCGACCCGGTCCGGTTCCTGTTCGCCTTCGACTTCAACAGCACGGGCCAGCGCAAGAACCCGTGGGGCGTGGTGACGGCCTTCCGCCGCGCGTTCGCCGGGCGCGACGACGTCCGCCTGGTCATCAAGGCGACCAACGGGCACCTGCACGCCGCCGCCGTGGAGCGGCTGCGGTACGTCATCGGCGACGACAAGCGCATCGACCTGCTGGAGACCTACCTCAGCCTCGAAGAGCTGAACAACTTGTACGCGACCAGCGACGCCTACGTCTCCCTGCACCGCAGCGAGGGGTTCGGGCTGACCGTCGCCGAAGCGATGGTGCGCGGCCTGGCCGTGATCGCGACCGACTACTCCAGCACCACGGAGTTCTTCCACGACGGCACCGGCTGGCCGATCCCCTACCGGCTGGTCGAGGTCGGCGAGGGCTGGCCGCCGTACCAGCCCGAGGGCAGGTGGGCCGATCCCGACCTCGACGCCGCCGCGAAGGCCATGCGGGAGGTCGCGGACAATCCCGCCGAGGCGCGACGCCGGGGCGAAGCCGCCCGCACGCACGTGCTGCGCAGCCGCTCGATGGACATCGCGGCCGCCTGGGTCGAGACGGAGCTTCGCGCCGCCTATGCGACCTGGCGCCGCCGTGACCCCGGCGAGGCCGGGACCGGGCCGGATTCCCCGCTGGCCCGCGCCGAAGCCGCGCTCGGCTGGCAGCCCGATCCGGACAGCCCGCACCGCTTCCCGCTGGCCCCGGTGTTCCGCCGCGCGGTCCGCCGGGCACTGAGCCACTACGACGGCACCCAGCGCCGGATCCTGCGGACGCTGACCGAAAGCACCGGCGAGGCGATCACCGGCCTGGCCGGCACCATCGACGAGAAAGCCACCGCCCAGGACCGGCGGCTCGGTATCCTCGAGGCCGAGCTCGCCCAGCAGAACGCGCGCATCGAGCGGCTCGAGGCGCGGCGTTCCGACGACCCCCGGCCGCCCACATGACCGAGCAGAAGACGTCCCAGGCCCCGCGTGCGCTGCCACCGGTGCACGAGGCTTTCCTGCCCCGCGAACACGCCCTGCACCGGCCGCGCCACGGCCGCCGCCAAGCTGTCGCGCTGGCGTGCGCCGCGGTGTTCTTCGCGACGCCGGTGCTCGCGTCGCTGTCCGGGGTGCACCCCGGACAGTTCGAAAACCGCGCGCTGACCGAGTTCCCGAGCCTCGGGCAGGGCTGGTCGTTCTTCCCGCAGCTGGCCCAGTGGGCGACCGACCACCTGGCCTTCCGCGAGCAGGCCGTGCACACGGCCGACGGCCTCAGCCGCGGGCTCTTCGGCGAAGCCCCGCCGCTGGGCGGGCAGCCGCAGGCGCCGGAAGGCCCGATCCCCGCGCAGCCCACCGCGCCCGCGCCGGTCGTCGACTACCCGAAGGTCCTCGAAGGCAAGAGCGGCTGGCTGTACCTCGGCGACGAGATCGCCAGCCACTGCAACCTCAGCAAGCCGCTGGACCAGACCATGGCGGAGCTCGACCGGCTGCGGGACGGCGTGCGCGCGTCCGGCCGCCAGTTCGTGGTGGTCGTGGCGCCGGACAAGACCACGATCGCCCCGGAGTACCTGCCGGCGAACTACGCCGGCAAGGACTGCCGTCAGCGGACCGCCGCCGAGTTCTGGCACCGCGCCGACGCCGACAACGCCGTCATCGACCTGCGCGGCGGGCTCGAGGCGCAGGGCCGGGCGGTCGGGGCGCCGGTGTACGGGCCGCAGGACGCGCACTGGTCCGACGAGGGCGGCATGCTGATGGCCCGCTCGCTGGCCGAGGCGATGAGCCCCGGCAGCACGGCGTCCTGGGTGATCAAGCCGGGCGACCCGTGGCAGCTGGCGGCCGACCTGCCGCCGTTGATCGGGCACACCGGCCAGACCAGCGGGCGCCACTACGAGGTGCTGACCGACGGCAAGCGCGACCAGACGCGCGAAGTCCTCAGCGACCTCAAGGCCCCGCTGAAACTGCAGTCGGCCAGCGGGACCGGCACCTACCAGGGTCCGGTCGCCCTGCTCGGGGACTCCTTCACCTACCGCGCGCTGCCCTACCTCGCCGCGACCTTCGGCGAGCTGACCGCCCAGCACCACAGCGCCCTGCTCATCGACACCGGCAAGTCCGTCGGCAAGCTGTTCGCCGACAACCGCGTGGTGGCGATCGAGGTCGCCGAGCGCACCCTGGCGTCCGGCACCTTCGGCCTGCTCGCCCCGCAGGTCGTCGACAACATCCTGGCCGAGCTCGCGGCCCGTCCGATCCGCTGACCGGTGGCTCGCCACCCCTGACCCGATGGACCACCGCATGTCTCACGCACGTGTCGCGGACGCTCTCGACCGCCTGGAGCAGCACGCCAACCTGCACCTCCCGCTGCGTCGAGGGGACCTCCTCGGCCGGCTCGCGCTGCGGTTCCTCTGGCGGCGCCAGCAGAAGTGGCAGGTCGAGACGAACCTCGCGGCGCGCGACGCCGTCAGCGCGTTGTCGGACGAGCTCCGGGCCGCCGAAGGGCACTTCCAGCGCTGGCTGGACGAACGCGGGGAGCTGGTGCGCGCCGAGTCGCTGCACAAGGAGCTGGAGTCGCTCTACCGCAACGACCAGAACCTCGCGGCCGGGCTCAACCAGCGGCTCTACAGCGCGGTCGGCGGCCTGCAGGCCCAGCTGTCCGGGCTGGCGCTGCAGGTCACCGAGTCCGCGGAGCGCTCCGGCGGGGCCGAGACCCGGCTCAAGGAGCTGGAGACGCAGCTCGAGCGCGTGCTGGCCGCGGCCGAGCAGGTCCGGCTGCGCAACGTCCAGGTCGACCTGTTCCTCGACCGCGCCCGGCGGGAGCCCGAGGCGGTCCCGGCCGCGGCCGGCGCGGTGCCGGGCCGCGACTCGTTCCTCGAGATCGCCGTGGAAGCCCTGCTCGACGGGTCCGCCGAGCGCGCGCGGGACGCCGTGCGCGCGTACCTGCCGATCATCGAGGAAGCCCGGAAGTCGGGCGCCACGGGCGCGGTGCTGGACATGGCCCCCGGCCGTGGCGGCTGGCCGTCGGTGCTCGCGGCCGCGGGCGTCCGGTACCGCACGGCGTCGCGGAACGCCTTGGTGCGCAAGCAGTGCGAGGCGGTGGACGTCGAAGTGGCCGACGCCGACCCGATGCGGCTGCTCGAAGAGGCGACTCCCGGTTCGCTCGGCGCGATCACCGCGTTCCGGTTCGCCGAACGGCTCGAGCCGGCGGCGCTGGCGCGGTTCGCCGAGCTCGCGGCCGCCGCGCTGCAGCCCGGCGGCCCCCTGGTCGTCGAGACGCCGCTCGCGTCCGCGGACTTCCACCTCGACCCCTTCGCGCTGCGGCCGGTGCACCCGGACTTCCTCCGCTTCCTCACCGAGGCGGCCGGCTTCTCCCACGTCGAGGTCCGCCTGCCGGGCGAGGCCGAGGTCCCGGTCACCGCACCCGGCGGCCGGGAGCGGTACTGCCTGCTCGCGTGGCGGTGACGGCCGTGCGCCACCGGATGTGGACGCCGCTGCCGCCCGAGCGCAGCGGCATCGCCGACTACAGCTTCGAACTGCTGGAGACGATGGCCGGGATCGCGGACGTGTCCGCGGTCGGCCGGTACCCGGGCGAAGCCCGCACTCCCGCCGGGGTGCCGTTGCTCGGACCCGGCGACGCCGAAGACGCCGAAGACGTCGTCGACACCTACCAGATGGGCAACAACACCGAGTTCCACGAGTGGATCTACCACCGGGCGCTCGCGGTACCCGGGCTGATCGTGCTGCACGACCCGTCGCTGCTGGACTTCTCGCTGAGCTACCACGGCGGGATCGAGGCGCCGGCGTTCAAGGACGAGCTGGCCCACGCGCACGGCCCGATCTGGGGTGATCCGGCGGACCCCGCACTGGTGCTCGGCTGGCCCGCGGTCGACGTCGACGGCGTCAAGCACCTCGACCGGCAGACGATGAGCCTCGAACGGCGGATCGTCTCGGCCGGCCGCGGCTTGCTGGTCCACGACCCGTTCCGGGCGCGGCACCTGCGGGAGCGCTACCCCGAGGTGCCGGTGTTCACCGTGCCGTCGGCCGCACCCGTCGTCGACGACGACGCCAAGCGTCCCGCGGTCCGGGCCAAGCTCGGCTGGGGCGGCGACGACGTCGTGTTCGGCATCTTCGGCGGGTTCACCGCGATCAAGCGGATCCGCGTCGCTGTGCTGGCGTTCGCGCAGGTCCGGCGGCGCTGGCCGCAGGCGAAGCTGCTGATCGTCGGGCACGCCCGGGAGAAGGACATCGAGGCCGACGTCCACCGCACGATCGCCGAGCTCGGCGTCGGCGACGCGGTGCGGATCATCCCGAGCCCGGACATCGAGGAGTTCCAGGACCTGATCGTCGCGACCGACGCGCTGATCGGCCTGCGCTGGCCGACCGCGGGCGAGACGAGCGCGGTGATGATGCGCTCGTTCGGCCTCGGCCGGCTGTTCATCACCAGCGACCTGCCCCAGCACCGGCACTACGACCGGGAGTTCTGCCGGCTGGTCCCGATCGATCCGCGGCGCGAGGCGGTGGAGCTCGTCGCGCACCTCGAGCGGATCGTGTCCTGGCCGGAGGAAGCGCGCGAAGCGGGCCGCAAGGCGCGCGAATACGTCCGGCAGCACGCTTCCTGGCCGGTCGTCGCCGCGGCTTACCGCGACGCCGCCGAAGCCGTGCGGGGGCCGCTGCCGGCGCCGGTCAAGCCGTCGAAGGAGCGGCCGGGCGTGAACATGTTCGGCGACGTCCGCGCGGCCGGCGTCACGGCCGAAGCGACCCGGCGGCTGGCCGCCGTGCTGGCGAGCCGGCTGTCCCGGACGACGTTCACCGAGTTCAACACGCGCGTGCCGGATCGGCCGTGCGAAGTGCCGCAGGAGCTGGCCGACCTGCGCCGCGGCAAGGACTACGCGACCGACCTGTGGCTGGTCGACGCCGCCGAGTTCCCGCTGATCCCGAAGCACTCCTTCGACCGCTACACGATCGCGCGGTGGACCGGCGAGCTGCCGGACCTGCCCGCGACCGGGCTCCCCCAGCTGTCCGATGTGGACGAACTGTGGGTGCCCTCGACGCTCGCCGCCGGTCTGCTGCGCGCCGCCACGGACCTCCCGATCACGGTGGTGCCGAAGGTGGTCCCGGCCGCCGACGGCACCGGTGACCGCGCGCGGTTCCGGCTCCCCGGAGACGAACCGGTCGTGCTCACGACGTTCCACGCGTCGTCGGACCTCGAGCGGAAGAACGTCCGGGGCGCGATCACGGCGTTCCGGCGGGCGTTCCCGGCGGGCGGGGCGTACCTGGCCGTCGCCGCGATCGACCTGGACCCGGCGTCCGAGGCCGCGGGGTGGCTCGACCGGGAGGTCACCGCCGCCGGCGGGACGCTGCTCGGCGGCAAACTGTCCGAAGTGGACCGCGGCTTCCTGCTGGCGTCCTGCGACATCTACGTTTCGCTGCACCGGTTCGAGACGTTCGGGCTCGACCTGGCCGAGGCGATGGCCCGGCGCAAGCCGGTGGTGGCCACCGGCCACGGCGGCAACCTCGACTTCATGCCCCCGGGCGCGGCCGCGCTCGTCGGCTACGAGATGTACGTCGCGAAGGACGCCGAACCCGGCTTCACCAATGGTTTCACGCCGTCGTACCCGCTCGGGCACCCGTGGGCGGAACCCGACGTGGACCAGGCCGCGCAGTGGTTGCGCAAGCTCGCCGGAAACGCCGGGCTGCGGACGTCGATGGGTGCGCGGGCCGCGGCGGCCGTCGAAGCCGTGTGCGGGCCGGACGCCGTCGCGGACGTCGTGGCCCGCCGGCTGGCGGCCCTGCCGAAGTGAAGGTTCAGCCCCGCCGGGCTTCCAGCTCGGCGATGCGGCCCGACGCGGCGGCGAGCCGCGCCTCGAGCTCGGCGACCCGCGCTTCCAGCCCGGCCGTGTAGCGGACGGCCCGCGTGCGCTGCCGCTCCTGCTCGGCCCGGGTCTGCTCCAGCTGCTCGAGGTAGTCGGCGGCGCGCCGGTGCGTCTCCTGCAGCTCCCGCAGCTCGGCTTCCATGCGGCGGGCGTAGCCGATTTCGGCCGCGCGACCGGTCCGCAGCTCCTCCAGCGCCTTGGCCTGCTGTAGGACGTCGTAGCGCTCGAAGTCGTCGAAGACGTTCGCGGGCGCGCCGAGCCGCGACAGCGCTTCGGCGTCGTCGGACTGCGCGTAGAAGCGGTTGAGGCCGTCGAAGAGCCCGCAGCGGTAACCCGCGTCGAGCAGCATCGGCTCCCACTCGCCGTGGGTCGGCGTCTGCGCGCCGGGCTCGGTGGCCTCGACGACGAGCACCCGCGGACGGTGCCGGGTCCAGTCGCCACCCTCGATCACCGCGCGCTCGGCGCCCTCGACGTCGATCTTGAGGAAGTCGACGGCGCCCGGGTGCTCGTCCAGGATCGCGGCCAGCGTGGTCAGCTCGACCTCGACGGTGTTCACGCGCCAGCCGCGGTCCTCGCGGTACCGGCCGGCGAGGCCGTCGTCGAGCGTGGACCAGCCCCACTCGTTCTCGACGACGTGCAGCTTCGCCGTGCCGGGGCGGGCGCCGACGGCGACGGCCAGGTTCAGGTCGTCCGGCCGGGCCGCGCGCAGCTCACGGGCCTTCGCCGGGATCGGCTCCAGGTTGATCCCCCGCCAGCCGAGGTCGTAGAAGTGCTTCGTCACCGAGGCGACGAGCGGGTCCCCGGCGCCGATGTCGACATAGCGACCGGAGTCCTGACCCGCGAAGACGCGGGCGAGAACGACGTCCTCGGCCTGCTGCGCGTAGGAGATCATGGCAGCGAGATGCCGGCCTTCCGCGCCTCCAGCTGCAGGTCGTGGTCGACCATCATGGCGACCAGGTCCTCGAAGCCGACCTCGGGCTTCCAGCCCAGCTCGGTGTGGGCCTTGGTGGCGTCGCCGACCAGGACGTCGACCTCGGCCGGCCGGAAGAACCGCGGGTCCTGCTCGACGAACCGCTCCCAGTCGTCGAAGCCGGCGTGCTTGAACGCGAGGTCGACGAAGTTGCGGACGCTGTGCGTGCGCCCGGTCGCGACGACGTAGTCGCCCGGCTCGTCCTGCTGCAGCATCTGCCACATCGCGCGGACGTAGTCGCCGGCGAAGCCCCAGTCGCGCTGCGGGTCGAGGTTGCCCAGCATCAGCTTTTCCTGCAGCCCGAGCTTGATGCGCGCGACCGCGTTGGTCACCTTGCGCGTGACGAACTCGATGCCGCGGCGCGGGCTCTCGTGGTTGAAGAGGATGCCTGAGCAGGCGTAGAGGCCGTAGCTGTCGCGGTAGTTCACGGTGATGTCGTGCCCGAAGACCTTCGCGACGCCGTAGGGCGAGCGCGGGTAGAACGGCGTGTCTTCGGTCTGCGGCGACTGCCGGACCTTGCCGAACATCTCCGAGCTGGAGGCCTGGTAGAAGCGGATCGGGTTGTTCTGGCTCCCGCCGACCATCCGGACGGCGTCGAGCAGCCGCAGCACACCGAGCCCGGTGACGTTCGCGGTGAGCTCGGCCTGCTTGAAGCTCAGGGCGACGAAGGAGATCGCGCCGAGGTTGTAGACCTCGTCGGGCTGCACCTGCTCCAGGACCCCGACCAGGCTCGACAGGTCCTGCAGGTCACCCTCGACGATCTCGACGAAGGGGTACTCCGTGCGGACCATGTCGATCCGAGGGTTGTTCTGCCCCTTGACCAGGCCGAAGACCTCGTACTGCTGCTCGTGGAGCAGCTCGGCGAGATATTGGCCATCCTGACCGGTGATACCGGTGATCAACGCACGTCGCACCCGGTGAGGATAGCCGGGTGGTCTCCTGCACTTAGCCCGAAGGTGTGACTTCCACCGTGTCGATGAACGCGGTCCCACTCCCGGACGCCTTCTGAGCAGAGCATCGGCCCGGAAAGGAGGCGACGTGATCTGGATCTGCCTGGTCGCCGTCCTCGCGGTGGTGTTCCTGGTCCGGGCGTTTCGCGTGGTGCGCCGGGTCAGGCGGAGTGGCGCGGGGTGACCAGCCCCGACTCGTAGGCCAGCACCACCAGCTGCGCCCGGTCGCGGGCGCCGATCTTCGTCATGATGCGGCTGACGTGGGTGCGGGCCGTCGCCGTCGAGATCACCAGGTGGGCGGCGATCTCGTCGTTCGACATGCCGCCCGCCACCAGGCCCAGCACCTCGCGCTCCCGGTCGGTGATCTCGCGGACGGCGCTCGTGTCGATGCGCCGGTTCTCCGGGCGGCCGACGAACTCCTGGATCAGCCGCCGCGTGACCGTCGGCGCCAGCAGGGCCTCGCCACTCGCCACGACCCGCAGCGCACGCAGCAGCTCGACCGGCTCGGTGTCCTTGAGCAGGAACCCGCTGGCGCCCGAGCGCAGGGCTTCGTAGACGTACTCGTCGACGTCGAAAGTGGTCAGGACCAGCACTTTCGTCGCGGCGAGATCGGGGTTCGCGGTGATCCGGCGGGTGGCTTCGAGGCCGTCGACACCCGGCATCCGGACGTCCATCACCACGATGTCCGGACGGTGCTCGATCGCTCCGGCCACGGCTTGCTCGCCGTCGCCGGCCTCGCCGCACACCTCGAAGCCGTCTTCGGTCTCCAGCAGCAGGCGGAACCCGGCGCGGACCAGGACCTGGTCGTCGGCCAGCAGGACGCGGATCATGCTTCCCCCTCGATCGGTAGCTCGACGCACACTTCGAAACCGCCGTCGACCGGCCCGGCGGTGCACCGCCCGCCGAGCGCGGCGACGCGTTCGGACATGCCCCGCAGGCCGTGGCCCGGCGTCGGCTGGGCGGTGTTACGGCCGTCATCACGCACCTTCATCGAGAAGGCCCCGTTTTGGCGTTCGAACCGGACGTCGACGTGTTCCGGCTGGTCGGCGTGCCGGACGACGTTCGTCAGCGACTCCTGCAGGATCCGGTAGGCGGCCGCGTCCACGGGAGCAGGGAGGTCGCCTGCCTCGCCGTGGACGGCGACCGTGAGCCCGGCGTCACGCGCGTGTTCCAGCAGCTCGGCGGCCTGGGCGAGGCTCGGCGCGGGCGCCTTGTCCTCCCCGGAGCGCAGCACGGCCAGGGTCGCGCGCAGGTCCTTGAGCGCGGACGCGCTGGCCGCCTTGATGTTGAGCAGCGCCTCTTTCGCCTGCTCGGGCCGCCGGTCGGCGACGTGGGCGGCGACGCCGGCCTGGACGTTGATCATGGCAAGGCTGTGCGCGACGACGTCGTGCACCTCGCGGGCGATCCGCAGCCGTTCCTGCTCGGCGAGCCGGTGGCGGTGCTCGTCGGCCTGCTCGCGCCGGGCCGCGAGCGCGTCGAGCTGGTAGCGGACGGCGGTCCCGACCCCGATGACGGCGACCAGCCACACGACGACGAACCCGGCGCCCGCCTCCAGCGTGAACGACCTGGTCGTGACGACGTGTGAGACGTAGGCGGCGGCCAGCGCGGCCGAGCCGGTGATGCCCGCGGTGAGCGGCCCGCGCTGCCGGGTCAGCACGAACAACGCGATGGTCGGGACGACGATGATCGGCCCGCCGGGCAGGCCGGAGGCGTAGTAGCCGAACGCCGAGGCGGCCGTGACCAGGAAGAGCGTCAGCGGGAAGCGGTGGACGAGCAGCAGGGTCAGGACGGTCGCGGCCAGCCACGCGGCGCCGGGCGGGGTCAGCGGTGTCGCCCCGGGCTGCCAGCGCGAAGACGCGCTGGTCGCGCCGAGCACGAACCCGAGGACGACGAGGGTGCGCACCACGCGTCCCACCCACGGCGGCCATCTCATGCTGCGAAAGCTACCGGTCACGGCGGCGCGGCGCGTCCGTCCGGAAGCGACTCCCGGCGTACGTCGACGGCCGTAGTCACTCGAACATGAGGGGCAGCTTCGCCGCCGTCTCCTCGTCGGCCGGGGTGTAGGTCGAGACCGTGATCTCCGAGCGGCGGCCCGAGTAGAGGTAGGTGAAGTTGAACCGCAGCAGCCCGACGTCGGGGTGCAGGTACCGCTTGGTGCGGATCGGCTCGGAGTTGACGTCGTGGTGCGGCCAGAGCTCGGCGAACAGCGGCGACTCGGCCTTCAGGCGCTTGACCAGGTTCTTCCACGCCGGCTCGGCGACGTGCTCGGCCATCGCCGCGCGGAAGGACGCGATCACGCGCGGGATGTTCGTGTCCCAATCGAGCATCCGCTCGCGCCACCGCGGGTTGAGCAGGCACTGGACCAGGGTGTTGCGGTCCTCGAACGGGATCGCGTCGACGTCGCCCATCAGCCAGGTGTAGCCGCGGTTGTAGCCCAGGAGGTCGCAGCGGGCGTTGCGCACCGCGACCGGGTACGGCTCGAGCTTCTTCAGCATCATCTCCAGCTGCGGCGAGATGACCTGGCAGTCCTTCTCGCTCTCCGGCTCGGGCGCGCCGGCCAGGCGGAAGAGGTGGGTGTGCTCGTGCGGGTCGAGGCGCAGCGTGCGCGCGATCGCCTGCAGCACCTGCTCGGACGCGTTGATGTCGCGGCCCTGCTCGAGCCACGTGTACCAGGTGACCCCGACGCCGGCGAGCTGCGCGACCTCTTCGCGGCGCAGCCCCGGCGTCCGGCGGCGGCCCAGCAGCGGGAGGCCGACCTGCTCGGGCGTGATCCGCTCACGCCGGCTGCGCAGGAACCTCGCCAGCTCCTGGCGGCGGAGTTCGGATTCGACGGCGGTGGTCATGGTGCCAGGATCGCACGCGCCCGAACCTGGTACCAGGTACTGGTGATACCTGGATAAACAGCAACTGGTACTAGTTTGGATTCGAGGCGATCGTAGTAGTCATGACCACGACTGAACTCGCGCCGATCACCTCCGGCGCCCCGGCCCAGCCGGGACTGACCCCCGCCGGCCTGGTCACGGTGCTGCTGGGGGCGGCACTGCCGATCATCGACTTCTTCATCGTCAACGTCGCGCTGCCGACGATCGATGCCGACCTCCACGCGTCCACGGCGACCCTGGAACTGGTGGTGGCCGCCTACGGCATCGCGTACGCGGTGCTGCTGGTGGTCGGCGGCCGCCTCGGCGACTCGTTCGGCAGGCGGCGGCTGTTCTTCGCGGGCCTGTGGCTGTTCACGCTGACGTCCCTGGCCTGCGGAATCGCCCCGACGGCGACCACGCTGGTGATCGCCCGCGCCGCGCAGGGGGCGGCGTCGGCGATGCTGCTGCCGCAGGTGCTCTCGATCATCCAGGCGACGACGTCCGGCGAAGAGCGTTCGCGCGCACTCGGGCTCTTCGGAGCGACGGGCGGCCTGTCGACGGTCGTCGGCCAGCTGCTCGGCGGCGGCCTGGTGGCGGCGGACCTGTTCGGCACGGGCTGGCGGCCCATTTTCCTGGTGAACGTGCCGATCGGGCTGGTGGTGCTGGTGATGGCCCGCCGGCTGCCGGAGAGCCGCGCGCACAATCCGCTGGGCGTCGACCGCCTCGGGACGCTGCTGCTGGCGACGACCCTGCTGTCGTTGCTGGTCCCGCTGATGGAAGGCCGTGCCCTGGGCTGGCCGGTCTGGTCGATCGTGCTGCTGGCGCTGTCGCCGTTTTCGGCCGCGGCTCTGGTACACGTCGAACGGCGTCTGGAGCGGCTGGGCGGAACGCCGCTGCTGCCGCCGTCGGTGATACGGCTGCCGAGTGTCCGCAGGGGGCTGATGGTGGCGGTGCCGTTCTTCGGCGCGTTCGGCTCGTTCATGTTCGTGTTCGCGATGACGCTGCAGGAGGGCCTGCACTTCGGCCCGCTCGGCGCGGGCGGCGCGCTGACGCCGCTGGCGGTCGCGTACTTCACGGTGTCGATGCTGAGCAGCCGGCTGGTGGCGCGCTACGGCCAGAAGGTCGTCCCGGTCGGCGGCGCGATCACGGCGGTGGGGATGGTGGCGCTGCTGTGCACGACGCTGGCGGCTTGGCCGAACGTGACCATTCTTGATCTGGCCCCGGCGATGGTGGCGATCGGCGTCGGGAACGCGCTCGCGATGACGACACTGTTCCGGATCGTGCTGTCGCACGTGCCGACGGATCTCGCGGGGGTCGGGTCCGGCGTGATGACGACCAACCAGCAGACGGCGCTGGCTTTGGGCGTGGCGACGCTGGGGAGTTTGTACGCGTCGCTTTCGGGTTCGCTGGGGAGCCGGGACGCGTTCGCGCTGGTGATCGGAGTGGTGGCGGTGCTGGCGGCGATCGTCGCGGTCACCGGACGGCGGCTGCCCGATCCCCGGGTCTGAAAAAGTCCGGCGTTCACCCGTCGGAAAAGTCGCGCGCCGGACGACTATGAGGGTGTGACGGAACCTCGGGTACGACCGGACCCGGCCTTCGCGCTGCTCGGGCTCTACGAGACCGCGCTGCCGGAGGTCTACGGGTACCTGCTGTCCCGGTGCGGTGACCGCACGCTCGCCGAGGAACTCACTTCCGAGACGTTCCTCGGGGCGGTCGCCGCCTGTCGCAAGGAGTACGCACCTCCAGTGAGCACCGGGTGGCTGATCGGCGTCGCCCGGCACAAGCTCGCCGACCACTGGCGGCGCAAAGAACGTGAGGAACGCGGGCTGCGGCTGGTGCACGACAGTGAGCCGGACGTCGAGGACCCGTGGGACGAGCAGCTCGACGCCCTGCGCGCGAGACAGGTGCTCGAGTCCCTCGGGTCGCACCACCGCGCGGCCCTGACCCTGCGGTACGTCGACGGCTTGGGCGTGCCCGAAGTCGCCGGCCACCTGGGGCGCAGCGTGCACGCCACCGAGGCGTTGCTCGTGCGGGCCCGTGCCGCGTTCCGGCGCGCCTACGAGGAGAAGGAGGGTCGCGATGCCTGAGCCTTTCGACGCGCTTCGCCGGCCCTCCGAGCGGGTCGGTCCCGACCCGGACTTCGCCGCCGAACTGCGCGACAACCTGCGTCGCGTCATCTTGAACGGAGCCGATATGACGACCACCGAAGCCCCCACGAGCACTGCCGAACTGCGGTCGCTGACGCCCTACCTCGCCGTGTCCGACGCGCGGGCCGCGCTCGATTTCTACGTCGACGTCTTCGGCGCTGTGCGGCGTGGCGAGCCGATCCTCATGGACGACGGCCGCATCGGGCACGCCGAGCTGGCCATCGGCGACGCGGTGCTGATGCTCGCCGAGGAGTACCCGGAGATCGGGCACGTCGCGCCGCAAGCGGGGGGCGCGTCGGTGCGGGTGGAGGTGCCGGACGCCGACGTCAGCGTGGCCCGGGCGCTGGAGCTGGGTGCGACGCTCATCCGCGCGGTGAGCGATTCGCCGTACGGGCGGGGCGGCTCGTTCCGCGACCCGTTCGGCCAGCGGTGGCTGGTTTCGCAGGCGTCGCCGAAGCCCGAGCCGCAGCCGAAGCAGGGCGAGTCGATGTACTTCACGTTCCAGGTCCCGGACGCCGAGCCCGCGAAGACGTTCTACGGCGCGGTACTCGGCTGGCAGTTCTCCCCCGGCTCGGTCGAAGGCGCCTGGGGCATCGAGGGCCACGGCCGTCCGGGCGGCCTCTGGGGCGGGCCGGGCCGCCAGGTCGGCTGGAAGCTGATGTTCGCCGTGGACGACCTCGACGCGGCCCTGACCCGGGTCGGCGAACAGGGCGGCCAGGCGGGCGAAGTCGAGAACCACCCGTACGGCCTGACGGCCGACTGCACCGACAACCAGGGCATCGAGTTCTGGCTCTGGCAGCAGCCCGCGAAGTGAGCAATCCCATCTGCCGGGCCGTGCGTTCGGGCGCACACTCGAAGGCATGGCCGGGCAATGGACGCCACGTGACCACGACGAGCTGACCGCGGGCTGGCGGTTGTGGCTCGAACTCAGCTCGTCGGCGTGGCCCCGGCCGGACTGGGACGGCAGTCCCGACGAAGCCGTGCGGGGACTGCGGGAGCTGGTCCGGGCCGGTGACCGGATCCTCGCCGACTACCTCACCGCCGGCGGGGACAAGGAAGCCGCGGTCGCCGGGCTCATCGGGTCGATGCACATGTCGGCCAGCTGGGTTCGCGAGCTGTGGCAGGGCGACACCGCGCCGCTGGACGGCGAGCGGCTTGCCCTGCTGCACAGCGATCTCGCCGGCTTCGCCGAACACGCCGACGGCATCCGCACGCTCCTCGCCGAAGGGGGCGGCTGGGCCTCGCTGTCCCTCTAACGCCCGGCCGCGTAGCCCTGCATGCCCCGGGCGTTGGCCGCCGCGCGCAGCAGGCCGTCCGAGCGTG
The DNA here is from genome assembly GCF_040682935.1 of Amycolatopsis sp. NPDC051061. Lineage (NCBI taxonomy): Bacteria > Bacillati > Actinomycetota > Actinomycetes > Pseudonocardiales > Pseudonocardiaceae > Amycolatopsis > Amycolatopsis sp. NPDC051061. The sequence goes on from NZ_JBFBBZ010000044.1 coordinate 69,413, forward strand.
ACACCGCCGACAAGCGGCCGAGCGCCCAGTCGCCGGCGTCCACCAAGGAATGGCCGCGCTCCCGCAGGGCGTCCAAAGTGGACGCTCCCAGCCGCGACTCCACCACCAGTTCGCGCGGGTTCCACGAGCGCGGGTAGAACGAGCTCGGGAACGCCGTCGTGTGCCAGGCCGGCGAGTCGATCGACTCCTGGAGGTTCAGGCCGCCGTACACGTGGGCCAGCCAGAAGCACAGTTGCCACTGGTCCTGCTGGTCGCCGCCCGGGGTGCCGAACGCCAGCGCCGGGACGCCGTCGCGCAGCGCCAACGACGGCGACAGCGTGATCCGCGGGCGCTTGCGGGGCGCCAAGGAGTTGGGCAGGCCCTGCTCCAGCCAGAACATCTGCCCGCGCGAATCGAGGCAGAAGCCCAGCGACGGGATCGTCGGGCTCGACTGCAGCCAGCCGCCCGACGGCGTCAGCGACACCAGGTTGCCCGCCGCGTCGACGACGTCGAGGTGGACGGTGTCGCCGCGGGTCTGGCCCTGGGGACCCACCGTCGGCTCGCCCGTCGCGCCGCCTTCCGCCTGGACGCCCTGCAGCGAGTCCAGGATCGCCGGGAGCCGGGCCGGACCACGAGCGTCGCCGGGGCGAAGCTCAGCAGACGCGGAATCACCGATCAGTGCCCGGCGAGAATCCGTGTAAGGAGCGGAAAGCAGCACGTCCAGGGGCACGTCGGTGTCGCCGTACCACGCCTCGCGGTCCGCGAACGCCAGCTTCGCCGCTTCGGTCGCCAGGTGGACCGTGCGCTCCGAGGGGACGCCGTCCACATAGGACAGTTCGTCGCGGAACCCGTGCATGAGCAGCGCCTGCTGCAGCAGCGCCGGACCCTGCGTCCAGCCGCCCATCTTGACCAGGCGCCAGTCGTCGACGTCCACGAACGCCGGCTCTTCGTACGACGCCGACCACGACGCCAGGTCTTCGCCGGTCAGCAGGCCCGCGTGGTCGCGGCCGGAGTCGTCGCGGAACGCGGTCCGGCTGAACGCGTCGATCGATTCGGCGACGAAGCCCTGTGACCAGGCACGACGTCCCGCGTCGATCTGCGCTTCCCGCCCTGAGACGGACTCCGCCTCGCGCAGCAGCCGCTCCCAGGTGTCCGCCAAGACGGGGTTCCGGTGCAGGCCCGAAGCCGGCTTGCCGCCCGGCAGCCACAGCTCCGCCGACGTCGGCCAGTGCTCGACGAACAGCCGCTCGACGGCGCGGATCGTGTCGCCGACCCGCGACACCAGCGGCGTGCCGTTGCGTGCGTAGCCGATCGCGTAGGTCAGCACCTGGCGAAGCGACTTCGTGCCGAAGTCGCGAAGCAGCAGGAGCCAGCCGTCCCAGGCGCCCGGCACGGTCGCCGGAAGCAGGCCGCTGCCCGGGATCAGGTCCAGCCCCAGCGACGCGAAGTGCTCGGGCGTGGCCCCCGCGGGCGACGGGCCTTGACCGGCCAGCGCCCGCGGGGTCGGGTCGTCCGCCGTCACGAAGAGGCCGGGCACCTGGCCCGCCGGCCCGCACAGGTGCGGTTCGGCGACCTGCAGGACGAACCCGGCGGCGACCGCCGCGTCGAACGCGTTGCCGCCGTCTTCCAGCACCGCCATCCCGGTGGCCGAAGCCAGCCAGTGCGTCGATGCCACCATCCCGAAGGTGCCGGCCAGCTCCGGCCTCGTCGTGAACATGCCCCGATAGTACGCATTGCTAAGGAACTTTTACCAGACAGCGCTTACCAAGACGCCGGCCGACGCCGCTCCGGCTCGTACGGCTGCGTGATGATTTCCATCCCGTTGCCGCCGGGATCGAGGAAATAAACCCCGCGGCCGCCGTGGTTGTGGTTGATTTCGCCGACCTGCTTTCCCATCGGGTCGGCGTGGTACGGCACGCCCGTTTCGACGAGCCGCGCGAACACGGCGTCGAAGTCGTCCTCCGGGATCAGGAAGCAGTAGTGCTGCAGGCGCAGGTCTTCTTCGGGGATGGTCGCGAAGTCCAGCCGGACGCCGTTGCGCGTCTCGACGGGGATGAACGGACCCCATTCCTCCCCGGCTTCGAGGCCGAGCAGGTTCGCCAGGAATTCGGCGGATTCCCGGTTGTTCCGGGACGGGACGATCAAGTGGTTCAATTCAACGGAAACGGATACTGACACGAGTGAAATGCCTCCGGGGCACTCCCGCCACCTCCATGCCTCACCCAGCCGGTGACCGACACGCGATGCCGTGCCGATCACCCTAACCAAGAGAAGCGCGTCAAGACACCTTGATTCGCGCCGCCGCCCGCGGCCGCCCGACGCCCTGCCAGGACAGCCCCGCCTCGACGATCAGCCGCGGGTCGAGCAGGTTGCGCGTGTCGACGACGTCGATGCCCTCCATGAGCTGCGCCATCGCGGCCCAGTCGAGGTGTTTGAACTCGGCCCATTCGGTCAGCACGACGACGACGTCCGCGTCCTTCGCGACCTGGTAGGCGTCATCGACGACGGTCACCCCGTCGATCCCGCCGTCGACGGCCGGGTCGTAGGCGATCAGTTCCGCGCCGAGCGCGCCCAGCACCGAGGCCACGGCGAGCGCGGGCGAGTCGCGCAGGTCGTTCGTGCCCGCCTTGAACGCCAGGCCGAGCAGGCCGATCCGCGCGCCGGCCAGCGTGCCGCCGACCGCGCCGGCGATCTTCGCGACGATCCGGTCGCGCTGGGCGATGTTCTCGCCGATCGCCGAGGTCAGCATCTTGAAGTCGTAGTTGACCGACTCGGCCACCTTGACCAGCGCGCTCGTGTCCTTCGGCAGGCACGAGCCGCCCCAGCCCGGACCGGGCTTGAGGAACGTCCGGCCGATCCGGCGATCGTGGCCCATGCCCTCGGTGACGAGGTCGATGTCCGCGCCGAGCCGTTCGCAGAGCTCAGCGATGGAATTGACGTACGAGAGCTTCAGCGCGAGGTAGCAGTTCGCGGCGTACTTCACGAGCTCCGCGCTCGCCGCGTCGGCGACGACGACCGGCGCGTCCAGCTCGGCGTACAGCTCGCCGACCCAGTGGGCGGCCGCGAAGTCGTCCGAGCCGACGACGATCCGGTCCGGGCCGAGGAAGTCCGCGACCGCGGTGCCCTCGCGGAGGAACTCGGGGTTCGACACCACCGGCACGTCGGTCCGGCCGAGCATTTCCCGGATCCGCTTCGACGTGCCGACCGGCACGGTCGACTTGGTGACCAGCGCGCAGCCGGTGGGCAGGACGTCGCCGATCTCGGCGGCCACCGCCTCGACCGCGCGCAGGTCCGCGGAGCCGCCCGCGCCCATCGGCGTCGGCACGCAGAGGAACACCGCCTGGGCGTCGCGGACCGCGTCCCGCGCGCCGACGACGAACTGGAGACGGCCAGTGGAAATCCCGCGGGCGACCAGGTCGGTCAGCCCCGGCTCGAGGATGTCGACGCGCCCCGCGGCCAGGCGGGACACCTTCGCGCGGTCGACGTCCACGCAGGTGACGGAATGACCCAGACCGGCCAGGCAGGCCCCCGTGGTCAAGCCGACGTAACCGGTCCCTACCACCACGATCCGAGCTGGTGTCATGGTGCTGAAGGTGACAGCCGGAGTTGACCACGACGCTAACGGGAACGGTCGCCTCCGAGAGCGGTGAGCGAAGACACGAATCGCCAACGCCGCTTTGGGGGGTTCCGGGTGGCGGAGCCCCCGGCCCGGGGCGGCGCCCCGGTTGTCACAGCGAACGAGCGTTAACCTGGGTCCGCAGTCAGAGCAGCGAAGGGAACCGCACAGATGCAGATCACCGACACCGCGGCGCTCGTCACCGGGGGCGCGTCCGGCCTCGGCGGGGCGACGGCGAAGGCCCTCGCGGCCCAGGGCGCGCGGGTGTTCGCGCTCGACCTGGCGCCGTCCATCGAGAAGGCCGAGCAGGTCGACGGCATCACCTACGTCGAAGCCGACGTGACCGACGTCGAGCAGGTCGAGGCGGCCGTCGCGACCGCGTCCGGCTCGGGTGTGCCGCTGCGGACGGTGGTGAACTGCGCCGGCATCGGGCCGTCCGCGCGGATCCTGTCGAAGAAGGGCCGCCACGACCTCGCGCTGTACGCGAAGGTCATCCAGATCAACCTGATCGGCACGTTCAACGTGCTCGCGGTCGCGTCCGAAGCGATCGCGAAGACCGAGCCGCTCGAAGACAACGCTCGTGGCGTCATCATCAACACCGCGTCCATCGCCGCTTTCGACGGCCAGATCGGGCAGGTCGCCTACTCGTCGTCCAAGGGCGGGGTCGTCGGCATGACGCTGCCCGCGGCGCGTGACCTGGCCTCGCACGGCATCCGCGTGCTGACCATCGCGCCGGGCATCGTCGACACCCCGATGCTCGCCACGGTCAGCGACGAGTTCCGCGCGACGCTCGCCGCCGGCATCCCGTTCCCGAAGCGCCTCGCGCGGCCGGACGAGTACGCGCAGCTCGCGCTGTCGCTCATCGACCACGACTACCTGAACGGCGAGGTCGTCCGCATGGACGGCTCGCTGCGGATGGCCCCGCGCTGACCCCGAGGGGGGCACTTTCGGAGTGAAAGTGCCCCCCTGGGCCGTCAGCGGGAGAGGCGGACCTCCAGGCCGACGCCGTCGGTCGTCACCGAGCAGCCGCCGAAAGCGCTCTCCGCGGCCATCGCCTCGAACTGCTCGCGCGTGAACGCTCGCCGCCGCAGCCACCCCAGCGTCTGCCGGACGGTGAACCCGCTGACCGCGCCGACGTTCATCCCGGCCACCTCGCGGCCGATGTCCGCGCCGGTGGCCTCGTGGTTCAGGTCGTGGATCACCGCGAACCCGCCCGGGCGCAGCACCCGGTGCATCTCGTTCAACGCCGCCACCGGCTGCCGGAAATTCTTGAACGCGGCCTGGCAGACCAGGAAGTCGAACGACTCGTCGGCGAACGGCGCGTGCGTGACGTCGCCCTGCCGGAAGTCGACGTCCACGCCGGCCTTCCGTGCCTCTTCCGAAGCGATCTCCACCATCGTGTGGCTGATGTCGAGCCCGGTGACGTGGAGGCCGCGCCTCGCCAGCTCGACGGCGAAGAAGCCCGGCCCGGGCGCCACCTCCAGGACGTCGGCGCCCTCCCTCAGCCCGGACGTGACCTCGGCGGCCTGCCGGCGATACTGCGCGAGCTGGGCCTCGGTGCCGCGGTTCTTGGCGTACCAGCGGGCCTGGAAGCCTTCCATCTCGGGCACCTTGTGCTTGCGGGTCGTCTCCATCGGTTCCTACCTCTCCACGAACTCCCCCAGGTCGTCCGGGAATTCGCCGGTTTCGTGAAAGCGCCGCCAGGCATCGATGCCGGGCAGGGCGCCGGTGGTCAGTTCTTCGAGGAAGCCGTGCGCCCAGCGCGCCTCGGCCTCCGCCATCGCGATGTCGTACTCGATCTCCACCAGGAACAGCCGCGGCATCAGCGGCCTCAGCTGCTCCAGGGCCGCCCGCTGCGCTTCGACGTGGTCATCGAGCTGCCCGACCCGCTGCCGCAGCAGGCTGATCGCCTGGTCGGGGCCCAAAACGCCGATCATCGACAGCCCGGACCGGAACCGCGGTGGCTCCTTCTCGACCGTGCCGACGAGCTCGCGGACCCAGTCCTCGAACTCCTCGCGCCCGGCCGGGGTGATCCGGTAGACGGTCCGTTCGGGCCGCCCGCCGTCCTTGACGCTCTCGACGGCCTCCAGGAAGCCGTGCCTTTCCAGGTTCGCGACGACCGTGTAGAGCGAGCCCCACTTGATCGGCATGTCGGCGTCCTTGCCGCGCTGCTTGAGCACGGCCGCCATTTCGTACGGGTGCATCGCGCGTTCCAGCGCGACGGACAACACGGCGAGGCCCAGCATGCTGCCGACCTTCCGCTTCTTCATGCCGACTCCTCGTTCACGAGTACTCGCAGACGAGTATACGCAAGACGCGCCAGCAGGCAAGTGTCTTAGTCGTCGAGCTACTCAGAGATCGAACATGTACGGAACTTCGGCCTGCGCCCGCGCGTCGATCCACTCCCGCAGCGCGTGCGTCGCCAGGACGTCGTCCTCGTTGTAGCGCAGCAGCCGCTCGCGCTGGGCGGCGTCCGGTGTCTCGCCGTCCATGCCGACCGCGTCGCGGTACCAGCGCATCGATGCCTCGCCGCCTGCCTCCGGGTCGCGCCAGGCGAACCCGGCGACCGGGGCGATCACCTTCAGGCCCTTGCCCTGGGAGCACAGGAACTGGTCGGTGACGCTGCGGAAGAGGTCGACCCACTCCTCGGAATCCACAAAGGACTGGATTTCCTTCTTCGCGGGAATGCCCGGGTGGTCGCCGAAGCGCTCGACCGAGCCGAAGAGCCAGCGGTTCTCGGCGAGCGCGTTGTAGCAATAGGCGCGGAAGGTCAGCCCGGCCGCTTCGGTCCGCTCGCGGACGTCGGTGAGCCACGCCCAGAACTCGGCGAAGGACCGGGCTTCGTCGCCCGTGGGCAGCGGGTCCCACGTCGCGAAGGCGCGGTAACCCGGCGAGACGCCGATGTCGGCGCCGGTCAGCAGACAGCCCCAGAGGTACGCGCCGGCGTCGCCGAAGCTCTCCATGTCCACGTCGACCTCGACGTCGGCGCGCGGTACCTCGACGCGGTCGACGCGGCGCACCAGCGTCAGGTCGGCCAGCCAGGCGCGAGCGAGCACCACGGCGTCCGGGAACGTCACGCCGGTCCAGTTGATCTCCGGCGCGTCGCCGGTGGGGTCGAACGCGGCCAGCTTGTCCACAGTGGATACGCCGGCGCGGCGCAGCTCCACCGCGTCCTCGCCGCGGACCACCAGGCTGACGTCGCGGGACTCGGTGAGCACCACCTCGCACGTGGGCCACCACGGGCAGCGGCGGCACTCCAGCACGCGCGACGGCTCGGCCAGCGGTTCCTCGCCGTTCGCGGCCGCCGTGGCGATGGCGAGCCGGTCGGCGAAGCGGACCTGGTACTCGGTGAGCGCGCTGCGCCCGCCCGGCCAGGTGCCCGCGGTGAGGTCGTGCCAGACGACGACGTCGGCGTCGAGGCCAATGACGCCGCCGAGGGCGAGGCTCTCGTCGGCCTGCCCGAGCGTCTGCAGCATGCGGCGGATGTGGACGAGCCGGAGCTGGTCACGCGGCTGCGACCGCACCTTGCGGCCCTCGTCGGCCCCGCGGTGCGCCGGGTCGAGGTCGGTCATCCCGGTGACGATCGCGCCGGTGCCGCGGTCGGTGATGCGGTGGCGCACGACGAGGACCGGGACGTAGCCGCGGCCGGTGCGCACGAGCAGGTCGATGCCGCCGCGCCGGTGCCCGGCCGGGTCGACCGGCAGCAGCGCGCCCCAGATGTAGGGCGCTTCGGCGGCGAAGGCCCGCTCGGTCTGCTCGACGCGCTCGTGGGCCGGGAGGTCGCGGGCGATCTTCACCCACTGGCCGGGGTTGGCCGCCATCAGCCGGGTGACGATGTCCTCGCGGTGGGCGGTGGCGTCGTCGATCCGCTGCTGCGCCGTGGGGTCCGGCGGGGAAAGCGGTACCTCGCGCATGGCGGGGTCGTGCTCCAGGTGCACGCGCCGACGGCAGCGGCTGACCGCTCCCGCGTCGAGTACCACCTCGCCCTTCATGGAGATCACTCTAGATTCCCACCGCCGAGCCGACATGCCCGCCACCCGGGCGACCAGTAAGTTCGACCTCGACACGTCGCAGGAGGTGCCATGGCGCGCAAGGCCAAGGTCGAGGGTGAAGCCAGGTTCACCCCCAAGAAGGCGAAGAACGCAGTCGCGGTGGCGAAGGTGCTCGGCCCCGTCGTGATCCCGGTGGTCGCGCCGTTCGCGGTGCGCGCGGCGGGCTCCGCCCGGGAGCTGTACGACCGCTACCAGGCACGCAAGCTCGGCGTCGCGATCGACCAGCTGGGCTCGTACACCGGGCGCGGCGCGGCGCTGCACGCCCGGATCGCGGGGCTCGCCGAGGGGTGCCGGGACCTGGAGAAGTCGGACAAGGCGTCGGCGGCGGACAAGACGTTCGTGAGCGAGTCGCTGGGCACGCTGGAGCAGCTGTCAGCCTCAGTGCGGGCGGCCGAGCGGATGCCGGCGGCGCGGCGCAAGGCCGTGCACCGCGCGGTGACCGGCGAGCTGGAGCGGCTGGAAGGCAAGCTGCTGCACCGGCTGGGGATCTGACCCGGTTCGAGACGGCCCCCGGTGCGCGCACCGGGGGCC
>NZ_JBFBBZ010000045.1:0-77375 GCF_040682935.1 Amycolatopsis sp. NPDC051061
ACGGCCGGCAAGTTCGACGACGAGCACTACCCCGGCTACACCATGGGGCGGGCCGCGGAAATGCTCGGCACTACCCAGAACTTCCTGCGCAGCCTCGACGAAGCCGGCCTGATCGAGCCACAGCGCTCCCCCGGCGGGCATCGCCGCTACTCCCGTCACCAACTGCGCATCGCCGCGCGCGTACGGCACCTCGTCGACGAGGGCACGGCCATCGACGCCGCGTGCCGCATCATCACCCTCGAAGACCAGCTCCACCAAGCCCAACGACAGAACACCCGGCCCCAACCCGCCGCCGGCTGAGCCACGAGGTGTGCCGCCGAGGCCCCGCAGGTGGCACACCTCGATCGCAGCATCTTGACTTCTACGTCAGGACGCCGAGCGTCGGCGATCGCCCTCAACGAGAAGGGCTTGGCTCGATGAGCGGGAGGTCAACCCCGCCTCACCGGACCGACGACATCGCCTTCATCGGCGCGGCGGCCCTGATCCGAAGATCGATCACGACCTTGCCGTGCACGTGCCGGCCCGCCTGCAGCTCGGCCGCGCGCCGGATCTGCTCGACCGGGAAGCTTGCCGCGATCGGCACCCGGAGCCGACCTGCCGCCACAAGGCGAGCGATCTCCTCGAGGGCACCCGGAGCGGCGTTCGCGCCGTTGGCCGTCGACACGCCGTCGACCTGCGCGGCGATCGTACCGATGCGACCGTCCGGAACGCCGAGTTCCCTCGCCACCTGCACTGTCTCCGTCCCGTGCAAGTCGATGGCGGCGGTGACACCGCCGGGAGCGAGGCCCCGGACTCGGTCGGCCAGGCCCTCGCCGTAAGCGACCGGCTCGGCTCCGAGATCGCGCAGGAAATCCGACGATGCGGCCGATCCCGTCCCGATCACGCGCGCTCCGGCGATCCGGGCCAGCTGGACGGCGAACACCCCGACCCCGCCCGCCGCGCCGCCGATCAGCACGATGTCGCCCGGGCCGGGGCCGACCACGGCGAGGGCGGCGGATGCCGTGCGACCGGCGATCGCGAGGGTGGCGGCGGTGCGGTCGTCGACGCCGTCGGGGGTGTGTTGAGCCTCGTTCGCCGCAATCGCCCCAGCTGCATCGACCACCACGAAGTCGGCGACCGCGCGGGACAGCGCGCCCCCGAACACCCGGTCGCCGGGTGCGAAGCCGGAAACGCCGTCGCCGACCTGGTCGACCACTCCCGCGTAGTCGGTCCCGAACCCCGCCGGCAGGCTCAGGCCGAACCGGGCCGCAGTGTCCGCGTCGGCGGTCATGATCCAGTCCATCGGATTCAGGCCGGCCGCAGTGACCCGCACCCGGATCTGTCCCGAGCCGGCCTGCGGCGCGCGGACCTCCTGGACGTCGAGCACTTCCGGGCCGCCGAACGCCTCGAGCCGGACGGCCCTGCTCCCGTGTTCCCGCATGAGTCTCCTCCGGACGCGCCGAAACGGACTATGCTCCGTTTCTGCAGACGACCCTAGCACAACCGGAGCGTGATCCGTTTTGACCGAGGTGCCGATGCGCGCGGACGCGACCCGCAACCGCGACCAGCTGCTCACGGTGGCGACCCGCATGTTCGCGGCGGCGGACGCCGAGCCGTCGATGCGGGCGATCGCCCGCGAAGCCGGAGTCGGCATCGCCACGCTCTACCGGCACTTCCCGACCCGCGAGTCGCTGGTCGACGCGGTCTACCGAGACCAGGTCGCGCGGCTGACGGCCGGTGCCCACGAGCTGCTCGACCGGCTGCCCCCGGCCGCGGCGATGCGGCGCTGGACAGACTTGTTCGGAGACTGGATCGCGACCAAGAACGGCATGCTCGACACGCTGCTCGCCATGGTCGAGTCAGGCGAGATCGCCCATGCCCAGACCCGTACCGAACTGCTGGCGGCCATCACCACGATCCTCGCCGCCGGCAGCGCGGCAGGAGACCTCCGCTCCGACGTCAGCGCCGAAGACATCGCGGCCAATCTCATCGGCATCTTCACCGTGGCTCCCCTGCCCGAGCAGGCAGCCAAAGCCGGTCGCCTGCTGGACGTGCTGCTGGACGGCCTCCGGCCCATCGCCACGACTGAGCGGCCTTGAACCGCCGGGCCGGAGCCCTGCGTGTCGACCACGTCCTCGGACTACGCCTCGATGACTGGACCTTCCTGTTGATCTTCCTCTCCGCGCCGGCCGTGCTCCACTGGTCTCAGTTCACCGGAGGGCACCTTCATCGGTCCGCCTCACCCCGGCGAAGGTCGACAGTGGACGGTCAGCGGTGGACCTGCCACTGGTCGTTGGCGTGCACCACGGTGCGAGACAGGTTCGGACACAGGAAGTTCGCGGTGGAGGAATTGGAGAGCACCGAGGTGTTGCCGGTGCTCGCGGCCTGCCAAGAACCGTTCAGCTTGATCCGGTAGCTGCTGCTCTCGACGTTTCGGGTGCCCAGCGCGGTGCAGTAGGTCGCGGTGGTGTTACCGCTGGCGTAGACCTCGAAGATGTTCCAGCTGCGGTTGTCCCGGGACTGGTCGGTGCCGGACTGAGTGTAGAGCGTGTCCCATCGGTTGGCGCGATAGTTGAACAGCGACGCGGTCCACGTGTTCCTGCCCGCGTCGGTCTGCTCCACCTTGCCATGGTAGGAGTCGTGGCCGTTGACCGAAGTCACGTAGTTGGCGCGGAAAGCAGAGTCGATGTTGACCGACCTGGCCACGTTCACGCCGACGCACCAGTCCCAGGCCCAGACTTGCTTGGCCCCATTGTTGTAGGCGGTCACCAACTCCACGCAGGACCGTGGGGCCTTCATCGTCGGGGCGTAGAGGGTGTCGCCGGAGACGGTGAGGTCGTTGTAGGCCGACTGGATGGCGTCCTGCCCGGTGACCGCGCTGCCACCGGTGTACACGCCCCAGTCGTCATGGATGCTGGTGGCCTGGGTGCGGTGGCCGGCTTGCCCGGTCCGGATCTCCCGGAACCGGTCGGCGGCGGCGACCTCAGTGGTGCCGTCGAGGGCACCGACCACGGCGGTGCCCTCCGCTGTCATCGGAGCCGGTGCCGCGATCGAGGTGGCCGGTACGCTGAGGAATACCGCGGCGGAGAGCGCGATGAGGGATTTTCGCATCAGAACTCCTTGTCTGAAAGCGCATCGCTCAGGCTCCGGGCCGGCGACGACGCGCGCGAAGGGCGCACGGGGCCGGTGGCCCCGCACGCGGATCAGGAGGTGACCAGCTGCAGGCAGTACTTCTGCGGAATCTCGTTGACCGGCTGGAACCAGGTGTCCCCGCCGGAGGTGCCGGGCTCGGCGCACACCGAGGTGTGGATCAGCTGATGCACCGCGCCCCGGGCGCAGTCGACGGTCTCGTCGAGAGACTTTTCGTTACCACAGTGCGAATGCGTGGTCGAATCCGAGCGGCAGATCTACTGCCGGCCACGGCCACGCTCGACCCGTGCGCGAGCGGGTCGCCGATGGTGCCCCAGCCCGGCAAGAGGTCAGTGAACCATCAGCCGTTGAGGATGCGGACAGGTGAGTAGTCGTTGGCCGGGAAGGAGAATCCGGCGAAGGAGCCCGCCGTTGATGGAGCAGTGGTCGCGCCCACGGTTCCCGCCGCCGTCGTCGAGGAACGCGCCGCCGACCCGACTTCCACCCCGACGCCGAGTTTGCCGTGCGGTGGAAGCGCTTTCTGACTGCGACGTCGTCACCGCGGAGTCGCTATCGCCGACCACGAGCCGGACCGGGGAAACACCTGCCCCGGCCCGAAGAGGTCAAGGCGGAACCGAGGTGGCGAGCGCCGGCAGTACTGCGCCACCCACCACGGAAGCAATCTTTCGACGCATTCTGGGTAGCACCTCCGGGGACAGGGAGATATTCACCCACCAGTGTGAGAAGGGCCTACCCCGTGGTCTAGACTTTCGCCCCAACCTGTCTGATTCCTGTCTCTGCCGCGAAACCCGGCGCAGGACCGGACGATCCATCGGCATGGACCGAGCTCGCCGGCACCGGCGCGTTCACGGTCAGGCGCGCCGAACACGACGGCCGCTACGTCGGCTTCCGGAGCGGCCGGAGGGGTTTCCGCAGTCGGCGTCGGTGATCACGGTGGATACGAAGTGCGCTCCCCTTCCACCACGACCTGCCCGAAAGCCGAGCCAGGTCGGCTCGATCCGTGTGCAGGCGGCGCCGTCCGTCTCACGCGATCGATCGGCTGCTCTCCCCTTGCGCGGGCACGTCGACGACCGTCACCTTCACTCCCACCGCCCGGATCGCCGCCACGCTGCCCGCGTCGGCCGATGAATCCGTGATCAGCTCGTCGACCTCGGTGATGTCACCGATCCGCGCCAGCGTTCGCTTGCCGAGCTTGCTGCCGTCCGCGATGACGACCACCCGTTGCGCGCGGCCGAGCATCGCGCGGTTCGTTCTCGCCTCGTTTTCGTCGTGGGTGGTGATGCCGCCCGCCGCGTCGATGCCGTCGACCCCGATGAAGGCCGTGCCGATGTTGATCGACGCCAGCACCTGCTCCGCCCACGGGCCGACGAGCTCGTAGGACCGCGGACGGGAGACGCCGCCGACGACGACGAGCTTCACCCGGGGCCGCAGCACGATCTCCATGGCCGTGTTCAGCGCGTTGGTCACCACTGTGAGATCCGCGCGGTCGGGCAGCTCCTTCGCCAGCTCGCCCGTGGTCGTACCGCCGGTCAGCGCGATCACGTGCGGCCCCACCGGCAGCCTGCGCACCGCCTGCCGGGCGATCGCCCGTTTCGCGTCCCTCGACCGGCCTTCCCGGTACCGGACCGGCAGCTCGTACGCCATCCCCTGGGCCAGCGCGCCGCCGTGGGTCCGGGTCAGCAGCCGCTGCTCCTCCAACGCGGTCAGGTCCCGTCGCAGCGTGGCCTCGGAGACGCCGAACCGGCGCGCGAGCTCACCGACGCGCAGGCGGCCCGTTTCGCCCAGTTCGCGCACCATCTCCGCCATCCGTTCGGACCGGGACGCACGCGCTCGGGGCCGCACATCGACAAGGCTCATAATTGCACACTATACGACACTTTCGAGCATTTTCACGCATCGTTCCGACAACTCACCGGCAGTAACGCGGCAAACGAACATCCGCGATGCTCGTTTGCGCGGCAACTCTTGCCCACCGGACGCGGCACGACGTACCAAGAGCGGACCGCTTGGCGGAGCCGGCCGAACCGGCCACGACCCGAAAGGTGATGTGGGTGTCAGTGCACCAAAAGCAGCCGGGGCACCAGAAGCAGCCGGACGAAAGCCGCACCGCCGGTGAGATCCGGCAGCAACCCGGCACGTGGCCCGCGGTGGCGCGGACCGTCGCCGCCGTGCGGGCCGACATCGACCGCCTGCTCGGCGACGCGCTCGTCGATCCGCGGACCCGGGTCGTCCTGACCGGCGCGGGGACCTCGGCCTACATCGGGGAAGTCGTGGCTCCCGACCTCGCCCGGCACCTCGGCCGGCCGATCGAACCGGTCGCGACGACGGACATCGTCGCCGACCCGCACTCCGTGGTCGTCGACGACCGGCCGGTGCTGCTGGTGTCGTTCGCCCGCAGCGGCGACAGTCCCGAGTCGATCGCCGCGGCCGAGCTGCTGCAGCGGCTCACTCCCGCGCTGCACCACATCGTCATCACCTGCAACCCCGCCGGCGCTCTCGCCCGCCGCTGGGCCGACGCCAAGAACGCCGTCGTGGTGACGCTTCCCGACCAGCTGAACGACCGCGGCTTCGCCATGACGTCGTCGTTCACCGGGATGACCTTGGCCGCCCTGCTCGCCCTGGGCCTCGAGGTCGACGTGGAAGGCGCGGCCCGGGCGGCGTCCGCCGTCCTGGTCACCGCGGCGAGCCGGGCGGAAGCGGTCGCCGCCGCCGATCCGGCCCGGCTGGTCTACCTCGGTGCCGGCGCCTTCAAGGGACTGGCCCGCGAGGCCGCGCTGAAGTGCCTCGAACTCACCGCCGGCGCGGTCGTGGCGGTCGCCGACACCCCGCTGGGCTTCCGGCACGGCCCCAAGTCGGTCCTCGACGAACGGACCGTCGCGATCATCTTCCCGTCCGGCGATCCGTACACCCGCCGCTACGACGACGACATCACGCGCGAGCTCGTGGAGTCCCTGGGGCGCGAGCGAGTGCTGGTCATCGGCTCCGACGCTCCCGCCGGCGCCGGTGAGTGGCCGATCCCGGGGACCACGCACCTGCCCGATGCACTACGGGCCATCGTGGCGGCCATCCCGGCGCAGTCGATCGCCCTGGCGTGCTCGCTCGCCCAGGGCCTGACCCCCGACAACCCGTTTCCCGGCGGTGAAGTCAACCGCGTGGTCCGAGGGGTCGTCATCCACGAGTTCCCGAACCCGGCGGAGGGCTGAGCCATGTTCCTCGGTGTGGACGGCGGCGGCACGAAAACCGCCTTCTGCCTGGTCGACGCGCGGGGCCGGGTCGCCGCGGAAGCCGGCACGGCCGGCATCTACTACCTGCAGCAGGGCATCGGCATCGTCGAGCCGTTGCTGCGTCAGGGAATCGGCGAGGTGTGCGCCACCGCGGGCATCGACGTCGCCGACCTCTCCTACGCCTTCTTCGGCATTCCTTGCTACGGCGAGATTTCCGCCGACGTGCCGGTGCTCGACGCGCTCCCCCGCCGGATCCTGGGCGAAGTCGGTTACGCGTGCGGCAACGACATGATCTGCGGCTGGGCGGCCTCCCTCGGTGGCGCGGACGGGATCAACGTCGTCGCGGGCACCGGGTCCATCGCCTACGGGGAACACCGCGGACGGCAGTGGCGAGCCGGCGGCTGGAGCGAGCTGTTCGGCGACGAAGGTTCCGGCTACTGGGTGGCGGTCCAAGGTCTCGGCGCGTTCTCCCGGATGAGCGACGGGCGCCAGCCGGCGAGCGCGCTGGCCGAAGAGATGCGCCGGACGCTCGGGGTGACCACCGACCTCGACGCCATCGACATCGTCATGAACCGGTGGCACGGGGACCGCGGGCGGATCGCGGACCTCAGCAAGGTCGTCACCCGCGCCGCGGAGGCGGGCGACCCCACCGCGGCCGTCATCCTCGGACGCGCCGGGCGGGAGCTCGCCCTCCACGTCGAAGCCGGTGCCGCCGCGCTGGGGTTCGAGCCGGACCAGACCGTGCCGGTCTCCTACTCCGGCGGCATGTTCGGCTCGGCCCACCTCCTGGGTGCCTTCCGCGAAGCGCTCCAGCACGGCAGCCACGGCTACGAACTGCGAGAGCCCTTGCTGCCTCCGCACGTCGGTGCGGCGGTCTACGCCGCCCGGCTGGCGGGGCGCCCCATCCCGCTCGACCGGATTTCCGCCGTCCCCACCTTGGAGGGGTTGTCATGAGCGCATCGAAGCGCCGCGCCACCTGGATTCCCTACGCCGGCTTGCTGGTCCTGTTCTGGGGTGTCTGGGGCGCGTTCTCCAGCCTGCCCACCTCCCGCTACGGCTACCCCGACCCGATGGTCTACGTCATCTGGTCGATCACCATGCTCATCCCCGCGTACTTCTCCCTGCGCGGGCAGAAGATCGACCGCCGCCCCATCGCCGCGGCCTACGGCCTGCTGATCGGCCTGACCGGCGCCGGCGGGCAGCTGGTGCTGTTCAAGGCGCTCACCATCGGGCCGGCCTACATCATCTTCCCGATCGTGGCGCTCTCCCCGGCGATCACCGTCTTGATGGCCTTCGCGGCCCTGCGTGAACGGCTCACCGCGCTGAGCTGGATCGGCGTCGGCCTCGCCTTGGTCGCCATCGTCCTGTTCTCGGTGTCTTCCGGCGACTCGCAGGAGACCAGCGGGACCTACCTGTGGCTCGCGATCCTGGTCTGCATCGCCTGGGGCGTACAGGCGTACTTCATGCGCAAAGCCGCCGTCGTCGGGGTCAACGACGCGACGACCTTCGGCTGGATGACCGTCAGCGGGCTCCTGCTGATCCCGGTCGCCCTCATCATGATGGGCGGCCTCCCCCTGTCGTTCCCGTGGCAGGCTCCCGCTTTGACCGCGATCACGCAGCTGCTCAACGCCGTGGGCGCGCTGTTCCTCGTGATGGCCATGAGCCGTGGCAAGGCCACGATCGTCGCGCCGGTCACCAACGCGCTGGCGCCGGTGCTGACCATCGTGCTCTCGCTGATCGTCTTCCGGACCCTGCCGACCGGTTTCCAGGTCGCCGGCATCGTGCTCGCCCTCGTGGGCTCGTCGCTCATGGTCTACAGCACGGAGAAAAGCGGCGACGAGCCGGCCGCGCAGCTACCCGAAGCAGCCCCGGCCGATCGGCGGGAAGCCGCGTCGTGACCACGATCCTCACCGTCACCCTCAACCCCGCGATCGACGTCACCTACCGGGTGGCCGGGCTGGCGGTCGGCGAGACCGTCCGCGTGGCGAACGTGCGCAGCCGCGCCGGCGGCAAGGGCGTGAACGTCGCCGCGGTGGCCCGGCACCTGGGCAGCGACAGCCTGGTCCTCGCGTTGACCGGACGAGCGGAGCCGGACGAGTTCCGGGCCGGCCTCGACCGGCTCGGTCTCCCCCACCACCTGATCCCGGCGCTGGACGCGGTCCGCCGGACCGTGGCGGTGGTGGAGGACAACGGAGTCACGACGAGCTTGCAGGAGCGCGGCCCGGCCGTGGCGGCCGGAGTCCGGGACGAGGTCGTGGCGGCCTTTCGCGCCGAGCTGGCGGCCGGTGCGGGGGCAGTGGTCATCTCCGGGAGCGTGCCGCCCGGGCTCGGCGACGAGGTACCCGCCCGGCTGGCGGTGCTCTGCGCCCAAGCCGGCGTCCCGGTGATAGCCGACGTCTCCGGTGCCGCCCTGCGCGCCGCGGCGACGGCCCGAACTGTGCTCGTGCCCAACCGCGACGAGCTGTCCGAGCTGGCCGGAAAGCGCCTTCACCAATCCGGCGAGATCGTCGCGGCCGGTCGGCAGCTGGTCCGGGACGGCGCCGCCGCCGTGGTCGCCACACTCGGCGAAGAGGGCGTGATCGCGGTGACCGCCGACCACGAGTTCGGTGTCCGGCCGGTCGAGCGGGTCGTCGGCAACCCCACCGGTGCCGGCGACGCGGCCGCCGCCGCGCTCGCCCGCCACCTGGCGGCCGCCGGCGATGTGTCCGGAATGGACTGGCCGGCCGCGCTGGCCGACGTCGTCGCGACGTCGGCCGCCGCTGTCCTGCGCCCCGTCGCGGGCGAAGTCGATCTCGAAGCACGAGCCGGCTGGCTCGGTGCGCTCACCGTGAAGGAGACCGCGTGAACACCGACGCCAAGGACATCTTCGCCGGTCTGCGCGAGGAGGGCGGCGCGGTGGGGGCGTTCAACGCGATCCTCCTCGAGCACGCGGAGGCCATCGTGGCGGGCGCCGAGCAGGCCGGTCTCCCCGTCATCCTGCAGATCTCCCAGAACGCCGTCCGCTACCACGGCTCACTCGACCCGTTCGGCGCGGCGTGCCTGAGCATGGCGAGCACCGCCACGGTGCCGGTCCTGGTGCACCTCGACCACATCGAGGACGAAGCCCTGGTCGACCAGGGTCTCGCACTGGGCATCCGGTCGATCATGTTCGACGCGGCGAGTTCGGCCTACACGGAGAACGTGACGCGGACCCGGGCGGTCACCGACCGGTGCCACGCCGCGGAGTGCTGGGTGGAGGCCGAGCTCGGTGAGATCGGCGGCAAGGACGGTGCGCACGCACCGGGCGTCCGGACCGCCCCGGCCGAAGCGGCCGCGTTCGTCGCCGCGACCGGCGTCGACTCCCTCGCGGTGGCCGTCGGGTCGTCGCACGCGATGGCCGGCCGCGACGCGGTGCTGGACGACGAGTTGATCAGCCGGCTCGCCGGCGCCGTGCCCGTGCCGCTGGTCCTGCACGGCTCGTCCGGAGTCCCCGACGACGGCGTCCGGCGCGCGGTCGAGCGCGGCATCCGCAAGGTCAACGTCGGCACCCGGCTCAACCAGGTCCTGACCGGCGCGGTCCGCGCGACGCTCGCCGAGCGGCAGAGCCTGACCGACCCACGCCGCTACCTCTCCCCCGGACGCGACCGGATGCGCGACGAGGTCGCCCGGCTCTTGGAGCTCCTGGCCGGAGCCTGACCTCCACCACGTGGCGTCGCGGGCCACGCCACGTGGCCCGGCAGTCAGTCCTCGTCGCGACGCCCAACGGCAGCTTCGGGCAGCCGGGCTGGGGAATCCCCGGAGTCGGCCAGCCCGGCAGCGCCCGCCCTGATGCCCCTCGCAGCCGGTCACCTGCCTACCCCTGCGCCGAAGGCGCCGCGCGGAGCGAGCAACCCGGTCGCGAAATCGCCTCTTCCCAGCGAGCTCACCCCGGACGTATAGTCGGCCTCGTTAACACTTCGGGTACCGGAACATACGGGGGCCTAAATGTCCGCTCGCGACACCGCGACTTTCGACGAGCCGGGGCCGGACGCCACTCTCGGCGAGGTCCTCCTCGCCCTGGGCGGGCGGCTCACCCGGCTCCAGACGGAACTGCTGGCGGGCCTCGAGCAGCCGCTCACCATCCGGCAGTACCGGATCCTGTCGCGGGTCGGGGCCGGGCACACGTCGCTCACCGCGCTGTGCAAGCTCGCGCACCGCAACCCGTCGACCATGTCCGAAAGCGTCGACAAGCTGGTCAACCAGGGATTCCTGTCCCGCCGTCCGTCGGCGACGAGCCGTCGCACCATGCAGCTGGACCTGACCACCAGAGGAGTCGACGCACGCGACGCCGCGCGGCGCGCGCTCGACAAGTTCACCGCCGAACTCACCGCGGGCCTCACTCCTGAGGTCCGCGAACAGCTCCTGCCCACCCTCGCCCACCTCTACCACGGCGTCCAGGGCAACCTCGACGACCGGTAGCCGGCCAAGACCCAGGGGGGGTCCGCAGAGCGCACAACACCGGGTTCCCAGCCACAAGGAGGTGGCCCGCCATGCCCCCGTCCCCCGCCACGTCGTCCCCCTCACTGCTCGGCCGGCTCGACGAGTCGGCGTTCACCCCACGGCACCTCAGGATCTACGTCACCGTCCTCTTGGGACACTTCCTGTGCGGGTTCGTCATCAACCTGACCGGCGTGATCCTGCCGGGTGTCATCAAGTCGTTCCACCTCACCAGCGCGTCGGCGGGAGTGTTCTCCTCCGCACTGTTCGCCGGCATGCTCGTGGGCGCCGCCGTCGCGGGCACCGTGTCCGACCGGTACGGCCGGAAGGTGCCGCTGGCCATCACCCTCATGGTTTACGCGGTCTTCTCGCTGGCCGCGGTGTTCGCGTCCAGCTTCGGCGCACTGGTCACCTTCCGGGCTCTGCAGGGGATCGGGCTCGGCGCGGAGATCGCCGTGGTGCTGCCCTACATCGCGGAGTTCGTGCCGTCCCGTCACCGCGGACCGCTCGTCACCGCGGCTACCGCCGCCTGGCTGATCGGCCTGCCGACGGCGGCCGCGGTCGGCACCGCCGTGGTCCCGGCGTTCGGCTGGCGGGCGATGTTCGTGATCGCCACCGTGCCGGTGCTCGTCGGGGTCTTCATGGTGGCCACGCTGCCGGAGTCGGTGCGTTACCTGCTGCGCCGCGGCCGCTTCGACGACGCGAGGGCGATCGTCGAGGTCCTCTGCCGCAGCGCCGGCAAGACCGTACCCACGGAGTACCACGAGACACCCGTAACCCACGGCAGCGTGCGCACGCTCGTCGCCCGGCACTATCTGCGCTACACCATCGCCATCTGGTTCATGGAGGTCTGCGCCGGGGCGTTCCTCTACGGGCTTTCGAGCTGGCTGCCTTCGGTCCTCGAGGGTCAGGGCGTGAGCCTGCTGAAGAGCTTCGGCTACACGGCGATCATCACCACGGCCGGCGTGGTCGGCGCGCTCCTCGCCGGGCAGCTGATCAACCGGATCGGCCGCCGGGTGGTGCTCGGCGGCGGGTTCGTCCTCAGTGGACTGTTCTGCCTGGCCTGGGGCACGACGTCCGCCACCGGCGCGGTGATCCTGCTCGGCTCGCTGGCGACGTTCTTCGGCAGCGGCCTGGCCGGCAGCACGCTCTTCGCCTACGCCAGTGAGCTCTACCCGACCGCGAGCCGCGCGACCGGGCTCGGCTGGGCCGCGGCGTGGCAGAAGGTCGGCGGCCTCGTCATGCCGGTGCTGGTCGGGTTCGTGCTGGCCATGCACACCTCACAGTTCCTGTTCTTCCTGCTCTTCGGGGTCATCTCGGTCCTCGCGGGGATCGCCGCGCTGGTGGCGACCTTCGAGACCCGGGGCCGCACCGTCGAGCAGATCACCCAGGAGATCACCGGGTCGCGGGCGACGACCGACCCGGCGATGGCCCGCTCCTGACCCACCCACCACACCGTGGAGGAACGATGACGATCGACCACGCCCCGGCACCCGCCGGAGCGGGCCTGTCCCCCGAGGATCGCGCGGAGCTTCGGCTGCGGCACCGCAAGATCCGCGACGCGATGGCCGAGCAGGGCGTCGACGTCGTGCTCGCCTACGGGCCGGCCTGGCGGCGGGAGAACATCCGCTACTTCACCGACGTGACCCCCGCCGGCAGCGCCGCGCTCGTCGTGTTCCCGGCCGAGGGCGAGGCGGTCGCGTTCTCGACCCGGCCGTCGGACCTCACGGCATTCACCGCGCAGGGCTGGGTCGGCGAAGCCCGGCGCCTCGACCCGGCGAACCCGGCGGACCTCGCGTCGGTTCTCGAGGACCTGGCGCCGCGGCGCATCGGGATCGCCCACCACGAGCTCGTGCCGCTCGTGCTCATGGAGACGATCCGCGCCGCCGCACCGGGCGCCGAAGTCGGCTCCGCGACGGCACTGCTCGACAACGCAAGGCTCGTGAAGAGCGAATGGGAGCTGGCCCGCATGCGCCGCAGCGCCGTGGTGTGCGCGGCCGGCTGGGAAGCGTTCGTGGACGTGCTCGAGCCGGGGCTGCCGGAATACCGGATCGTCGCCGAGGTCGAGGCGCGGCTGAAGAACCTCGGCGCCGAGGACAACTTCATGCTCATCGCCTCGGGGCGCGACGAGGTCCGCGGCATGACCCCGCCGGGCGACCGCCTGCTGGAAGCCGGCGACATGGTGCGCACCGAGCTGACCCCCAAGATGGACGGCTACTGGCTGCAGATCTGCCGCTCCGCCGTGGTGGGCAAGGCCGACGACGGGCAGCGCAAGTCGTTCGACCTGTTCGACGAAGCCGTCGAAGCCGGCATCTCGGTGGTACGGCCCGGGATCACGGCGCACGAGGTCGCGGTGGCGCAGAACGACGTGTTCCGCAAGTACGGCTACGGCGAGTACTGCTCGAGCCAGTACACCCGAGTGCGCGGCCACGGCCACGGCCTGCACCTCGACGAGACGCCGATCATCGAGGGCAACCACACGGTGCTGCCCGAGAACTCCGTCTTCATCATCCACCCCAACACCTACACGCCGCTGGCCGGCTACCACGTGCTCGGCGACCCGGTGCGCGTGACCGCCGACGGCTGCGAAGTGCTGATCACGACCGAACGCAAGCTGTTCGAGACAGGAGACCTGGCGTGAAACGAGGTTTGCACGTACTCGATCCCGCGGAGATCCCGGACCGGGAATGGCACGAGCGCGTCTCCACGCTGCAGCGCGCCATGGCCGCCAAGGGCATCGACGTCGCCCTCGTCTACGCCGACGTGTCGCGCTCCGACGACCTCGCCTACCTGACCAACCTGTGCCTCTACTGGAACGAGGGAGTGCTGGCGATCCCCGCCGAGGGGCCTGTCACGTTCCTGACGAAGCTCTCGCTGCGCGTGCAGAACTGGATGAAGGCCTCGTCGACGGTCACCGAGTTCAGCGGCGGCAAGAACTTCGCCGACCTGATCGCGAAGTACCTGCGGGGCAAGAAGAACGGCACAGTGGGCTTGGTCGACGCCGCGCTGTGGCCCGCCGACGTGGCCGACGAGATCGTCACCGCGGTGCCCGGCTGGGAGGTCCGCCGCTTCGGTGGGCTGGTGCGCGAACAGCGGCTGGTGCCGTCGCCGGCCGAGACCGAGCTGCTGCGCGCGGCGGGCCGGATCCTGGACGACGCCGCGGCGAAGGCGACCGTCGAGGGCAATACCGCGGGCAGCCGCGTCGAGACCGTGGAACGTGCGTTGCGCGGCGACGGTTTCCTCGACCTGTACCCGACCTCACTGTCCACTTCAGACGGTGTGACGTCGTTCGGCGTCACCGGCCAGTACCGCATGAACTGGGTGCACTCCAGCCGCGTGCTCGGCGACGGCGACGGCTGGCCCGGCGCACTCGAGGAAGCCCTCGCGAAGGCGATCGCCGCGGCCGAGGCCGGTGCCACCGTCGGCGCCCTCAACGAAGCCGCCGTACCTGGCCTGGCGAAGTTGCCGGACGGCGCGAAGGCCGAGGTCCGCTGGGTCAACCAGGCCGACCTGTCCACCGGCGGCGAGTTCCGCGCCCAGGACCCCGCCACCGTGCTGGCCGACGGCGAAGTGGGCGCGGTGTCCGTGGAGGTCGCGTTCGCCGACGGCGGCCACGCGGCCGTGGCCGAGACCGTCCGCGTCACCGAAGGCGAACCCGAACACCTGACAGGAGCACACCGGTGAGAATCCTTTCCAACAGCGACATCGAGCAGGTGCTCACCGCCGGCGAAACACTCGACGCGCTGGAGACCGCGTACCGGGAACTCTCGTCCGGCCGGGGCGCCAACCGGCCGCGCAACCACACCTACTTCCCGGTCGAGGACAGCCGCCACCCCGGCTTCCGCTTCCGGTTCAAGTCGCAGGAAGGCGGCACCGTCTCCAGCGGCGTGTGGGCGCTGCGGATCACCTCCGACATCGCGGGTGTCGAAACGCTGCCCAGCGGCGTGCAGCGGCGACGGCTCATCCCGGCCGCACCCGGCGGCCGGTACGTCGGGCTCGTCACGCTCTACAGCCTGACCACCCTCGAACCACTCGCCATCATGCACGACAGCTTCATCCAGAAGATGCGCGTGGGTGCCACCTCCGCGCTCGGCATCCGGGAGCTCGCCAACCCGGACGCGACCGTCGCCGGCATGTTCGGCTCCGGCTGGCAGGCCGAGGCGCACCTGGAGTGCCTGCTGATGGTGCGCCCCGGCATCGAAGAGGTCCGCGTCTACAGCCCCACGGCCGAGCACCGCGAGGAGTTCGCGCGGGTGTGGAGCGAGCGGACGGGCCGCAAGATCGTGGCCGTCGGCGAACGGCGCGACGCGGTGTCCGGCTGCCACATCGTCACGTGCGCCACCGCGGCCATGGAGGCCTGCTTCGACGGCGACTGGCTCGAGCCCGGCACGCACGTCACCGCGATCACCTCGCCCGACGGCACGGCCACCCGGCGCGAGCTCGACGACACCACCTTCGACCGCGCGGCCCGCATCACCGTGCTCTCGCGGGAACAGGTCCACCACGACAAGCAGTACGACATCCTCGGCCCGGTCGAGCGCGGCCTGAAGGCGTGGGACGACATCCGCGAGCTGGGCGACCTGCTGCTGGGTGACACGCCCGGCCGCATGAGTCCCGACGACATCACCGTGTTCGCGAACAACACCGGCATGGGCGTGCAGTTCGCGGCCGTGTGCGCGCGGGCGCTCGCGCTGGCGGAGGAACGCAACCTGGGGCACACCGTGCCGACCGACTGGTTCCTGGAGGAGACCAGCCCCTGACCCGGCGCGAGACACCACCGGAACTTCGAGCGGAGACGCATCCATGGGCAGTGAACATCGTGTCGGGGGCAAGGTCATCACCTTCGGCGAAAACGTGAACACCGACGTCATCATCCCCGGCCGCTACCTCGTGAGCATCGACCCGGCGGAACTCGCCGAGCACGCCTTCGAGCCGCTGGGGCCGGAAACGCAACAACGGCTGCGCGCCAGCGACGTCGTCGTCGCCGGCCGCAACTTCGGCTGTGGCAGCGCGCGGGAGCAGGCGGCCACGTGCCTGATCGGCGCCGGGATCAAGGCGGTCGTCGCGGCCTCCTTCTCCCGCGTGTTCTTCCGCAACGCGATCAACACCGGGCTCGTCGCGGTCGAGTCGCCCGCCGCGGCGGCAGCGGCCGCGGACGGCGGCCAGATGTGGGTCGACTACGACGCGGGCACGGTCGAGACGGGCGGGCAGACCTTCCCGTTCAGTCCGTACCCCGCGGTGCTGCGGGAGATCATGGCCGACGGCGGCCTGATCCCGCACCTGATGGCGAGTTCCACGGCAGGAGGGAAGAAGTGACCGGAAAGACCTTCGCGCAGAAGGCGATCGAACGCGCTTCCGGGGTCGCGGACCTCGCGCCCGGGCAGATCGTCGACGCGTACCCGGACCTGTACATGAGCCACACCGCGAGCTGGCGGTGCATCCGGACGCTCGAGAAGATGGGCGTCGAGCAGCTCTACGACGTGAACCGCGTGGCGATGGTGATGGACCACCTCTCCCCCGCCATGAACGCGAAGACGGCCGCGGACCACGCGTTGTGCCGGGAGTTCGCGAAGAAGCTGGGCGTGAAGAACTTCTTCGACGTCAACAGCGGCATCGCGCACATCGTGCTGATGGAGCACGGACTGGTGCGGCCCGGCCAGTTCATCATCGGCACCGACTCGCACTCCACGATCTACGGCGCGCTGGGCGCGTTCGGCACCGGGGTCGGCTTCAGCGAGATCACCGCCGCGTGGGTCACCGGCAAGCTGTGGGTCAAGGTGCCCGAGTCGGTTCGCGTGGTCATCGACGGCGCCCTCGCCCCCGGCGTCTACGCCAAGGACGTGATGCTCAAGCTCATCGGCGACCTCGGCGCCGACGGGCTCACCTACGACTCGGTCGAGTTCTCCGGCTCCTACGTCGAGGGCATGTCCGTGTCGGAGCGCATGACGTTCTGCAACCTGGCGATGGAGATGGGCGCGAAGAACGCCTTCGTGGCCCCGGACGACACCACGCTCGCCTACCTCGACGAGGCCGGTGTGCCGCGGGCCGAGCTGGACGTCCTCCCGCCGGACGAGGACGCGACCTACCGGGCCACCGTCGACCTCGCCGGACCGGCGCTCGCACCGCAGATCGCGGTGCCGCACACGGTCGACAACGTCGTCGGCGTCGGCGACGTCGCCGGCACCAAGCTCGACCAGGTGTTCATCGGCTCGTGCGCCAACGCCAAGTACGACGACCTCGTGATCGCGGCCGACGTGCTGGCCGGCCACCGCGTCGCACCCGGCCTCCGGCTCATCGTGACACCGGCGTCGGCGAAGATCATGGCGCAGGCGTCGGACAGCGGTGTGCTCACGAAGCTCATCCAGGCCGGCGCGATGATCACCAACCCGGGCTGCGGCGCGTGCGCGGGCAGCGGCGGCGCGATGGCCGACGGGGAAACCACGCTCTCGACCGCCAACCGCAACTTCCAGGGCCGCATGGGCAGCTACGACTCGAAGATCTTCCTTTCGAGCCCGGCGACGGCCGCGGCCTCGGCGATCCGCGGGGTCATCACCGACCCGCGCGAGATCATGGCGACGGCGGTCCTCGCGTGAACCTCGTCGAGAAGGTCCTCGCCCGCGCCAGCGGCCAGGAATCGGTGGAACCGGGCGAGATCGTGGTCGCGAAGGTCGATCGGCTGATCATGCACGACCTGTCCGGCTACCTCACGTCGCAGGTGTTCGAGAAGCGCGTGAACACGCCCATTCCCGACCCCGAGCGGGCGGTGATGGTGTTCGACCACCACTTCGCCCCGCCCACCGAGCAGCAGGCCGACGTGCTGCGGCACAACCGGGAATGGGCCCGCAAGCACGGCCTCACGCTTTACGATTGCGGCAACGGCAACCTGCACCACGCGGCCGTCCGCAACGGGCACATCAAGCCCGGCATGATCGTGGTCGGCTCCGACAGCCACACGCCCGTGCACGGCACGCTGGGCGCCCTCGCCGTGGCCTTGGGCAACGACTCGCACGCCGGAACCGTGCTGCCGTACGGGAAAACGTGGTTCAAGGTGCCCGAGACGACGCGGGTCCGCCTGGAAGGCACGCCCACGCCTGGCGTCACGCCGCGCGACGTCGCGCTGTGGCTCGTCGGCCGCATCGGCGAAGGTGAGCTGAACTACCGAGCCGTGGAATTCGGCGGGCCGTACGTGCGCGGACTGTCCTTCTGGGACCGGTGGCTGTTCCCGCTGCTGTGTGTGGACCTCGGCGCCAAGTGCAGTTTCGTCGAACCGGACGAGGTGACCGAGGCGTTCGTGCGGACACTGCCCGGTACCGGGCCGGACCTGCTGGTGCGCGGCGACGGCGAGGAAGCGGCTCAGGTGCTGCGCTTCGACGTCGCGGAGGTGGTCCCGCAGGTCGCGTGCCCGCCGACGGTGGGCAATGTCAAGCCGGTGACCGAGGTCGCGGGTACCCCGATCCAGTACGCGGAGCTGGGTGGCCACGGCGGGGGCCGGCTCGAGGACTTCCGCGCGGCGGCCGGGGTGCTGTCCGGGCGCCGGGTGCACCCGGACGTGCGGTTCCACCTCGTGCCCTCCAGCCGCGAGGTGTTCGCCGAAGCGGCCCGGGAAGGGCTGGTGCTCGCGCTGCACGAGGCCGGGGCGACGTGGTTCCCGCCGAGCACGGGCTCGAACCAGGCCTACAACATGGGCGCGCTGGCGGCGGACGAGGCGATGATCTCGACGCACGCCCGCAACTTCCCGGGGCGCAACGGCAGCCCCGACGCGTCGATGTACCTGGCGTCGTCGGAGACCGTCGCCGCGTCGGCCGTCGCCGGGGTCATCGCCGGCCACGACGTCCGGTCAGGGGGGAACTCGTGAAGTTCGAAGGCCGTTGCTGGCGGTTCGGGGACAACATCCCGACCGACCGGCTCGTGAAGACGCAGTACGTGTTCGAACCCATGGACGTGCTCGTGCAGCACGTGCTGGAGGACCTCAACCCGGAGTTCCCGAAGAAGGTGCGAGCCGGTGACATCGTGTTCGCCGGCAAGCACTTCGGGCAGTCCTCGGGCCGCGCGATCGCCACCAAGGCCCTGCAGGCGACGGGGATCGGCTGCGTGGTCGCGGAGACGTTCGCGCGGACTTTCTACCGCAACTGCTTCGAGATCGGGTTGCCCGCACTGGAGATCGGGCTCAACCCCGACCTCGCGGCCGACGGCGACCGCGTGCGGGTCGACCTCGCGGCGGGCGAATTCACCAACCTCACCACGAGTGTCACGGTGCGTGGTGCCGCCGCCGACCCGTTCCTCGTCGACATGCTCGACGCCGGAGGTCTGATCAGCTTCGCGAAGAGCCGGCCAGAGGTGTTCCAGTAGGACGGACGGCGACCGAGAACCCCTGACGGGTCGAGACTTTCGCCCGCCAGGGGCTTCGCCGGGCCCGCGCCGCGGAGCCTGGCGGCGCCGTCGACGCGCAACAGGCCGGCATCGGCCATCGGTTCCGGGCCGGCCACGACAATCCGGTAACCCGGGTGCCCCTCCCGGGCACCCCGACGCGCCCGAACGTGGCGAGATTCAGGTGTCACCTGTCCAGATAGCCAGTGGCCGGCGACCCGCAGAGTGCGCAGCATGGCAAGTGATCACCGGTCTCCGGTACCCCCGGCATCACGTTCATCAGCCGACCACCGCGGTGACCTCGGCTTCGACGAGAATCCCCGGCTTGGACAGGATCTCGACACCGATCAGCAGGGTCCGGCTGGACCTTGCTGGAGATCAGGGTGCCGATGGCGGCTGTTCGACAACTCGTTGACCGCCACGCTCCCCACTCCGTAGGTTCGACACCAAGCGCTGTTCAGTGTCACTGAACGAGGAGGTCCGGGATGAGCCACCTGGTGCGTTTCGCCGACGAAGCCGGCAACACCCGAATCGGCCTGCTCACCGATGGTGAGCTGCGGCCACTCGCGGTCGCGTCGATGAGCGACCTGCTGCGCCGCCCCGCGACGGAGATCCGCGAACTGGCCGAGACCGCCGGGGAACCCGTCTCCACAACCGGGACACGCCTGCTGCCGCCGCTGGACGGACGCATGGAGGTGTGGGCCGCCGGGGTGACCTACCTGCGGTCCGAGGAGGCCCGCCGTGAGGAGAGCGCCGACGAGGACGTCTACGCGCGGGTGTACCGCGCGAAGCGGCCGGAGTTGTTCTTCAAGTCGCCCGCGTGGCGCGTGGTCACCGACGGCGAGCCGATCGCCATCCGCACCGATTCCGCCAACAACGTGCCGGAGCCGGAACTCGGCCTGCTGCTGACCGACGCTGGCGAGATCGCCGGGTACGTGGTCGTCGACGACGTCAGCTCCCGCAGCATCGAAGGCGAGAACCCGTTGTACCTCCCGCAGGCCAAGATCTACACCGGTTCGTGCGCGGTGTCGGCGCGGGTGCGGCCCGCTTGGGAAGTGCCGGACCCGCTGTCGCTGGGCCTCCGCATGCGCATCCTGCGCGACGGTCACGAGGTCTTCGCCGGCGCGGCCAGCACCGCTCAGCTCAACCGCGAACCGGCCGAACTGGTCGGGTACCTGTGGCGGGACAACGACTTCCCCGACGGCGCCGTGCTCTCGACGGGCACCTCCGTCGTACCGGGGCTCGATCTCGGCCTGCGACCGGGAGACGTCGTCGAGATCGAGATCGACGAGGTCGGCTCACTGCGCTCCCCCGTGGTGTTGGGCGCGGAGGAGGTGCGTCGGAGGCTCGCGGCCCGACAGCCCGGTTCGGACCACTGACCGTCAGCGTCAACGCGGGCGTGCTGCGGGTCCGATATTCGACCACCAGGCCCGACGGCGGCCATTAGCGGCCAGCCGAAGTGGGCCTAGCGCTGCACGGGCTCACTCAGGATCTCGTCACACAGGTCGAGGACGTAGGTCTCGCGCCTCACCATCATGCCCGCGAACGCGGCTGGCGCCTACGTCGAGTTGCCGGCTTCACGTCCAGCGACGGTCGGTGACCGGCCCGCGAGGCGTTCCCGGACGCCGCTCTTCTCCACGTCCCGGACAGTTCAGTCGCTGTCCGCGGCGACGAGGGCTCAGTCCCGGACCGTGGCCGGCCAAGTGCGCCGTCAGTCGTCAGAACCGGTCGACGTCCACAATGGCCTTGGCGAACGGCTCAGGAGCTTCCTGAGGAACGTTGTGCCCGATCCCCGCGAAGATCCGGTGCTCGTACTTCCCGGTGAACTTGGCCCGATAGGCCTTGCCGTCCGCGGCGGTGCCGTCGAAGTCGCTGCCGATCGTGATCGTCGGGACCCCGATCGTGGGCGCGGCCGCCAGCTTCTGCTCGTAGACGTCATACTGCGGCTCGCCCGGAGCGAGGCTCTGCCGCCACCGGTAGTTGTGGACGACGATCGCGACGTGGTCCGGGTTGGTGAAGGACTCCGCGGTGCGTTCGTAGGTGGCGTCGTCGAAGTCCCACTTCGGTGAGACGTTCTTCCAGATCAGCTTGTTGAAGTCGTGGCGGTACCGGTCGTAGCCCAGGGCGCCGCGCTCGGTGGCGAAGTAGTACTGGTACCACCAGCCGTACTCGGCGGCCGGGGGCAGCGGCCGCCGGTTGGCCTCGAGGTCGTTGATGCCGTACCCGCTGACGGCCACCATCGCCTTGACCCGTTCCGGCCACAGCGCGGCGATGACGTCGACGGTCCGCACGCCCCAGTCGAACCCGCCGAGCACCGCCTGATCGATCTTCAGAGCGTCCATCAGCGCGATGACGTCCAGCGCCACCGCGGCCTGCTGTCCATTGCGGACGGTGTCCTTCGCCAGGAAGGTCGTCGGGCCGTGCCCCCTCAAGTAGGGGGCGATGACGCGGTAACCGGCCGCCGCCAGCAACGGGCCGACGTCGACGTAGCTGTGGGGGTCGTACGGCCACCCGTGGACGAGGATCACCGGCTTGCCGTCCGCCGGTCCCCACTCGGCGTAGCCGACGTTCAGCACACCTGCCTCGACCTGCTTGACCGGGCCGAGCGACGTGTTCTTCCCCGAGCCGGCCCGGAGATCGTCGGCCGGCGGAGCCGACCGGGTCGAACAGGCGGCCAGTGACGCGGCCGTCGCGGTGGCGGCGAAGGCCCGGGCGAACTGCCTCCGGTTGAGCATCGAATCTCCTTCTACGTGGTGAGGGTTCCGTGGACGGTGACGGTCTCGCCGTCACACTCGAATCGGCCGTCGGCGAGGAGCCTCCCCAGCCAGTCGAGGACGAGCTTGTTGTCGCGGAGCACGTCGCAGCGCACCCGAGCCGGGCCGGGCGCCGTCAATGCCGTGGACAGGTCGCTCACCAGCCTCCGGCCGACACCCCGGCGCCGGTACGCCTCGGCGACGACGACGCCGATGTCGGCCGCCCGGTCGTCGGCGAGGACGGCCATCACGTGGCCGACCACGGTTTCCCCGTCGAGCGCGAGCAGCACCAGTTGCGCGGAGGTCATGGCCTCGACCATGCCCGGGGTGATCTGCCTGATGCCGGAGAAGAACCGGTGGTACCGGCTCGTCAGGGACAAGCCGGTCAGGAAACTGCCCACCGCATCATGGTCTCCCGACCGCGGCGGCCGGACGACGATCCCACGCGCCTCCACTGTGGACACCGTCAGCCGGCCGGCACGGGCAGCCCTAGTGCCTTCGCGGACTCCACGCGCATCTCGACCTTGCGGATCTTTCCGGTGACGGTGACCGGGAACTCCGTCACTGTGCGGACGTACCGCGGGATCTTGTAGTGCGCGAGTTTGCCCGTCGCGAAGGCGCGGATCGCGTCCGCGTCCAGCGGAGCAGCTCCGTCGCGGACCT
Organism: Amycolatopsis sp. NPDC051061; assembly: GCF_040682935.1. Taxonomy (NCBI): domain Bacteria; kingdom Bacillati; phylum Actinomycetota; class Actinomycetes; order Pseudonocardiales; family Pseudonocardiaceae; genus Amycolatopsis; species Amycolatopsis sp. NPDC051061. The sequence continues at coordinate 22,592 of NZ_JBFBBZ010000045.1, forward strand.
TGACGCACGCGCAGAGCTCTTCGCCGTACCGCTCATCAGGCACGCCGACGACCTGGACGTCTTCGATGTCGGGGTGGCGGTGGAGGAACTCTTCGATCTCGCGCGGGTGGATGTTCTCGCCGCCGCGGATGACCATGTCCTTGATGCGGCCGACGATCAGCGCGTAGCCGTCTTCGCGCATGACCGCGAGGTCGCCCGTGTGCATCCAGCCGTCGTCGTCGATGGCCTCGGCGGTGCGCTCGGGGTCGTTCCAGTATCCGAGCATCACCGAGTAGCCGCGGGTGCAGAACTCCCCCGGCGTTCCGCGGTCGACCGTCTCCCCCGTCTCCGGGTCGGCGATCTTGATCTCGACGTGCGGGTGGACGCGGCCGATCGTGGCGGTCCGGCGGTCGAGGTCGTCGCCGGCGAGGGTCTGGCACGACACCGGCGACGTCTCGGTCATGCCGTACGCGATGGAGACCTCCGCCAGGTGCATCTCGGTGACGCACCGCTTCATCACCTCGACGGGGCACGGCGCCCCGGCCATGATCCCGGTCCGCAGGCGGCGCAACTCGTACTCCGCGAACCCGGGCAGGGCCTGCATGGCGATGAACATCGTCGGCACGCCGTAGAGGGCGGTGCACCGCTCGTCTTGGACCGCGCGCAGCGTGGCGGCGGGGTCGAACGCGGGACCCGGGATGATCATGGCGGCACCGTGGGTGGTGCAGCCGAGGTTGGCCATCACCATGCCGAAGCAGTGGTAGAAGGGCACGGGGATGGCGAGCCGGTCTTCGGGGGTGAAGCCGATCGTCTCGGTGACGAAGAAGCCGTTGTTCAGGACGTTGCGGTGGCTCAGCGTGGCGCCCTTGGGGAACCCCGTGGTGCCGGACGTGTATTGGATGTTGATCGGGTCGTCCGGCGACAGGGCCGCCATCCGGCCCGCCAGGTCCTCCTCGCCCGTTGCGCGGTCGAGCAGCTGCTGCCAGTCGCCGGTGTCGAGGTAGACGACGGTGCCGGGACGGACCTCCTCGATCATCGCGCGGTAGTCGCTCGTCTTGAACCCGCTCGCCGAGATCAGCAGCGAGACGCCCGACTGGTCGAGGGCGTAGGACAGCTCGTGCGTGCGGTAGGCCGGGTTGACGTTGACCAGGATCGCGCCGATCTTCGCCGTGGCGAACTGCGTGATCGTCCACTCCGCGCAGTTCGGCGCCCAGATCCCCACGCGGTCACCCTCCTCGATGCCGACGGCCATCAGCGCGCGGGCGAGCGCGTCGATGTCGGTGTTGAGTTCGGTGTAGGTCCACCGCCGGCCGGTTGCGCACTCGACGAGGGCTTCGCGTTCGCCGTGGACGGCGACCGTGCGTTCGAAGTTCGCGCCGATGGTCTCGTCCAGCAGCGCCGGGCTGTCGGGTCCCCGGGCGTACGACTCCATCGCCCCGGTGCTCACTTGAGTTCCGCCGAGGACTTCCCGAGCAGCCGACGCGCCACGATGAGCTGCTGGATCTGTTGCGTGCCTTCGAAGATGTCCATGATCTTCGCGTCCCGAGCCCACTTCTCGAGCAGCGAGCTTTCCGAGTACCCGAGGCTGCCGACGAGCTCGACGCAGCGCAGGGTGATGTCGGTGGCGCAGCGGCCGGCCTTGGCCTTGGCCATCGACGCGTGCAGGGAGTTCGGCCGGGCGTTGTCGGCCATCCACGCGGCTTCCAGGGTCAGCAGGTAGGAAGCCTCGTAGTCGGCTTCCAGCTCGATGAAGGCCGCGACGGCCGCGGGCTGACGCGGGCCCGCGCGGTCGTAGTCGATGGTCAGTCCCGCCTCGGCGAGCAGCCGGCGGGTCTCGTCCAGCGCCGCCCGGGCCACGCCGACGGCCATGGCCGCGACCAGCGGGCGGGTGTTGTCGAAGGTCTGCATGACGCCGGCGAACCCGAGCCGGACGTCGATGTCCGGGTCGCCGAGCAGGTTCTCCCGGGGCACCCGGACGTTCTCCAGGCGAAAGTGCGCGGTGTCGGAAGCCCGGATGCCGAGCTTGTGCTCCAGGCGCACCAGCTCGAACCCCGGCGTGCCCTTCTCGACGACGAACGACTTGATCGCGGCCCGGCCCTTCGATTTGTCCAGCGTCGCCCACACCACGACCACGTCGGCGCGCTCGCCGGAGGTGACGAAGATCTTCTCGCCGTCGAGGACGTACTCGTCGCCGTCGAGGACGGCCGTGGTGCGGATCGCGGCCGAGTCCGAGCCGCAGTCCGGCTCGGTGATCGCCATCGCCGCCCACTTGCCGGCGAAGCGCTTCGCCTGCTCCTCGTTCGCGACCGAGGCGATCGCGGCGTTGCCGAGGCCCAGGCGCGGCAGCGACAGCAGCAGCGCCGCGTCCCCCCAGCACATCTCCATGATGCCGAGCACGCTGGTGAGGTTGCTGCCGTTGCGGTTCTCCGCCTTGCTCGCGGGTTTCGGGCCGCCGCCCGGGCCGATCGCGCTCAGGTGGCCGGCGAGCGTGCCGAGCACGTCGAGTTCCGGCGGCCGGGTGTGTTCGGCGCGGTCGTTGCGGCGGGAGCCGGGCCGGAGGATCTCGGCTGCGGCGCGATGGGCCTGGCTGACCACAGTGGCCAGCTTGTCCGACACCTCGAGGGTGATCATGTGCTGCTCCTTGGGTACCGAGGGTTCAGACGAGCACGCCGCCGGTGGCGACGCCGACCGCGCGCAGGTCGCGGTACCAGCGTTCGACCGGGTGCTCCCGGACGTAGCCGTGGCCACCGAGCAGCTGCACGCCGTCGCTGCCGATGCCCATGCCCTTGTCCGCGCACAACCGGTGGGCCAGTGCGGCCTCCCGGGCGAACGGCAGGCCCGCGTCGGCGCGGGCGGCCGCGCGGTAGGTGGCCAGCCGCATAGCCTCCAGCTCGATGGCGATGTCGGCGACGGTGAACGCGACGCCTTGGCGGTGGCTGATCGGCTCGCCGAAGGCGACGCGGTCGTTGACGTAGGGGATGACGTAGTCGAGCACGGCTTGGGCGGTGCCGACGGCCAGCCCGCACCAGGCCAGCCGGGACAGCCGCACGCATTCCGCGTAGGCGTCACCGAGGAGGGCCGTCTCGGGCACGCGGACATCGGCCAGATCCACCCGGCCCAGGCCGGCGGCTCGGACACCCATCGCGGGATCGGCCGTCACAGTCAGGCCACTCGCGTCCGCCTCGACCACGAACAGGGCGGGCCCACGGCCTTCGAGGTACGCCGCGATCACGAACAGCTCGGCCTGCGCCGCCCGGGCGACCATCGACTTGGTGCCGTCGAGGACGAACCCGCCTCGCGCGCGCCGGGCCACCGTGTGGGGCTCGAACGGGTCGGCCAGGGCGTGCGGCTCCGCGATCGCGAGGGCCGCGGCCGGCACTTCGGCGCCGACGAACCGCGGAAGGTAGGCGGCCTGGGCGTCACCGCTGCCCCACAGCGCGAGCGCGGTGCTGACGGCGGCGGAGGCGAGGCAGGCGACGGCTAGGCCCATGTCGCCGGTGGCGAGGGCTTCGGTGACCAGCACCGAGGTGACCGTCGAACGGGCAGTGGCGACGCCGCCGAGCTCCTCGGGCACGCCGAGCAAGGTCAGGCCGAGTTCGGCGGACTTGGCGACCAGGTCGTCCGGTGCGCCGCCACGAGCGTCGGCTTCGGCCGCGCGATCGCGCAGCTGCTCGGCCGCGAACTCGGCGGCGGTGTCCCGGATGAGCCGCTGGTCCTCGGTCGGGGTGAGGTCGAACAGGCCGGGCGCGGGCGTGCCGACAGCCATGGGGTTCTCCTGAGCTGCGAAAGGTCGACGCCCGGCAGTCAGCCAAGCGTCGACGAGAGGTGACGAGTCCTATTTGGAGCGGGTACGGCGTGCGGGGCCGAGACCGGTGATGAGCGCGGTCAAACCGAGCCGCCAGCGGCGGTCGACCGACTGCTTCGACGAGCCGAGCCGTCGGGCGCTTTCGGCGGTGGCCATGCCCTCGACGTAGGCGAAGAACACGTGGGCGAGGTCGGTCGCGTCCCCGGCGAGCACGCCCGCCTCGACGGCGTTCCGGACGCGCTGGACGAAGATCTTGCGCACCTTGATGCCGGCCTTGTCCTCGTCCCCGGTGGGGTCGAAGTCGACGAACGGGCGGGAGAACATGATCTGGGCCAGCACCGGACGGGTGACGACGAACCGGCGGAAGGCCTCGGCGAGGGCGAGGAGGGCTTCGAGCGGCCCGGCGTCCGCCGGCAGCGCCGCCAGGTCGTCGCCCAGCAGCCGGAACCCCTCGAAGAAGACCTCGCGGATGAGGCCCGCCTTGTCGCCGAAGACCTCGTAGATCGCCGGGACGGACGCGTCCGCGCGGCGGGCGACGGTCCTCGTGGTCAGCCCGGCCACCCCTTCTTCGGCGAGCAGCGCCAGCGCACTGGCCACACCGCGCTCGCGGAGAGCGTCGGTGCGTTGCTTCACCCGAGGCACAGCGTGATGCTAACACCTGACTCCCGATCTGAACAGACGTTACGGAACGTCGATACGGAACAGCGTTACGACTTCCGCCACTCTGCACCGGCCGACGTGGGGCCGCTACCCTGGAACGGGGGTAATCGTTGGGCACCAACGGGAACAGCTCGATACGGTGGGTGGACAGCGGCACCCACCGCGGCTAGCATCGCCGGTGTTAACGACCGCTAACAGGTCGCGACGAGCGGGCACGCACCCGCTCACGATCACCGCGCCGGACGGCTCGCCGCCGGATCCGCGGTCCCGCTCCGGCCTCGCCCACGCCGGACGCACCCACTCCCGGACTCGAAGGAGTCACCATGATCGACAACCGGCTCGGCGACGAACACGAAGCCCTGCGCAAGACCGTCGAAGCGTTCGCCCGCAACGAAGTCGCGCCGGTGATCGGCGACCTCTACGAACGAGCGGCGTTCCCCTACGACATCGTCGCGAAGATGGGTGACATGGGCCTGTTCGGCCTGCCCTTCGACGAGGCGTACGGCGGCATGGGCGGCGACTACTTCGCGATGTGCGTCGCCGTCGAGGAATTGGCCCGAGTCGACTCGTCGGTGGCGGTCACGCTCGAAGCCGGCGTCTCCCTGGGCGCGATGCCCATCTACCGCTTCGGCACCGAGGAGCAGAAGCAGGAGTGGCTCCCCCGGCTGTGCACCGGCCGGACGCTCGGCGCGTTCGGCCTCACCGAGCCCGGCGCCGGCTCCGACGCGAGCGCGGCGCGCACGACCGCGGTCCGCGACGGCGACGACTGGGTCATCACCGGCTCCAAGGCCTACATCACCAACTCCGGCACCGACATCACCGGGCTGATCACCGTCGCCGCCGTGACCGCCACGGACGACGACGACGGCAAGGCGATCTCCACCATCATCGTGCCGGCCGGCTCTCCGGGCCTGCACGTCGCCAAGGCGTACTCGAAGGTCGGCTGGTGCGCCTCTGATACCCGCGAACTGGGCTTCGACGCCGTACGGGTGCCGGCCGGGAACCTGCTCGGCGAGCTCGGCCGCGGCTACGCGCAGTTCCTCTCCATCCTCAACGAAGGCCGGGTGGCGGTCTCGGCGCTCGCCACCGGCCTCGCGCAGGGCTGCGTCGACGAATGCCTGCGCTACGCGAAGGAACGCGAGACCTTCGGGCAGCCCATCGGCAAGCACCAGGCCATCGCGTTCAAGATCGCCGAGATGGCGGCCCGTGCCCACACCGCCCGGCTCGCCTACTACGCGGCGGCGGCGAAGATGCTGCGCGGCGAGCCCTTCAAACGCGAGTCGGCCATCGCCAAGCTCATCTCCTCCAACGCGGCCATGGACAACGCGCGCGACGCCACGCAGATCTTCGGCGGCATGGGCTTCATCAACGAAGCACCGGTCGCCCGCTTCTACCGCGACGCCAAGATCCTCGAGGTCGGCGAGGGCACCAGCGAGGTGCAGAAGATGCTCATCGCCCGCGAACTCGGGCTCTAGAACGGAGGCACGATGGAAGGCACTCGGACCTACAGCTGGGTCGATCCGCGGGACCTGGCCAAGCTCAGCAGCGAAATGGACGGGCTCGCGTTCAGCCGGCACCTGCTCGACGCCGGCGAGGCGGGGATCATGCCGATCGCCGCGACCCTGGGGTTCCGGCTCGCCGAGATCGACCGCGGACACGCGGTGCTGACCGGTGAGCTCGGCGAGCACCTCTACAACCCGATCGGCATGGTGCACGGCGGAGTCGCCGCGACGCTGCTCGAAAGCGCGGCCGGGTACGCCGTCCAGACGACCGTGCCCGTCGGCAACGGCTACACCACGCTGGATCTGTCGGTGCACTACCTGCGCCCGCTCAGCGCGGACCTCGGGCCGATCCGCGCTATCGGCACGGTGCTCAACCGCGGCCGGCGGACCGCGCTCGCGCACGCCGAGGTCCGCGACGGGAACGACCGGCTCCTCGCCCACGCGACCAGCTCGTGCATGATCTTCGCCACCGACGAGTGAACTGACATGAACCGGCAAGAAGAGCCGGCGCTCCAGCGGATCATCGACGAGCTGCTGCCCGAGCGGCTCGAGCGGCTGCGGAAGGTGACCGGCCTGCCGATCGTCCTCGGCGGCGCGACCCGCCGGGACGCCACCGGCGTGCGGCTGGTCCTCGACCGGCTGGTGGGCAACTCCGGGGAGTCGTTGCGCGGGCTGGTCGTCCACGCCGGAAAGGGCCTCGGCGGCTGCGTCCTGCGCAGCCGCACCCCGTTCCGGGTGAACGACTACGCGTCCACCATGGCCATCACCCATGACTACGACCAGGCGGTGCACCAGGAGGGACTGACGTCCGTCTTCGCCGTGCCGATCCTGGTCCGCGGCGAGGTCGGCGGCGTGCTCTACGGCGCGGTGCGGGAGGGCAGCCCGATCGGTGACCGGACGGTTCGCGGCGCCGTCGTGGTCGCCGGGCAGCTCCAGTCCGATGTGGAGCTGCGCCTCCGGCGCAACCCCGCCGACCGTTCACGCGAAGCACTCGCCGAGCTGGCCGCGCTCATCCGGGACACCGCCGATCCTGTGCTCCGCGCGCGGCTGGAACGGATCCGGACGGACCTCTCCCGCGAACCGGTGCGTCCCGAGGCGGAGTTCTCGCTCTCACCCAGGGAGATCGACGTTCTGCAACTGGTCGAGGTCGGCGCCGCGAACCTCGAGATCGCCGCCCGGCTCGGGCTCAGCCTGGAAACCGTGAAGGCGTACCTGCGGTCGGCCATGCGCAAGCTGGAGGTGCACAACCGGACGGCCGCGGCGCACCGCGCACGGCTGGGTGGACTGCTTTGACGGTCAGCCCGGGTCGCCGATCGCCGCGGCCGGCGGGCCGTGCTCCGGCCGGCCCTGCTGATCTCGGTGTTCGCCTCGCTCGCCCTGATGCTCGGCCCGCTCCGGTGGCCGTCGCTGTACCTGGGCCGGTTCCTGACCGGGGCGGCGTCTGGCACCGCGGTCACCTGCGCGCGCCCGTCGTCGGCTTGCTCGTGACGGCGCTCGGCCTCATCGGCACCGCGCTGGTCGCGGCGCGCCCGTCCGCGGCCCTGGTCATGGTGACGGCCGTCGTCCTGGACAAAGTGCTCGCCGCTCTCGCTTACGGGGGTCTCCTACCCGTTCTGGCTGCTGGTCGCCGCCCTCGCGACCGTGGCCACGATTCCGCTCACGGTGCTCGGTGCCCGCCGCCCCGGGTGAGTCAGCCGGCTTCGGCGTACGCGGTGGCCAGCCGGTGGACGCCTTCGCCGATCTCTTCCGCGCCCGCGGTGTCGGCGAAGGCCAGGCGCAGGTACGGCGCCGGCGCCTCCGCGGCGAAGTACGCGCGCCCGGCCGACACCGCGACCCCCGCTCGCCACGCGGCGGAGACGACCGCGGTCTCGTCGGTGCCGGCGGGCAGCCGGAGCCAGAGGTAGTGGCCGCCCGTCGGGAGCCGGGCGGGTGCCAGCTCCGGGATGTCCCGGCGCAGCGCGGCCACCATGGCGTCGCGGCGTTCCCGGAGCCCGGCGGCGAGCGCACGCAGGTGGCGGGGCCACGCCGGCGCGCCCACGAGGTCCAGGGTCGCCTCCTGCAGCGGGCGCGGCACGAAGAAGCTGTCGACGACCTGGATCGCCCGCAACCGTTCGCGCACCGGGCCGCGAGCGACGAGCGCGGCGATCCGCAGGTTCGGCGACGTCACCTTCGTCAGCGAACCGACGTGGACGACCGCGCCGTACGGGTCGTCGGCGATCAGCGGCGGCGGCACCGGCCCATCGTGGCCGAGGTGGCGCGCCCAGTCGTCCTCGAGCAGGAACGCGCCCGCGGCGTGCACGACCTCGATGACCTCGCGGCGCCGGTCCGGAGCCAGGACGGCGCCGGTCGGGTTCTGGAACAGCGGCTGGGCGTAGAAGACCTTCGCGCCGGTCGCGGCGAAGACCTCGCGGAGCAGGTCGAGGCGGACGCCGTCGGCGTCCACCGGTACCGGCACGGGCCTCAAGCCGGCCGCGCGGGCCGCAGCCAGCGCGCCCGGGTACGTCGGGGATTCGACCAGCACGGCGGACCCCGGCGGGGCGAGCGCGCGCAACGCCGTGGTCAGCGCGGCCTGTCCCCCGCCGCTGATCAGCACTTCGGCCGCGGTGAGACCGCCGCCCAGCTCCCGGGCGAACCACGTCCGCAGCGCGGTCAGCCCCTCCAGCGGCGGCCGTTCCCACGCACCCGGCCGGCGAGCTGCCGCGGCCAAGGCGGTGGCCAGCGGCCGTTCCGGCTGCAGCGACCGGTGCACGAACCCGCCGTTGAACGAGATGACACCAGGCGGCGGCACGGCGAGGTTGGTGCTCAGCCCCGAGGCGTCGACGACGCCGCGCTGATCGTCCGCGGTGAGGGCGACCTGCTGCCACGACGTGTCGATGGTCCTCCGCTCGTGGGCGGCGGGCTCCGCGCGATACGCCCCGGCGCCCGGGCGCGTCACCACGAGTCCTTCCGCGGTGAGCATCGCCAGTGCCCGCGACACGGTGACGGGACTGACTCCGAAGCGTTCGACCAATGCGCGGTTCGACGGCAGCTTCTCACCTCGCGAGTAGTGGTGAAGCTCATCTCGCAGGGCATTGGCGAGATTCCGCGCACTGCTATCGTTGGACATGAAGATGCATGATAGCGCTACTGTCGACCCGAGAGTAACGGTCGACGTGCTCCCCTCAGTGCTCGACGCGGTCGGCGCCACCCCGATGGTGCGGCTCGACCGGCTCTCGGACGACGTCGAGGGAGTCGTGCTGGCGAAGCTGGAGTACCTCAACCCCGGCGGCTCCAAGAAGGATCGGGTCGCGAAGCGGATCATCGAGGACGCCGAGCGAGCCGGCGTGCTGCGGCCCGGCCAGCCCGTGGTCGAGCTGACCAGCGGCAACACCGGCGCCGGGCTCGCCATCGCCTGCGCGGTGACCGGCCATCCGTTCGTGGCGGTACTGTCCCGCGGCAGTTCCGCCGAACGCGCTCGCATGATCGCCGCGCTCGGCGCCGAGGTCGTGCTCGTCGACCAGGCCCCCGGCTCGGTGCCCGGCCGGGTTTCGGGCGCCGACCTGACCCTCGTCGAGGCCGAGGCACGGCGGATCACCGAAACGCGCGGCGCGTTCCGCTCGGACCAGTTCGAGAACCGCGGCAACGTCGACGCCCACCGCACCGGCACCGGCCCGGAGATCTGGGAACAGGCCGGCGGCGAACTGGACGCGTTCGCCGACTTCGTCGGCACCGGGGGCTGCCTGGCCGGCGTCACCCTCGCCCTGAAGGAACGCAACCCGTCCATCCGTTGCTACGCCGTCGAACCCGATGGCGCCGCGGCCCTCGCGGGCGAGGACACCTCCCGGCCGAACCATCCCATCCAGGGCGGCGGTTTCGGCCGGGCCGACCTCACCCACCTGCACGACGTCCCGCTTGACGGCTACCTCCAGGTCACCGGCGACGAGGCCCGGAACACAGCGCGTCTGCTGGCGACCCGCGAAGGCATCTTCGCCGGCTGCTCCGCCGGTGCCAACGTCGCCGCCGCGCTCCGGCTGCTGCGGGGCGACCTCGCCGGCGGCACGGTGGCCGTCGTCATCCCGGACTCCGGCCTGAAGTACCTGTCCACCGACCTGTGGGAGCGGTCGTGACGGCCCTGCGCGAGCGGACCGAGATCACCCCGTACCTGTCTTTGCTCACCACGATGGCGTTGTTCGGCTCGGCCTTCACCAGCTCGAAGGTCGTCGTCGGCGAGCTGCCCCACGACGTCGCGGCGTTCCTGCGGTTCGGCGGCGGCGCCGCGATCCTCCTCGTGCTGCTGTGCCTTCGCCCCGGTTCGGCGCGCTTCTCGTGGCACGACCTGACCCGCGCGGGTGCGGCCGGCCTGGTCGGCGTATTCGCCTACAACTTCTTTTTCTTCTGGGGCCTTTCCCTCGCGCCTTCCCTCGATGGCGTCATCATCGTGCCGGTGCTGAGCCCCGTGCTGACGACGCTGTTCTTTCTCGTGACCAGGCGAGAGCCCGCCTCCACGGCACGCGTCACCGGACTCGCGCTAGCGGTCGGCGGCGCCGTCGTGTTCTTCGCCGGCATCGGCGGAACCGGCGGTTTGAGCGGCTCCCGCCTCGCGGGCGACTTCGCCTATCTCGCCGCGGCCGCGTGCTGGGCCGCCTACAGCATCACGTCCAAGAAAGTGTTGAGCGGCATGGAGCCGTTGCGCGCCACGACGTACGCCACCGGGATCGGTGCGGTGGCGCTGGCCCTGGTGGCCCTTCCCTCGCTTCCCCGTACCGATTGGACGGCGGTCTCGACCGGTACCTGGGCGAACGTCATCTTTCTCGCGATCGGGCCGACCGCCGTCGCGTACCTCTGTTACTACCGCGGGCTGCGCTCGGTCAGCCCGGTCACCGCGACGATCACCATGTTCGCGGTGCCGGTGTTCGGGACCGTCACCTCGGTCTTGTTCCTGGGAGAGTCTTTCACCGCGATCCAGGTCGTCGGCGCCCTGATCACCGTCGCCGGCGCCCTGCTCGCCGTCACCAGCGAAAGAAATGTCCGGACCCACAAGGAGAACCGTTGACCGACAGCGTCCTTCAGCTGCTGCGAGACCGCAAGCACCACGGAAGCACCCCGGGCCACCGCGACGACGACGCGCGGCTCGTGCTCTTGATCGAAGGCGGAAGTTCACGAGGCGCGTACTCGAGCGGGATGACCGTCGCCATCGAACGGCTCGGCCTGCTGCCGGCGTTCGACGCCGTCTACGGCAGCTCCGCGGGAGCGCTCAACGGGGCGTGGCTGCTGTGCGGCCGCGCGGAAAGCACCATGCACGCGTGGTGGGACCCGGCCATCATGGGCGCGACGATCGCCCCGATGCGCGCGCTGCGCGGCCGCCCGGTCGTGGACACCCGCTACCTCGTCCACACCATCTACACCGAAATCATGCCGATGGGGTTCGGGGAAGTCCTCGGCAACGCCGTCGAGTTCCACCCGACCGCGACGGACGCCTTGACCGGCGAAGCCGTCGACCTGCACGACCAAGTCACCGACCAAGCGTCGCTGCAAGCCGCATTGCGGGCGTCGACGGCGATGCCGCTGCTGGCCGGCAAGCCGGTCGAACTCGGCGGACGGACGTACGTCGACGCGGGCGTGAGCGAGGCCGTCCCCATCCGGACGGCTCTGGCGCACCAGGCCACCCACGTCGTGGCCCTGCGCACCAAGCGCCTGGACGAGCCCGTCGTGACCGCTCCTTCGCGCGGAGAGCGCCTGATCGCGTCACGCTGGTTCGCCCGGCACGCTCCCGGCGCCCAGGCGACGTGGCTGCGCCGCGAGGTCATCCGAGCCGAAGAAGAACGGCTTCTGGCCACGCATCCCGCGACACTGCAGATCCGTCCCCCGCTGGGGAGCGCGCGGATCGGCCGCACCGAACGGGATCCGGACCTGCTGCGGGCGGCCGTCGACGCAGGTATCCAGGCAGCGTCGAGTGAGCTCTCCGCCGCCGGTGTCACCACAGACCTCGAGGAGCTGCCGTGGACCTGACGACCCACCGCGTGCGCACCGTCACCTGGGCGGACCGGCTCGAGTTCGCGACGGCAGCCGAGCTGTCCGGTCTAGAATTCCTGCAGGCCATGGCCCGCGGCGAGATTCCTTCCGCGCCGATGATGGACCTGATCGGGATGCGGCTGATCTCTGCCCGCGAAGGCGAAACGGTGTTCCGGCTACTCCCCGGCGAGTTCCACTACAATCCGATGTGGACGGTCCATGGCGGCGTGTACGCGACCATGCTGGACTCGGCGGCCGCCTGCGCCGTTCACACGACACTGCCGGCCGGCGCGAGGTTCAGCACCCTCGACCTGTCGGTCCGGCTCCTCAAAGCCATCCGAGCCGACACGGGAGAGATCACGGCCACCGGCCGGGTGGTGCACGAAAGCCGGAACTTCGCGCTGGCCGAAGCGCGCTTGGAGGACTCCACGGGCAAGCTGCTGGCGACGGCCACAGCAGGTTGTTCCGTCGTCCGTCCGCGCTTGCCGGCAACGGGCGAAACAGGCGTCTGATCGCGCACGACAAACAGCGTCCGGCGTTCAGTGGCTTGCTCCGTCAAGAACCGGACGAGCACTCGCCGGCCGAGCGGAACGCAGGCCGATTCGATGGGCGACCGCCGCGCCCGCTACGCCAGCGTCCACTCTCCGGTCCAGCCCAGCGGCGGGGCGTAGCGCTGAACCCAATACTTGTTGCTGGATGCCACCCACACCACGACCCCCTTGGATCCGTTGGAGCCCTCGTCCACGGCGTAGGCGACGTCGTCGGCGAGCCCGTTGCCGCCCATTTTCTTCCAGCCTCCGGAGTTGGGCCATGCGTGCCAGATCGTGCGGTCGGTGGAGATGCCGAAGCACTCGTCGCTGGTGTGGACCCAGTCGACGACCATGACGTAGGACCCCTGTTTGAACGTGCCGTAGTACCCGTAGCAGGAAACCCTGCCACTGGCGGGTACCGGGGTGAAGCGGTATGACGTGCTGGTGGTCGCGGCCGGCTCCTGCGCGGCCGAACTCGCCTTCGGGGACGCGTTCGCCGCTGCGGGGGAAGCGGAGATGATCACTGCGGCGAACACCATCCCTGCCGCCATTGACCAGCTTCGCGCCGCTCGTGTCGCGAACATCATCCAGTACTCCCGTCGCCGGCTGCACCCGGTCGTTCCGGGCGCACCGAAGACCAACGCCCGGGTCGCTTACCTGGTTGACGGGCAATCGATCGGTTCACCCGAACGGCCGCATGACCAGTCCTGGTGGCCGGTGCGGCGAACGCCATTTCTCCCACGGAGCACGATTGTGTGGTAGGACGGATTCCGGCTTATCAGGGACCGTGAGCACACGATGAGGGGACAAGGCCGATGAGGGAGAATTCCGGGTTCAAACCGCAATGGCCGGCAATGGCAGTGGCCGCGGCAATCGCCGGGTTGGTTCTGATGGAAGCACCCGCGGCCACCGCCGCACCGGCCGGGATTTCCCATGATTTCCTCGTCTACGGCGCGGACGGAAACAGCTACATCACCGGAAGCGTGCTCTTCTCAAACCGTTCAGCCAGCGTCCAGGCGACTTTTCACGCTGCCGGATGCCGACGGTTCTACGCTTACTCACTTGCGGGCACCACTCAGCTGGACGCCAGAAGCACGAGCACTCATTGCAATTCCACTACCGGGGAAGACATCCCTCTCAAAGCTGATGTCCCCGGTGGAGCCAACCACGTCAAAGTCAGCTTGACCGACCAGAACGGACAAAACGCTCGCACAGGAGATATTTACCGCTGAATGGGATCTGCGCCGAGCAGGGCCGTAGCTCTGCCAAGGTGTGCGCGTCGGATTGGGGCTGCCATCGAGAGGGCCGGTGTAGGCCTCGGACCCAGTGGGTGTGGTCATGGCTACTGCGGTGCCGTTCCGTAGATCTTCTTCAGGTCGACTTCGGTGACTCGAGAATGCCTCCGTCGACGGCCTTTTCGACGTAGAAGCGGAGGGATTCGGTGAAGAACGTGGCGACCTACGCGAGCTGTTCCCTCGGGGCCGGTGCGCCGGTAGCTGCGGCCAGCCGGAGGTTGGTCTCGGCGGCACTGCCCGGGACGGCGGTCATGATCACGATCTTCAGCTCGGTGTCGCCGTCTCCCAGCACGTCGCAGTTCACCGCGATCGGTCCCACCGACGGGTGGTGGATCGTCTTCTCGTCCTCGCGGTGACCGGCGACGGAGCCGGTCGCCCACAGCTGCGCGAACCGCCGGTTGCCCGCGGTCAGCTCGCGGATCAGCCCGGCGAGGCGGGCATCGCGCGGGAAGCGCCCGGTGGCGCGGCGCAGGTCGGCTACGACGGCGAGGTCCGTGGTCTCGGCGTCGAGCTCGGTCACGGGCCACTGGGCCAGACAGGCGGGACCCGCGCCCAGCGGGAACCGGTCGCGGGCGAAGTTGCGCAGGCGGGGCTCCGCGGACGAGGGGTCACCCAGCAGCGCGGCCCAGCTGCGGTTCCACCAGACCAGCTGCCAGTCGGCCGCGAACACCGCGACCGCGACGTCGCCGAGCCGGGAGAGCACGCGGTGGACCCCGGGCGGGATGTGGTCGGAGATCGTGCCGTCCGCGGGCGGGGTGAGCCCGGCGAGCCGGTACAGGTGGTCCCGTTCGGGGCCCGAGAGCTGCAACGCACGCGCGAGGGAGGCGACCACCTGCACCGAGGGCGTGGTGGCCCGGCCCTGCTCCAGGCGGACGACGTAGTCGACCGACAAGCCGGCGAGGTCGGCGAGCTCCTCGCGGCGCAGCCCGGCCGCGCGGCGGTTGCGGCCCACCGGCAACGCCGCGGCGGAGGGCGGGAGGCGGTCCCGCCAGGTGCGGATCATCGCGCCCAGCCCGGCCCCGGGTGTCGTGCTCACGTTCCCATCTTCCCCCGGGCACGGCCGCCGGGCACGGGCCGAGGGTAGTACTGCTGTTCCTACCGCCGAGGCATGCCTGGCCGGCCGCGCCCGGCGGGCCGAGGATCGACCGCATGACGATCACCTTCATCACCGGAGCGAACAAGGGTCTCGGCCGCGAGACCGCCCGCCGTCTCGTCCAGGCCGGCCACACCGTGCTGGTCGGCGCCCGCGACCCGGAGGCGGGCGCGAGCGCCGCCGCCGCGGTCGGTGCGCGGTTCGTGCCGATCGACGTGACCGACGACGCGTCCGTTGCCGCCGCGGCCGCCGACGTCACCGCGCACGAGGGCGCGATCGACGTGCTGATCAACAACGCCGGCGTCCACGGCCCGGCCGGCGACCCCTCCGGCCTGACCGGCGCCGACGTCCTGGGCGTCTTCGACGTCAACCTCGCCGGCGTGGTCCGGACGACCACCGCGTTCCTGCCGCTGCTGCAGCGGTCGGCGGACCCCGTGATCATCAACGTCAGCAGCGGGATGGGCTCCCTCGCCCTCACCCACGACCCGTCGCGAGCCGAGTCCAAGGTCGTCGCACCGCTCTACACCGCCTCGAAGGCGGCGCTGACGATGCTGACCACGCAGTACGCGAAAGCGTTTCCCGGCATCCGGATCAACGCCGCGGACCCCGGCTACACGGCGACCGACCTCAACGGCCACCGCGGCCCGCAGACCGTCACCGAGGGCACCGACGCCATCGTCGGCCTGGCCACCGAGAAACCCGGCGCCGGCTCCGGGCGCTTCGTCGCCCGGAGCGGCGAGATCGCCTGGTCCTGAAAGCTTCATCCCGTGTCGACAACACCGACTCGCGGGCCGGGCATACCGCTTGGGCACCAGCGCGTCCGGGCCGCCTCGGTACCCGGTTGCGCTGCCGGCCAGCTTGCGGCGGACCGCGTGTCGAAGCTTGGCGTCTCAAAGGCCGCCTACGGCATGCTGGCGGTCATTGAAGAGTTCGGGCCTCCGAGCCAGGCCGACCTGGGACGCCGGCTCGGAATGGACAGGAGGAGCGTCTCCGAGGAAGCGGCCAGGCTCGAGCATGGCGGGTTTGTGAGTCGCGGACGGGCTCACGCAGGCAGATGCGCCACGTACGGGGCACCGTCCCAAGGCTGGTCGGTGAAGAAGCGAACGGTCAGGTCGGCGACGTCGGCGGCGCGTTCCAGGACGACCCAGTGGTCGGAGTCCTTGATGGTGGCGAAGCGGCTGCCCCGGATCGTGGCCGCGAAGGCGCGTTGCCGTTCCGGGGCGGTGATGGAGTCGTGCTCGCCGGTGAACACCAGGGCCGGC
Organism: Amycolatopsis sp. NPDC051061; assembly: GCF_040682935.1. Taxonomy (NCBI): domain Bacteria; kingdom Bacillati; phylum Actinomycetota; class Actinomycetes; order Pseudonocardiales; family Pseudonocardiaceae; genus Amycolatopsis; species Amycolatopsis sp. NPDC051061. Next base: position 38,709 of record NZ_JBFBBZ010000045.1, read on the forward strand.
ACCCCGGACAGGCCGCCGTCGAAGGACGGGCTGCTGATCAGCGACCGCTGCAGGTACTCCAGCACGTCGGGCACGTGGACGGCCACGTGGAGCATCGAGCGCTTGACGTAGCGGTACACCAAAGAACGACGGGGAATGTGGCGGTCCTCGTCGAGGCACAGCTGCATCCGCGCGGCCACCGCGGCGAAGTTCTCGGTATCGCCCTGCGCGAGGTGACCGGCCGCCAGCCGCAACGACTCCCGCTGGGCGGAGCCGGTGTGCGAGACCACGCCGCCAAGCATCAGCCGCGCGATGCGGTGCGGATGTCGCTGCGCGCAGCCGAAGGCCAGTTCCGCGCCGTAGGAGTAGCCGAACAGGTTGACCCTCGGCGCGCCGAGGTCGTCGAGGATCCGGTCGACCGCGGCGCCCGCGAACTCCGTTCCGGCCCCGGGCGGCAGGGAATCGGACGCGCCCACGCCGGGCAGGTCCGCCGTCACGAAGTCCGCCACCGGGGCGATCCGGTCCTCCATGTGCGGCCAGCCCCGGCTGCCCTGGAACCCGCCACCGAGCACGATCACCGGTTCCGCCCGCGGGCCGGGGTGCCGGAGGAGCCGGTAGCTGAACCGCGTTCCGCCGAGCGCCAGCGGGCGGACCACTTCCTCGCGCATGATCTCCTTCTGCTCCGGGACCGGGCTCAGCAGCTCTTCGTGAGGACAAGGGCGGCGTTGTGGCCGCCGAAGCCCATCGACGTCTTCACCGCGCACTCGAACGCGGCCGACCGGGCTTCCTTCGCGACGACGTCGACCGGGATCCGGATGTCCCGGGTCCGGAAGTTGCCTGTGGGAGGCACCAGCTGCCGCTCGAGGGCCAGCACGGTGAGCGCGGTTTCGATGCCGCCGGCCGCGCCGAGCGCGTGCCCGGTCATCGCCTTGGTCGAGGTGACCAACGGCCGGTCGCCGAGCACCCGGTGCAGCACGGTGGCCTCGATCAGGTCGTTCATCACGGTGGACGTGCCGTGGGCGTTGACGTGGCCCACCTCGGCCGTCGCCACGCCCGCGTCGGCCAGTGCGGTCCGCAGCGCCCGCTCGATCCCCGCGCCTTCGGGATCCGGCGCCACGGCCGCGTACGCGTCGCTGGACGCGCCGTAACCCGCGATACCCGCCCGGATCCGCGCTCCGCGCGCCGCGGCGTGCTCGGGCCGCTCCAGAACGACGAGACCGGCGCCCTCCCCCACCACGAACCCGTCGCGGTCGGCGTCGAACGGGCGGCACGCCGTCGACGGATCGTCCCGGCGGGTGGACACTGCCCGCATCTGACAGGCGCTGGCGATCAGCAACCGGGAGCACACGGATTCGGCGCCGCCGGCGATGACGATGTCGCACGCTCCGGCGCGCAGCAGCTGCAGCGCGGTCCCGATCGCGACGGTGCCCGACGAACACGCGGTGGAGACGCTCAGGCTCGGTCCGCGGGCGCCGAGGTCCATGCACACGCTGCTGGCGGCGCTGTTCACCGTGGTCATGGGCGCGAGTTTCGGCGAGACCCGCCGGACGCCCTTCTCCGCGAGGACGGCGCTTTGCCGGTCGTAGAACGGAAGGCCGCCGTGTGCGGACCCGATGACGACCGCGACCCGGTCCGTTTCCCACACCGAGGTGTCGAGACCTGCGTCGGCTACCGCCTCCCGGGCCGCGATCACGGCGAGCTGGGAGAACCGGTCCATCATCCGCAGTGCCGGCACCCCCAGCACGCTTTCGGTGTCGAGATCGTCGACGGTGTACATGAAATCGCAGGACAACCCCTGCAGTTCCGCCCGATGGCGGACTCCCGGGGCGGCTCCGGACCCGGTCACTCCCCGCCACGCCGCGCCGGCACCGACGCCCGCCGCGGTGACCAGGCCCAGACCGGTCACCGCCGCTGCCGGACGCGCCGTCACCGCGCGGTCTTCTCGTCGACGGCCGTCGCCAGCTGCCCCACGGTCTCCCGGGAGGTCAGCTGGACGTCTTCGAGGTCGATGTCCAGGCGTTCCTCGAGCAGGACGCGCAATTCCTCCAGGGCCAGCGAATCCATCCCCAGGTCGTGCAGCGACGCTTCGAACCGCACCTCCTCCGGTTCGATGCCGAAGTTGCGGTGCAAAAGCGTGGTGATCTCTTCGGTGACGGTCACTCTGCTGTCGACTCCCATTCCGTTTCCGCACGACCGCCGATTCGCGGTGGCTCAATGGCCTCGGACGCGCCGTCGTCGAGGTCCTCAAGGCAGCGTTCTACGCCGCGCGGAAGCAAAAATTACTGCGGTGCCGGGTCAGCTTTCCACCTCATGACACCATCGAATGAACACCGCGAGCCCCCGACCACGGGGCATTGACTCGTTCGTGGCAGCACGGACAGGGACCGGTAAAATACGCGGTTTCGCTGGCGTCGAGCGAGAGCCGGCCGGTTCGTGACGAACCGGCCGGGCCTCGGCGGTTCACCTCGGGGACGCGGTGGGATACGACTTCAGGAACCCCACCCGGCCGGCCTCACAAGCTCTTCCAGCTCCTTTTGGTCAGCTCTTCCGGACGATCCGGGATGTCGATCACGACTTCGGGCTTGGCCAGCGGCGCGACCTGCGCCCCGATCGCCGCGGCGAAGCGGGCGCCGAAGTCTCCCCCTGGTCGTCTCGAATGCGATCCGCGCCGGTCCACATCCACATCTGGGCCGGCCGGCGCCGTCAGCATCGCCAGCAACCGATGTTGTTCGCAGCTACCACGTTCACGTCGGGGCAAGAACGGCAAGCTGTTCGTCCAGGACATCACCCCGGACCCCCTCCGCTGAAGACGCCGCCGACGTGCGAAGAAGGCGGCGCGGCTGCTGCGGCATCCTTCCACTTCCGGAGCGTGACAAGTTACAGATTCTGAAACCTGTTACGCTGCGGCGTGCAGACACGCAACCTCGGACCCGTGGCCACCTCCTCCATCGGCCTCGGTGCCGCCGGGCTCACCGACACCGCTCTCTCCCTCGATACCGTTCGCGCCGCCGTCGATGCCGGGGTCGTCCTGCTCGACACCGCCGACTTCTACGACGCCGGCCTCAACGAGCAGCTGATCGCCCGTGCCCTGCGCCCGAGGGACCGCGATCGGGTCCAGCTGAGCGTGAAGTTCGGCGCGCTGCGCGATCCCGGCGGGCGGTTTGTCGGCCTCGAAGGCCGGCCCGCGCACGTGCGGAACTTCCTGGCCTACTCACTTCAGCGGCTGGGCACCGACCACGTGGACATCTACCGGCCCGCGCGGCTCGACCCCGCCGTGCCGATCGAGGACACCGTCGGGGCGATCGCCGACCTCGTCCAGGCCGGGTACGTGCGACACATCGGGCTGTCCGAGGTCGGGCCGGACACGATCCGGCGGGCCCACGCGGTCCACCCGATCTCGGACGTGCAGATCGAATACTCGTTGTTCAGCCGCGGCCCGGAGCGGGCGATCCTGGAGCTCTGCCGCGAGCTGGGCGTCGGCGTGACCGCCTACGGGGTGCTCGCGCACGGGCTGCTGACGGGTGTCCACCGCGCAGACGCCCCGGCACCCGGGCACCTGCCCCAGCTGCAGCCCGGCAACGTGGAACACAATCTCACGCTGGTCGAGCGGCTGCGCCGCGTCGCCGATGGGCTCGGGGTGACCGTGGCCCAGCTGGCGATCGCCTGGGTACTGGCCCGAGGACCGCACATCGTGGCGCTGGTCGGTGCGAGCAAACCGAGCCGCATCCCGGAAGTCGTGGGCTCCGCCGAGCTGACGCTCACCCCGGAGACCCTCGCGGCGATCGACGAAGCCGTCCCGGACGGCTCGGCGGCGGGTGAGCGCTACGCGGCTCCGCTCATGGCCATGCTGGACAGTGAACGCCGATGACCGACAGACCGAAACCGGCACTGGACAGGGAAACGATCCTCGCCGCCACCGAAGAGGTCCTGCGCCGCCACGGCGCGGGCAAAGCCGGCGTGGTCGACGTCGCGCGAGCGCTCGGTGTCAGCCATGCCGCCGTGTATCGCTACTTCACCTCCAAGACAGCTCTGCGCGACGCCGTGGCGCGACGCTTCCTCAACCGCTCCCGCGCCGAACTGGTCGCGATCGCGGATGGTCCCGGTCCGGCTCCGGAACGGCTGAAAGCGTGGCTGTGGCACGTCTTCACCACCAAACGCGCCGCGGTAACCGCAGACCCCGAACTGTTCGAAACCTACCGCACCCTGCTCGGCGAAGAGGCCACCGCCGCCGGTGAGCACGTCACGGACCTCCTGTCCCAGCTGACCCGGATCGTAGCCGGTTTCGGCGTCCCGCAGCCCGAACGGACAGCGTGGGCGGTATTCGACGCCACGACCTCGTTCCACCACCCCGCGCACTCCGCCGAATGGTCCGCGCCGGACGCCGAGGAACGGTTCACGCGCGTCTGCGGTCTCGTACTGGCCGCGTTGACCCGCGAAACCGGCACCACGGCTCCGCCCCTTTGACGGACGGATCAAGACGAGCGGCCCGGGTTCTGCGGACGCAAGCCAGAAGAGAGCCGTGCCGAAACACGCTGGAACTACCGGCCCGACGACCCCCGGGCGACGAACCTCGCCAAAGCCGTCCGGGCCTGCCTCGGCTGACGCGACTCCCGGAGACGCGTGCCCTCCCTGTGGTGGGCACGCGTCACGGAGCGCCGTTCTCCTCGGCTGCACGGCACTCACCGGCGTCGACGTCCGGACCACCCTCAGCAGGTGAAGCGACCGAGCCGGAGCTGCCCGGTTCGACCGAGCGGCGAATTCCACCGGACACCGGTGAAACTGTCGCTCGAAACGAGCTCATCGCCTGGAACTGCTCGCACGATCCCGCGGCCCGCGCCGTGAGCGGAAGCTCCACCAGGACCTGCTGCGCTGCTCCGACCTGCGGCGGTGAGCCACGGGCAGTACCTGAACCAGCGCGACGCGACGGCCCGCTTTCCCGGAGGCGTCCCTGGAGGCGGCCCGGTCTGGCTGAGAAAACGCGGCGACCGGGTGAGTGCGCCGACCACGCTGTCGGCACTGCGGCTGGGGGTTCGCCGCGGCGCGCGGCGACCGGGTTACTGGGGCCGGCTACGGCGCGTCGGCCGCGCTGCTGATGATGGGTGCCATCGGCCTTCCGTCGCCGGCGCTCCTGCCCGGCGTGCACTTTTACGACCTGCCTGAAAGGCTGGCCTTCTTCATGTTCGCCGGGCTGATGTTCGATCAGCATGGTCCGATTCAATCCGAGCCGATCCTCCCCTGTGATGGCGATGGCGCACCGGACGAAACTCGCCTATCACGGACACTCGACTGCGACGAGGGCCACCGGGCAGGCAGATCTATGCGGTCGCCGGCCCGGTCCACTGCTGGTTGGCCCCGCCGTTGCAGGTCCAGATGATCACGGTGGTCCCATTGGCGGTCGCCGCGCCGTTCACGTCCAGGCAGAGTCCTGACTGCCCGTTCGTGATGGTGCCGTTGGCGTTCGACGTCCACTTCTGGCCATTCCCGCCGCCGCAGTTCGCGATCACCGCCGCGGTACCGGCGGCGGTCCCGCCGCCCGCGGTGTCCAGGCACCGCTGCGAGTCACCGGAATAGACGGTCAGCGCCCCCGCGCTCGTGCGGGTCCACTGCTGGTTCGTCCCGCTGTGACAGTCCCAGATCTGCAGGGAAGTGCCGGCCGTGGTCGACGAGCTGGGCACGTCCAGGCACCGGTTCGCCGCCACGGCGCGCAGCGCGCCGTCACCGCCGCTCCCGCCGCCACCACCGTTGAGCACGTCGAGGACGGCGGTGTAGGCCTGCTTCTTGCCGTAGTTGCCGTCGAACAGCAACGGCGTGTCGCCCGACCGCCACGAGTACTTGTCCGTGACACCCCAGACGGTGATGCCGGTGCAGCGGGACACCGCCATGCACGCCTGGGTGACCTGCCGGTACACGTTCGCCTGTCCGGAGCCCGAGCCGCCGACGTCCAGTTCGGTGATCTGCACGTCGACACCGAGGTCGGCGAAACGCTGCAGGTTCGCCTGATAACTGCTGAGGTTGGAGTTCGAGCCGAGGTGACTCTGGAAGCCCACGCAGTCGATCGGCACACCGCGGCTCTTGAAGTCCCGCACCATGTTGTAGATCCCGGTGCTCTTCGAGTTGACGCCGTCGGTGTTGTAGTCGTTGTAGCAGAGCTTGGCGTTGGGGTCGGCCGTGCGGGCGGCGCGGAACGCGTCTTCGATGTAGCCGTCACCGAGCTTCTGCTGGAAGACCGACTGCCGGCGGGTGCCGTTCTCCTCGAACGCCTCGTTGACGACGTCCCACGCGTAGAGCTGGCCCTTCCAGTGGCCGGCCACCTGGCTGATGTGGTTCTGCATCGCGGCACGCAGGTTGCTCGCGTCCAGCCCGCTCACCCACCCGGCCAGCTGCCCGTGCCACACCAGCGTGTGCCCGCGGATCTTCATGCCCCGGCTCCGGGCCGGGCTGACGATCTGGTCCGCGGGCCCGAAGGCGAACTGGTTCCGGTTCGGCTCGACCGTGGCCCACTTCATCTCGTTTTCCGGGGTGACGCCGTTGTACTCCGACGTCCACGTGTTCACGTAGGCCGACTCGCCGAGGTGGCTCGCGGAGATCGCGGCGCCCAGGTACCTTCCGCTCTGCGCCGCCGCGGCCCCGAGAGTGCTCGCCGCCCCGGCGGCACCGGGGAAGAGCACCAGGGCGCTCGCCGTCAGACCGGCGGTCGCCGTGGCGGCGACCGCGGTCCGGAGGCACCGCCACCGGGATGGGCTGGTGGTCATGACAACCTCGTTCCGTCGTTGAGGGGGGTCATCGCCGGGGTGCTCAACCCAGCGTCCATTGCTGGTTGCTGCCGCCGTTGCAGGTCCACAGCTCCACCAGCGCGCCGTTGGCCGTGGACGCGCCGGTCACGTCCAGGCACAGGCCGGACTGCCCACCGGTGACCGTTCCGTTGGAGTTGACGGTCCACTGCTGGTTGGCCTGGCCGTTGCAGGACCAGGTCACCACCTTCGTCCCGGCACCGGTCCCGTTGCCCGAGGCGTCCAGGCAGAGCGTCGTCCCGCCGACGGTGGCCGTCAGCTGGTTCGACGAGGTGCGTGTCCACGCCTGGTTCGCCTGGCCGCTGCAGCCGTAGATCTGCAGCTGGGTGCCGGCCGTCGTGGTGGAACCCGGCACGTCGAGGCACTTGCCGGCGCCCACCGCGTGCAGTGGCCCGGTGCTCGTGCCGCTGCCACCGCTGCCGTAGGCGGCCGCGGTGATGTTGGCCTGCACGGCGTTCTCGGTGGCGTCCGACGGGTAGCCGGAAGTCATCACGCCTTCGTAGAAGGTGCCCGCGGAACCGATGCTGTTGTCACCACCGGTGCCGAGGATGATCGCCCCTTCCTTCCGCATCGGGTGGTACCCGGACACGTTGGGGCGTGGGCCGTTGTAGAAGGTGGACAGGCCACCGGACTGCGCGTTGCCCCCGCGGATGGACCAGTGGTTGGACTCGCCCTTGAGGATCGCGGTCAGGTAGCGGTGGTTGATGGTGGGGTCGTTGGCGTTGTAGCCGGCGTTGACACCGGAGTAGAGGCCGTTCTCGAGGTCGGACATGACCCACGGGCCAGGTCCGGCGCCGTAACCCCAGACCTTGATGTTGCCGAAGTAGATGGCCTCCATCGTGCCGTTGCCGTTGTCCCGGCTGTTGCGTTCGGCGTTGCCGTAGTCGAAGCAGCAGCCGCCGTTGTAGTGCGTGCCGTCGAAGATCGCGTACATGCCCTCCGGCTGGTCGCCGGTCGCCGTGCCGGTGGCGTTGTTGTTCCGGTACCCGGTGCCGGGAGCCACGAACACGCCGTAGGCCCGCTGGCCGCCGAGGGTGATCGGGGCGGCGGCCGCGTTGGCCAGGTTGTCGTACCCGCCGGCCGCCGGGCCGGGGAACCCGCCGGGAGGGGCCTGGGTGAGGTGGTTGTTCCGGCCGGACTGGTCGTAGATGACGGTGATGAGGCAGGTGGTGCCGGCGCAGAACGAATCCTGGGCCGCGGCGTTCGCGACGCCGCCCGCGCTCAGGAGGCCGATGTCCCTGGTGGTGTTGTCGGAGGCTCGCCGGACTTGGTAGAGCGAGCCGTTGTAGGCGCCGTACAACGCCCGGGTAGTGGAATGCGCGGCCACGCACGACGTACCTCCGGCGGCGTAGAGGTCGCACGGCCCTTGCGTGGCGGCCTGTGCCGGCGCGGCCGGGCCGGCCAGCGCGCCCGCGGCGAGCGCCACCGCCGCACCTGTGGTCCGAAGCAGCCTTCTCCATCGTGAGGTCATGAGCGAACTCCTTTGTCCGGTCGAAGATGCGGCTAGCTTCGAGTCCACTTCTGGGCATTGCTGCCCGCGCAGGCCTGCAGGGTCATCGGCGTGCTGTTCGCGGTGCCGCCGCCGTTCGGGCCGAGGCACAGTCCTGAGGGGACACCGGTGATCGTGCCGTCGGCGTTCGCGTTCCACTGCTGGTTGGCCCCGCCCGTGCAGTCCCAGATGATCGCCCGGGTGCCGGCTGCCGTGCTCGCGCCTTCGGCGTCGAGGCATTTGGTGCCGTACACCTGGAGCTGTTTTCCGGAGGTGAGGGTCCACTGCTGGTTGCCGCCGCCGTTGCAGTCCCACAGCGTCACCGGGGTGCCGTTGGTCTGCGACGCGCTGGGGACGTCGAGGCACCGTCCCGAGCCGGTGTTGCGCAGCACGGACGTCGACCCGCCGCCCGAGCCGGCCACGGCGAAGTTGTCGAACTGGGCCGTCTCCCCTTGGCTGGTGCCGATCCCGACTTGGCCGGCCGGGAAAGTGCTGTCGGTGACCGTCCCGAGCGCCACGCCGTCGGCACTGGCGGTGATGGTGCTGCCGGAGAAGCCCAGTGACAGCTTGTGCCAGCGGTTGGTGCCCAGCGCGGTCGTCGTGCCGCTGCGCAGCGTCGTGACCTGCTGGCTGGTGTTGTTGCGCTGGATCGACCACACGCCGGTATCGCTGACCCGTAGGTAGTACGCGTTCACCGCGCCCTGGTTGCCCGTGTCCTGCGAGCCGACCCGGCCGAGCAGCTGGACGTACCCGGACTTCTCCAGCAGCACGTCCGAGTTGACCGTGTAGTTGCTCCAGGCCACGTTGCCCAGCAACGCGTACGGATCGGTCGTCTTCTTCCAGGGGATCGCCTTCTGCGGAGCGGCTTGGCGCACGCACGTGCCGGTGCGGCCGGCGCCACAGGCGGCCGTCTCGAAGGCGCCCTCCATGTCCATCAGGTACTTGGCCTCCTTGCCCGGCGCGTACCCGTCGAAGTCGTCGCTGTAGGGCAGGTTCAGCGAACCCTGCGGCGGACTGCTCGCGGTGCCCTTGCCCTGCCCGGTGGTGGTCGTGACGGTGTACAGGTAGCCGGGTTGGGCGGTCAGGGTGAACGCGCCGCCGGACGGGGTGATGTCGGCCGTGTGCCCGAAGAAGTCCGCCGGGTTGTTCGAATTGAGGTTGGTCGCCCACACGTGCACCTGCCCGGTGGACACTCCGCCGGTGGTGGTGAAGTTCAGCGTCTGGGCCGAAGTGGCGTCCATGGTCTCGATGATCGTGCTGTAGTCGTTGGTGCTCGGGGACTTCAGCGAGACGTAGCTGCCGTTGGCGCGGTTCCCGCCCAGGTAGCCGCTGGAAGCGTCGAGGTACTTCCAGCCGGGCGCGGTGAACTGCGTGGTGTGCGCCAGCGCCCAGGCGTCCTTGCCGACCGAGTAGTACCCCGACCACGGCTGGTTGGCCAGCGCCAGTCCCACGGTCGGCCAGGGGATGTTCGGGGTGGTGGCGGCGATGAGGTCCCAGTTGAGGTACGCGGTCATCTTGCCGTCGAGGTAGACGCGGTTGATGCCGCGGGCCAGCGGCTTGGCACCGTCGTTGTAGTCCTGGGAGCCGTTCTCGCTGGACCACAGGGTCTTGCCGGAGCTGGTGACGTTGGCCGGGACGCTGCAGGACGTCTGCGCGCTGAGGTAGCCGCAGGTGTAGTGGGCGCTGAGCACGTCGGTCGCGTTGCGGTAGGCCGTGTTCGTCGAGATCGCGCTCGCGGGTCCCCAGTCCCCCGGCCAGGAATCCCCGGAAATGAGCTTGACGGCGTTGTACCCGTTGGCGTTGAGCGCGTTGCGGATCGTGACGGTCCAGTCGGCGCTCCACTGCTTCTCGTTCTGGACGGTCGTGAGGTAGTCGATCGTCAGCCCGTGCTGCTTGGCGCATCCGAGCCACGAGAGGTAGTAGTCGGTCAGATCACTGGAGAAGAAGGTGCCGTTGCCGATCCAGCCCGGGGCACCCCAGGGCAGGCCCACGAGCTTGATGCCGGGGTTGCGCGCCTTGGCCTGCTCCATGAGCCACCACTCGTAACCGCGGTTGCAGTCGAGATCACCGCGGAAGTGCGCGTGGCTGGGCTCCGCTCCGCTGGTGGAGTTGGTGTCCCCGCCCATCTCCACCTTGAGGATCTGCAGGGCGGCGCCGTAACCCGGCTTGAACAGGTAGTCGAGGATCTGGCCGCGCTGGGGCTCGGGGTAGTCGATCAGCAGGCGGCTGTTGCCCCCGCCGCCGCTGACCGCGCCGACGCCGTCGAACGTGCGGCCGGCCGAACCGCCGTTGATCGTGATCGAGGTGGCGGCCTCGGCCGGCGCGGCACCGGCCACCACGCCGGCGGCCAGGACGACGACCGCGACCATCGAGGCTCGCACCCTCCGGAGCAGGGTTGCAGGCATGGCGGTTCTCTCTTCCGACGCAGGGGTTCAGACGGCCGTGACGGTCCATTGGTTGTTGGTGCTGCTGTTCGGGGCCCACAGGACCACGGCCGACCCGGCCGTGGTGGTGCCCGCGCCGTCGAGGGCGGTGCCGGTGCCCCGGTTGACGATCTGGTAGCGGCCGTTGCCCAGGCCGGCCAGCCGCCACTGCTGGCTGTCGCCACCGTTCCAGGCCGCCTGCACCGCGTTGACGCCGTTGCCCGTCCGGCCGCCGCTGTCGGCGACCAAACCGTTGGTGCGGTTGACGATCCGGTAGTAGCCGCTGCCCAGGTCCACCAGCTGCCACTGCAGGTTGGCCGAGCCGTCGTAGGACCATTGCTTGAGCACCGACCCGGACGCGACGGTCCCGCCGCTGTCGAGCACCAGACCGGTCGTGACGTTCGCGATCCGCACCCAGCTCGTGGGCACCGGACCCGACCCTGGCGCCGGAATCTGGCCGGAGAAGGTCAGCTTCACCGCGTACGCCGGGGCGCTGAACGGCGCCGTGGCCGACGGCATCCGGAGGTGCAGCCCGGAGCCGTCCTGGGTGCGGTCGGGCAGGTCGGTGTAGGACCCGGCGGTGGAGCCGAGCAGCTGCACGGTCTTCAGCGAACCGAGGTCGATCCGGCTCGAGCCGAGCGTCGTGATGTCCAGCGTGCTGCCCGGCCACCCCAGGACCGTGGCGTACAGGACGGTGTTGTCCTTGCTGCGGGTGAACCGGATGTCGCGGTTGGTGCCCTCGCGCGGCGTCGTGAAGGAGCCGCCGCCCATCTGCGTCGGGCCCTCGCCGTAGGCCGACCACGCGCGGGTCGCGTAGATCGACTCCCCGAAGCGGGCGAGGTAGTCGCCGATGCCGAGCAGGACGGTCCGCTGTCCCGCGGGGATGGTGCCGTCGGCCATCGGCGCGATGTTCAGCAGCATCGTGCCGTTCTTGCTGACGCGGTCGATGAGCGCGTGCAGCATCGCCTTCATCGAGTAGTAGCCGATGCCGGTCGTGTAGCACCAGCTGGAGCTGGAAATGCTGTCGTCGGTCAGCCAGTACGGGTTCTGGATGTCCCCCGGTCCGCCGCGTTCGAAGTCGAAAACCTCGCCCCGGTTGTCAAAACCGTCCTTGTAGGTCGCGACGACGTCCTTGTTCCCCGCGACGGCCTTGTTGTAATAGTACGAAAGGAAGTTCAGCCGCCGGGATTCGTCGACGCGGGGCAGGTTGAAGTCCTGCCAGAGGAGATCCGGCTGATAACCGTCGACGACCTCGGCCAGCTTGTCGTACCAGAGCTGGTTCTCCGCCGCCGTGCCCAGCTGGCCGTAGAGCTTGCGCAGACTGGCGTCCGATTGCGCGGGCACGTGGTCGTAGTAGCCGGTGAAGTGGTAGGCGTGGTGCAGCGACACCATGAACTTCAGGCCCCGGGCGCGGATCGCGTCGGCGTGCAGCCGCACCAGGTCCAGCCGCGGCCCCTTGGCGACCGAGTTCCACTCGTTGACGGTGCTGTTCCACATCGAGAAGCCGTCGTGGTGTTCGGCGACGGGTCCGGCGAACTTGGCGCCGGCGTCGGCGAAGAGCTGCGCCCACTCCGCCGGGTCGAAGTTCCCGCCCGTGGACTTGAGCTTCGGCGCGAACTGCACCCAGTTGCCGGCCTTGTCCCGGGCCCCGTTGACGAAGTTGTGGTAGGGCCACGCCGACGGGTCGCCGTACACGGCCTTGTGGTGGTTGTTCTCCGCCGAGCCCCCGACGTACATGTTGCGGGGGTACCACTCGTTGCCGAACGCGGGGACGCTGAAGACACCCCAGTGGAAGTAGATGCCGAACTTGGCGTCTTGGAACCACTCCGCCGCGGGCGGGTGCTGGTCGACCGACGCCCAGGTGGGCGTGTAGCTGCCCGGCCCGGCGGTGGCCCACGCGGCCCCGCCGCGCAGGAGGCCGGCCGTCGCCGCGCCGCTCACCGTGATCAGACCCAGCATCGTGCGACGGCTGAACTCGGGCATGGCGGGAAGCCTCCTCGGGTCCGAAATCACGTTAGCGTTAACATCCGTTCTGACGGATGTCCGTGTCGTGAATCACCAGCACTGACAACAGGTGTAGGCGCGGACGACGTCAGTGGTCAAGCCCCGCGGGCAATCGAGATCAGGTGAGACGGCGAAACCCCAGCGTGCGCCGGGCTCGCCGGGTGTAACTTTCATGCGCTGCGACGAATGCTTGTGAGCGTGAACATCGCCGTGTCACACTGCTCGTCGCCTGGCTCTGGAGCGCGAGCAACGGTGACCACTACCGAAGGAGCACCTGTGAGAGTCGCGTCCTCCCCATCGGCGATCGGCAAGCCCCGGCGCAGTCTCGCCCTGATCGTCGCGCTGCTGTGCGTTCTGGGGTTGTTCCCGGCGGTGGCCAGAGCGGACAACCCGATCGTCCAGACCATCTACACCGCCGACCCGGCGCCGCTGGTGTACAACGGCCGCGTCTACCTCTACACCGGCCACGACGAAGACGCCTCGACGTACTTCACCATGAAGGAATGGCGGGTGTGGTCGTCGGCGGACATGGTGAACTGGACCGACCACGGCTCCCCTATGAACCTCGCCACCTTCACGTGGGCGAGCGCCAACGCCTGGGCGGGCCAGACCGTCTACCGGAATGGTAAGTTCTACTGGTACGTCCCGATGACGGTCCGCGCGACCGGCGCCATGGCCATCGGCGTGGGCGTGTCGACCAGCCCCACCGGGCCGTTCAGCGACGCACTCGGGCATCCGCTCGTCGGCAACGGCGAGATCGACCCCACGGTGTTCGTCGACGACGACGGGCAGGCCTACCTCTACTGGGGCAACCCGCACCTCTGGTACGTGAAGCTCAACGCCGACATGATCTCCTACTCGGGCGGCGTGACCCAGATCCCGCTCACCACCGCCGGGTTCGGCACGCGCACGGGGAACACGAGCCGGCCGACCCTGTTCGAGGAAGGCCCCTGGGTCTACAAGCGCAACGGCCTGTACTACAACGTCTTCGCGGCGAAGTGCTGCTCGGAGTTCATCGGCTACTCGACCGCGCCCGGCCCCACCGGGCCGTGGACCTACCGCGGGACGGTCATGCCCACCCAGGGAGCCAGTTTCACCAACCACCCGGGTGTGCTCGACTTCAACGGGAACTCCTACTTCTTCTACCACAACGGGGCTTTGCCGGGCGGCGGTGGCTACACACGCTCGGTGGCCGTGGAAAAGTTCACCTACAACGCCGACGGCACCTTCCCCACGATCACCATGAGCACAACAGGCGCGCCGCAGGTGGGCACGCTGAACCCGTACACGCGGCAGGAAGCGGAAACGATCGCCGGGGAGTCCGGCGTCGAGACCGAGCCGTCCACCGAAGGCGGGATGAACGTCGGCTACCTCGAGAACGGTGACTGGATCAAGGTCAAGGGGGCCGCTTTCGGTGCCGGCGCCCGGTCCTTCACCGCGAGAGTGGCCTCAGCGGCCGCCGGCGGCCGGATCGAGGTCCGGCTGGACGGCACCGGGGGCACTCTGGCCGGCACCTGCACCGTCGGCGGCACGGGCGGCTGGCAGAGCTGGACGAGCGTGTCCTGCCCGATGACCGGGGCAGCGGGGACGCACGACCTGTACCTCCGGTTCACCGGGGGCAGCGGTTACCTGTTCAACGTGAACTGGTGGCAGTTCGCCACCTGACATCGCTACCTCCACCCTCCGGAAAGGGGCGACGATGCCCGTTCGACCGCGCCACCGCATCCTCCACCTGATCACCGCCGCGACCACCGCACTGGCCGTGATCACCGTTCCCACGGCGGCCCTGGCCGCGCCCGGCAGCCCGGCGCTCACCCCGCCGCTGGGCTGGAACAGCTGGAACAGCTTCGGGTGCGGCGTCAGCGAGACCGCCATCCGCCAGGCGGCCGACGCGATGGTCTCGTCCGGGATGAAGGACGCGGGCTACCAGTACGTGGTGGTGGACGACTGCTGGTTCGACCCGAATCGCGACGCCCAGGGCGCGCTGCGCGCCAGCCCGTCGAAGTTCCCGAGCGGCATGAAGGCACTGGGCGACTACATCCACGGCCGCGGCTTGAAGTTCGGCATCTACCAGGTGCCGACCGACCGCACCTGCGCCCAGCGCACCGGCACCTACCCCGGTTCCACCGGCAGCGCGGGGCACGAGGTCCAGGACGCCGGCACCTTCGCGTCCTGGGGGGTGGACTACCTCAAGTACGACTGGTGCTCCCCCGCCGGCACCCGCGACGAGCAGGTCGCGCGGTTCACCGTCATGCGCGACGCCGTCCGCGCGACCGGGCGCCCGATCGTCTACAGCATCAACCCCAACAGCTACCACGCCATCACCGGCGACAAGTACGACTGGGGCCAGGTCGCCGACCTCTGGCGCACCACCGAAGACCTGCTGGACATCTGGCAGAACGGCAACACCAACAGCTACCCGATGGGCGTGGGCAACGTCCTCGACGTCACCGCCCCGCTGGCCGCGCAGGCCGGCCCGGGGCACTGGAACGACCCGGACATGCTCGTGGTCGGCCGGCCCGGGCTGTCGCTGACCGAATCCCGCGCCCACTTCGCCCTGTGGGCCCTCATGGCCGCGCCGTTGATGGCGGGCAACGACATCCGCACCATGTCCGCCGACATCAGCGCCGTCCTCCGGAACCCGCGCCTGCTGGCGGTCGATCAGGACTCACTCGGCGCCGGGGGCCGCCGGGTGCGCGACGACGGCAACGTCGAGGTCTTCGCCAAGCCGCTGGCCGACGGGTCGGTCGCGGTCGGGTTGCTCAACCGCGGCGGTGCCACGACCACCGTGAGCACAACCGCCGCGCAGATCGGGCTCTCCGGCACGGCGTTCACCCTGACCGACCTGTGGACCGGCACCACGTCCGCGACGGGCGGCCCGATCGCCGCGAGCGTGCCGGCGCACGGCGCCGCGGCGTACCGGGTGTCCGGCGGTTCCCCGCTGGCCGCCACGACGGCACGGCTGCGCGGCGCGGGATCCGGGCGCTGCCTCGACGTCGACAACGCCTCGACGGCCGCCGGGGCGGGCGCGCTGATCTGGGACTGCCAGACCGCGGCGAACCAGCTGTGGACCACCTGGGAGACCGGCGAAGTCCGCGTCTTCGGCGACAAGTGCCTCGACGCCGACCACCAGGGCACGACCAACGGCACCCGGGTGCTCAGCTGGCCGTGCAGCGGGCAGGACAACCAAAAGTGGACGTTCGCCCAGGACGGCTCGGTCCGGAACGTCCATTCCGGACTGTGCCTGGACGCCGAAGGCGCGGGCACCGCCAACGGGACCCACGCGATCCTCTGGACCTGCAACGGACAGCAGAACCAGCGCTGGGGCCGCGCCTGAACCACCCGCACCCCGAGCTCTCCCGGGCTTCCCCGGGCTGATGCGGGACCGTCTTCCCTCCGCCGACCTCGCGGTACCCGCTGTCCACGCAAGCCGAACGCCCGAGCCGTCCGATCCGGCTCGGGCGTTCGGTTTCCCCCGGCAACCAACGGCTAGCGGTAACCGGCGGCCACGATGTTCGCCTGCACCGCGTTCTCGGTCGCGTCGGACGGGTAGCCGGCGACCATCGCCCCTTCGTAGAACGTGCCGGCGCTGAGGTTGGCGCCGCCGCCGGGCTTGCAGCAGTCACCGCCGCTGCCCAGCACGATCGCTCCCTGCTTCTTCATCGGGCTGTACCCGCTCGGGAGGCCGCCGTCCCACAGCGTGGTCAGGCTGCCGGACTGGGCGTCGCTGCCTTTCATGGCGAACCGCGAAGTCCCGTTGTTCTTCAGCACCGCGGTGACGAACTTGCTCGTGAACGCCCGCTGGTTGGGGTTCCACGACTGGCTGCCGCCGGGGTAGAGGCCCCACTCGAGGTCGGCCTGCACCCACGGGCCGGTTCCGGAGCACCCGCCGAACCAGCACTGCTTGCCGAAGTTGATCGCGTCCATGGCGCCGGCGGCGTCGGCCTTCCTGGTCGTCTCGCTGTTGCCGTAGTCGAAGCAGCAGCCGCTGTTGACGTGCGTCCCGCTGGTCACCATGTACATGCCCTCGGGTGCGCTGCCGGTGGGCACGCCGGTCAGGTGACCGTCCCGCCAGTAGCTGTTGCCGGCGTTGATGTACAGGGAATAGGCCTTGCGGCTGCCGACCGTGAGCGATTCCGTGGTGGCCTTTGCGGGGCTGCTCTGGCTGGAGCCGGGAACCACGCTCGACCCCTGGTACCACAGGTCGTTCCCCCGCCCGGACTGGTCGTAGACCACCGTGATGACGCAGGACGTGCCGCTGCAGAAGGAATCCTGGGACCCGGCGTCGGCGGCACCGCCCGCCGCCACGGCGCCGACGTTCCTGGTGGTGTTGTCCGACGCGCGCCGGACCTGGTACAGGTTCCCGGTGTAGGAGCCGTAGAGCGCGCGAACCGTGCTGTGCGCGGCTATGCACGGCGTGCCGCCCGAAGCGTAGATGTCGCACGGGCCCGCGCCGGTCGGTGGCGGGGTACCGGTGCTCCACCGCTGGTTGGTCTGGCCGTGGCACGTCCACAGGATGACCGCGGTGCCGTTGGCCGTCCCGGCCCCGTTCACGTCCAGGCACAGCCCCGACTGGACACCGGTGACCGTCCCGTCGGAGTTCTGCCGCCACTGCTGGTTCGCCTGACCGGTGCAGGACCAGATGATCACCGCCGTCCCGGGCGCCGTCTGGTTGCCGTAGGCGTCCACGCACCGCGTCCCGCTCATCGCCCGCAGCTCACCGGCGGCGGTGAACTCGAAGGCCTGGCTCGCCTGGCCGGTGCAGTCCCGGATCTCGAGCGCCGTGCCCTGCGTGTCGACGCCGCCCGTCACGTTCAGGCACCGCCCCGACGACGCGCTCGTGAGGGACGTCGAGGCCGCGGACGCCGGTACCGCGCCGGTCAGCGCGGCAGCCACCATCGCGGCCAGGACCAGTACGGCGCGCACTTGCCGCCGTCCCGGCCGGGACGGGTTGATTCGAGTCGTCACGAATCCTCCTTCGAGCACAACGGATCTCACCCGCGGCAGGTCACCGCCGGTGAAGTGTTAGCGTTAACATCAGGCCGAGTCCCGCAGGACGAGCTCGGTGCCCAGCACCGCGCAGCGGGGCGCGGCCGAGCCACCGAGCATCGCGAGCAGCTCGCCCGTCATCCGGGCGCCCATCTCTTCGATCGGCTGGCGCACGGTGGTGAGCGGCGGATCCGTGCGACGCCCGATCGGCAGGTCGTCGAACCCGATGACGGCCACGTCGCCGGGCACCCGCCGCCCGGCGCGGTGCAGGGCCCGCATCGCGCCGACGGCCATCATGTCGGACGCGGCGAAGATGGCGTCGACCTGCGGCCGGCGGTCCAGCAGGCGGGCGGTGGCGTGCTCGCCGGACGCCTGGCCGAAGTCGCCGAACACCACCAGCCCCCGGTCGCCGCGGCCGGCGCCCGCCACCGCCTGCCGGTAACCGAGCAGGCGGTCCACGCCGGCGGTCATGTCCTGGGGTCCGGCGATGGTCGCCACCGTGCGCCGGCCCGCGTCGATGAGGCGCTGGGTGGCCCGCTGGGCACCACCCCGGTTGTCGACGTCGACGTACGAGCAGCGGCCGGAATCCCCATCGCGGACCGGGCGTCCGCCGAACACCACCGGGATGCCGAGCCAGCCCAGGTCGAGCGGGCGGCGGCCGTGCATGCCGACGACGAGGGCCCCGTCGACGTGGCCGCCGTCGAGGTACCGCACCACTGGGGCCTGGTAGTTCTCCGCCGCCGGCACGGTGAGCAGGACGAGCTGCAGGCCCGCCGCCGTCAGCTCCCGGCCGGCGCCGGCGGCGATGCGGGAGAAGAACGGATCGGCGAATAGCCGCAGCACTTCCTCGCACACCACCAGCGCGACCGATCCGGTAGGCCCGGCCGTCGCCCGCGCCGCTCTCTGCCGGGCGTAGCCCAGAGCCGACATCGCCGACTCCACCTGCTTGCGCGTTTTCGGCCGGACCCGGGGGAAACCGTTGAGCACGCGGGACGCGGTGGCGGTCGACACCCCCGCCGCCCGCGCGACGTCGGCCAGGGTCGGACGGAGCTGGGGCAACTCGACGGAGGACACGTTCGCTCTCCCAAGACGTCATTGTCTCTGTGGGCTCGCTCGAGGATATCGCCGGTTGCCGGCCACCTCAGGCTCGTTGGACCCGGAACCGCTGATTGGCCCCGCCGGAGGCCGTCCACTGGGAGATCCGCGCGCCGTCGGCGGTCGAGGCTCCCCACACGTCCATCGTCAGGCCGCTCAGCCGGTTGACCAGGCCGACCACCCCGCCGCCCTGGTCGGCCACCCGCCACTGCTGGGCGGCAGCGCCGGAGTCCGGTTGCTGGCTGATGTCCGCGCCGGTGGCCGAACCGGCCACCTGGAGCACGAGGCCGCTGTGGCGGGCCCGGACGCGGTAGTAGCCGTCACCGGAGTCGAGGAAGTCGAACTGCTGGTTCTGCCCGCCCGTGGCCGGCCACTGCTGCAGCAGGGCGCCGGCTGCGGTGGAGACCCCGCTGATGTCCAGGAGCTTGCCGCTGTGCTCGGCCACCAGGGTGTAGTTCACCCCGACCTGCACCGGCGACCCGGCCGGCGGGGTCGACGAGTCGAACTGCGTGATGAACTTCCACACCTCGCCCGACGTCCAGGTCTGCCAGCCGTCGCAGGTGCAGCCGTCCCGCGGGCCGGGGTCGTGTCCCGCGCCGTCGAACGCGGCCCAGACCACCGGGTACCCGGCCCGGCAGCCGGAGTAGGCGGTGACGACGTGGGTCAGGCTGCCGTTGGCCGGCTCGGGCGGGTTCTGCGCCGTGCAGCCGTTGTTCCGGACGAACTGGTCGCGCAGGGCACGTCCCGACGCGATGGGCAGCACGTTGTCCCGGAGGCCGTGGAGCCCGATGTAGGCGACGGGCTGGGTGCCGCCGGCGCACCCGCTGAGGTTCGCCCCGGAGTAGACGGCGACCGCGCGGAAGACCGTCGGCCGGGCACACGCGAGCGCGTAGCTCATGGCAGCGCCGTAGCTGAAGCCGCCCGCGAAGATCTGCGACGTGTCGACGCACAGGCTCGCCTCGAGCTCCCTCAGCAGGTCGTCGACGAAGGTGACGTCCTGGCCGCCGGGGTTGGCCCAGCCGTTGCCGTTGCCCTGGGGCGCCACGAAGATCGTGCTGTTGTTCGCGCTGTCCGCCAGCCGCCGGAGCCCGTAGTAGGACCAGTTGTAACCGTCGGTCCCGCCCGAGTCGACGTCGTTGGCGGTGCCGCCGCGCCAGTGCAGCCCGACGAACAGCCGGTACGGGTGGTTGTTGTCGTAGCCCGTCGGGACCCGCAGGATGTAGCTGCGGTTTTGGCCGCCGCTGGAAATCGTGTGGTTCCCGCTCGCCAGGCCGGGGGCTTTCCCGCAGCCCGCGGTCCCCGCGGCGGCCGTCGTCGGCGACGTCGCGCCGGAACCGGCGGCCTGCGCGGTGCCGGTCGCGGCCATCGCGAGCAGCGCCCCGACGGCGACGGATGCGAACAGGGCTCTATACCTCACCATCGGACTGCTCCCTCTGGTCTTCGAGCATCGTTGTTCTCCAGGGTTGGGGTGGAACGTCGGTCAGTTCCGGGTCCATGACTGGGCGGTGCCTTGGTGGCAAGTGCCGAGCCGCACGGCGGTGCCGTTGGCGGTCGAGCCCGCGGCGAGTTCCAGGCAGAGTCCCGACTGTGCCGAGGTGACGGTGCCGTCGGAGTTGGTCCGCCACTTCTGGTTGGCCCCGCCGTGGCACGCCCAGATGATGGCGGCCGTGCCCGAAGTGGTCCCGCCGCCTTCGGCGTCCAGGCAGCGGAGGGTGTCGCCGGAGTAGACGGTCAGTTCCCCGGCCGCGGTGGTCGTCCAGGTCTGGTTAGTGCCGCCGTGGCAGTCCCAGAGCTGGGTTCGCGTGCCTTGCGTGCTCGACTGGCCCGGCACGTCCAGGCACCGGCCCGCGGCCACCGAGCGCACCGGACCGCCGGCGGTCGTCCCACCGCCCCCGCTGTCGAGGCCGAGGAAGGAAATGGCGTAGGCGATCATCCCGGCCTGCGGCAGCGTGTGGCCGGTACCCGCGATCGTGATGCCTTCGACGCCGGCCTGGGTGCCGGTGCCGCCGTAGCGGTTCCGGGTCCAGGACGACTGTGGGTGGTCGGTGACCGTCGGCGTCTGGCTCAGCCCGCGCAGGGCGGTCCACTGCTTGATCTCTTCGCCGTAGTTCGGATACGCCAGGGTGGTATCCTGGTTCCCGTGCCACAGCTGCATCCGCGGGTAGGTGCCCGAGTAGCCGCCGGGGTACATCGCGTGGGCCTGATCGGCCCACTGCTGCGCGGACTTGACGACGCTCCCGCCGGCGCACTGGCTGTTCCAGAGCGAACCGTCGGTGGTCGCGAAACAGCCGGCGGGCACACCGGAAAACGCGGATCCGGCGGAGAACACGTCCGGGTACTCCGCGGCCAGGACGTTCGTCATCATGGCGCCCGAGGAGAAGCCACTGACCACGATCCGGCCGGGGTCGACGTTGTAGTGCTGGCGGGTCCACGCCACCATCGCCATGACGCCGGTGGAGTCGCTGCCGCCGTCACGGGTCAAGCCCGCTTTCGTGGACACGTCGAAGCAGTGCCCGTCACGGGTCGCCTCGGGCACGACGACGAGGTAGCCGTAGCGGTCGGCCGCCGTCGCGTAGTCGTGCCCGTTGCCGGTGAAGATCGCGCCCGCCGAACCACCGCAGTAGTGCACCAGCACGAGCAGCGCCGGCTTGGGCGCCACGTTGTCCGGCACGTACAGGTACATGCCGAGGTTGGTCGGGTTGGCGCCGAAGCCGGTGACGCGGGTCAACGTGGCGGCCTCGGCCGGACGGGCGGTCAGGAAGACCCCGGTGACGGCGAGGGGCAGCAGGAGGAGGAACGCGAGCAGACGTTTCATCGCAGGCTCCACTGCTGGTTGGCCTGGCCACCGCAGGACCAGAGGATGACCTTCGTGCCGTTGGCCGTGCCTTGCGCGTTCGCGTCCACGCACAGCCCCGACTGGACGCCGGAGATCGTGCCGTTCGCGTTGACGTTCCACTGCTGGTTCACCTGGCTGTGGCAGTCCCAGATGATCACCTGGGTGCCGTTGGCCGTGCCCTGACCGGACGCGTCCAGGCACTTGTTCCCGTAGACCATCAGCTGCTTGCCGCTGGTGTAGGTCCACTGCTGGTTGCCGGCCTGGCTTCCGCAGTCCCGCAGCTGCACCTGGGTCCCGTTGGCCGTCGCCGAGTTCGGCACCTCCACGCACCGGCCGGACGGCGTCCCCACGATCTGCTTGCCCGACGGCGGGGTGCCCGGCTGGCCGACGCCCGAGCCGGTGAAGTGGACCCAGTTGACGTTGAACAGGTAGGCGGCTCCGCTCTGTCCGGCGGGGTTGTGGGCCACGAAGTAGAGCTTTCCCGTGCCGGTGGGCGGGTTCGACAGGGCGGCGGTGAAGTCCTGCCAGTTCTGCCAGCCCCCGGTCCCGGTGATCGGCACCGAGGCGACCAGAGCGCCGTCCGGCGCGTTGCGGCGCACTTCGAGCGTGCCGCCGGAGCCGCCCGACGACGCCCGGATGCCCAAGCCGGTGATGTTGTCGAGGGCGATCGGATCGAAGGACCACCAGTCGCCGTCCTGGACGAACGCCGCGCTGCTGCCGCCGCCCATGGGGTCCGTCGCGGCTTCCACGTCGACGCCCGCGGTGTCGGTGCCCTTCCCGTCGGCGGTGCGGCCGGTGGCGCTGAAGAACTCGGCCTGCTTCATCTTCGGCTGCAGGATCACCTGGGACCGGCCGGTGATCGGGCCGGCTCCCCCGGCTCCGCCCTTGTCGGTGTAGGACGCTTCGATGACGTAGAAGATGTTGTCGTTTTCGCTGTGTCCCGAGGAGAGCGTGGTCTGCACCTGTGCGGTGCACCCGTGGTACTGGTCGAGCGGGTGCCCGTGCTCGTCGTGGCCGAGGTAGGCCTGGACGGTCACCTGCGAGCAGTCGATCGTCCCGTCCTCCGGGTCGCTGACCGTGACGGCGACGTTCACCTTGTCGCCCCACTCGAACAGCCCGCCGGCCGGTGGGGTGGTGAGGGTGACCGTCGGTGCCGTGTTGCCCGCGGTGACGGCGACACTCGCGGTTCCGGTGGCGCCGGCCGAGTTCGTCACGGTGAGCACCGCGGTGTAGTTGCCGGCGGTGTAGGTGTGGCTGGGGTTCGCCGCCGTGGACGTGGTGCCGTCCCCGAAGTTCCAGCTGTACCGCAGCGCGGATCCGCCCGGGTCGGCCGAGCCGGCGCTGGAGAAGTTCACGGTGAGCGGGGCGGGCCCGCTGGTGTGGTCCGCGGCGGCCTTCGCGACCGGTGCGGCCGAGCCGCCGCCGAGGTAGTCGACCCGGTCGATGGACGCGTCGGCGTTGCCGCCGCCGTATCCGGTGCCCCACTCGATGACGTAGAGCGCGCCGTCCGGGCCGAACTTGAAGTCCATCGGCCGGTTGAACTTGACCGACGGCAGCAGCGGGTCGATCGAGGTGACGTTCGTGCCGGCCGAGTCGAGCTGGAAGGTGTACATCGAGCTGGTGTTCCACTCGGCGAACACCGCGCGGCCGTCGAAGTCGACCGGCCACTTCCGGGTGGAGGCGAGGTCCGGGTCGAACCGGTAGACGGGCCCGGCCATCGGCGCGCCGCCGGACAACTGCGGGAAGTGCGCCGAGTCGGCCTGGTAGTGGTAGTACACCTGGGCCGGGATGGCCGGCGGCAGCTTGGTCAGGCCGGTGTTGTTCGGGGAGCTGTTGGTGGGGCCGCCGGCGCAGTCGAACTTCGCCCCCGAAGCGCCGGTGGCGAAGTTGTACTGGTTGTAGGCCAGGTTCGGGCCGACGCAGAACGGCCAGCCGGCGTTGCCGGGCTTGCTGACGACGTCCCATTCCACGGTGTTCTGGGGGCCGCGGTTGGCGTTGGCGTTCGGCGCGTCCGGACCGTAGTTGGCCACGAGCGGGTAGCCGGTCTTCGGGTCGAGGCCCATCCGGAACGGGTTGCGCTCACCCATCGTGTAGATCTCCGGGCGGGTCTTGGCCGTTCCGGGCGCGAACAGGTTGCCCGAGGGGATCGTGTAGGTGCCGTTGGCTTCCGGGTGGATCCGCAGGACCTTGCCGGACAGGCTGTCGGTGCTGCCCGCGGTGCGTTCGGAGTCCCAGTACGCGCGCCCGGACCGTTGGTCGAGCGGGCTGTACCCGTCCGAGGCGAAGGGGTTGGTGTTGTCCCCCAGCGACAACCACAGGTTCCCGTTCTTCTTGTCGATGACCAGTCCCGCGCCGTGGTGGCAGCATTCGGCGCGCTGCACCGGCACGTCCAGCACGACCTTCTCGGTCGACTGGTCGATCGTGTCGCCGTTCACGGTGAACCGGCTCAGCCGGTCGACGTTGCCGGCGTTGTTCGGCGAGTAGTAGACGTACACCCACTGGTTGGCCGCGAACCCCGGGTCGACCGCGATGTTGAGCCCGCCGGACTCGTTGGCGGTGAACACGTTCAGGTGCGTCGAGAGGACGGTGGTGCCGCTGGGTCTGACGACCTTCACGTCACCGAGGCGGTCGATGTAGAACACCCGCCCGTCCGGGGCCACGTCCAGCGCCATGGGGTTGGTCGCCTCGGTGTGCAGGGTGACCTTCTGGAACTTCGAGTCCGGTGGCAGCGCCGCCGCGGCGGCCGGGCCCACAGGGGTGGTGAGCACCGGAACCAGGGCGGCGGCCAGTACTCCGGCCACCGCCAGCGCGCCGCGGCGCAGCGCGGAAAATCCCGACATGACGAGTCTCCTCGAGGCGGAAGGGTGGGGCGGACGGTTCAGCGCAGGGACCACTGCTGGTTGACCTGCCCGCCGCAGGACCACAGGATGATCTTCGTGCCGTTGGCCGTGCCGCGGCCGGAGGCGTCCACGCAGAGGTTCGACGAGACACCGGTGATCGTGTTCGCGTTAACATTCCACTGCTGGTTGGGTTGGCCGATGCAGTCCCAGATGATCACCGGGGTGCCGTTGGCCGTTCCCCGGCCGGAGGCGTCCAGGCACTTGTTCCCGTACACCGTCAGCTGCTTGCCCGCGGTGTAGGTCCACGCCTGGTTCGCCTGGCCCGCCACGCAGTCCCGCAGCTGCACCTGCGTGCCGTTCGCCGTCGAGGCGTCAGGCACCTCGACGCACCGGCCCGACTGCGCGCCCACGAGCTGCTTGCCCGTCGGCGGCGGTGTGGTGGTGACCGAGCAGTCGGCCGGGACCGCCCCGGCCGCGGTCCGGATCCCGCCCAGCAGCAGGTGCAGGAAGTTCGGTTCGCTGAAGCTCTCGATGGTGTGGCCCATGCCGGTGTACCAGGCGCGGCCGCCGTCGAAGTCGTGGCACCACGTGGTGGGGTGGTCCGCGCCCATCGTGGCGCCCGAGTAGCTGGACTCGTCCACAGTGGTCAGGACGTGGACGGCCGAGCGCGGATTGGTCCGGAAGTCGTACCACTCGTCGTAGTGGGTGTACTGGGCGGGCAGCCCTTGCGTGGACGGGTGGTTCGGGTCTTCGACCTTGACCAAAGCGTTCTGCTGCGCGGGGTGCTGCTTGAAGTAGGCGCCGACCAGCTGGCCGTACCAGGCCCAGTCGTACCCGCTGTCGGACGCGGCGTGGATGCCGGCGAACCCGCCGCCGTGCTGGATGTACCGCCGGAAGGCGTCCTTCCCGGCCTGCGTGCCGACCGGGTCGCCGGTCGTGGACAGGAAGATCACGGCGGCGTACTGGGCCAGGTCGGCGTCGGTGAACCTCGTGTCGTCCTCGGTGACGTCCACCGCGAAGTCGTTCTGCTGACCCAGCTGCCGGATCGCGGCGATCCCGGGCGGGATGGAGTCGTGCCGGAAACCGGTGGTCTTGGAGAACACCAGGACCTTGAAGGCCGCCGCGGGCGCGGCGGACACGGGTGTCGCGAGCCCCAGGACCAGTGCGGCGAGCAGGACAGCCGCGCGGAGAGTACGAGACAGCGTCGTCACGGATACTCCTCTTCAGGAGTGGAAGGAGCGCGCGGAGTGCGCGCTGCGAATTCATTCGATTACCGGCTGAACACGCAAGAGCCAAGATAGGAGTGGGCGGCGGCAAAGGTCAATGAGCAGTTGGTCCCCGGTGAAACTTACGCACCTCCAACGAATTCCCCGCACCGGCGCCTTCCGGTCCACAGAGGACTGCGCGCAGGGGTGATCACCCGGAGCCGGACTCCGGGGATTCACTCCCGCGCTCAGTGGCCGAAGATGCGACGCTGGATCTCCCGGCGGTAGTCCTCCAGGGTGTTGTCGAGGTGGATGGCGGCCGCCCGGGCCGCCGCGTCCGGGTCGCCGTCACGGATCGCCCGGTAGATGGCGGCGTGCTCGTCGATCGCGTCCGAAGCGTGGCCGCCGACCGTGCCGGACATGCCGATGATGTTCGTTTGCCGTTGCAGGCGGCGGGCTTCGCCCACGGCCGCGACGAGGAGCTGGTTGTGCGACGCGGTCGCGACACAGAGGTGGAAGTCGTCGTCGCCGCGGTCGAACAGCACGCTCTGCCCGCTCAGGTGACCGTGCCGGCAGGTCTCGGCGGCGGCCTCGATCGCGCGCAGCTCTGCCGGCGTGGCGTTGGTCGCCGCGAGCCGGCTGGCCGCGGTCTCCTGGATCCGGCGGAACTCGAAGAGCATGTAGACGTGGTCGAGGTCGGCGGGCAGGAAGAACCCGCCCCACCGGGAAGCGCCGAGCATGCCCTCGTCGTCGGACACATACAGCCCACGTCCCTTGTGCGCTCGCACCCGACCGAGGGCCGAGAGGATCTTGACGGCCTCCCGCACCACGGTCCGGCTGGTTCCCATCCGCGCCGCCAGCTCGTTCTCGGTCGGCATGCGGTCACCGGGCCGCAACCGCAGCTCGGCGATGAGCTGCAGGATCTGCTCGGCCACCACCTCGTAGCCGGGCCGGTACGGGACAGGCGGTGCGACTTCCTCATCACGGGTCACCCGATGAGTATGACTCACTGGGCGCCGGCCGTGACCTTACCTCGCAGCCCCGCTATCCGGTCAACAGCAGCGGAACCAGCATGAAACTTACATGCGTTCCCGCAGTCGAACCCGTCGAACGAGGGCGATACGCGGGCTCATCTCTTGACGCTGGCGGGCTTCCGGCTTCGAATGAGTCATACACATCGGCGCACTCATCGCCTCCGCCCGTCGTTCGACACCGATGACCCATCCCCCGGAGAGGTACCCGCCATGCCGCCGCGCACCGGATCCGTGGCCGCCGCGCTCGCCACCGCCCTCGTGGTGACCGCGCTCGCCGCGCCGCCCGCCCACGCCGCGACCGTCACCATCGCCGTGGCGCCCACCGGCAACGATGCCGACCCCGGCACCCTCGACCAGCCGGTCGCCACCCCGGCCCGGGCCCAGCAGCTGGCCCGCGCGCAGTCGGCCGCCGACGACGTCGTCGTGCAGCTCGCCGGCGGCACCTACCGGCTCTCCGCCCCGCTGACCTTCACCAGCGCCGACTCCGGGAAGAACGGCCACACCGTCACCTGGCAGGCCGCGCCCGGCCAGACGCCGATCCTGTCCGGCGGCACGCAGGTCACCGGCTGGACGGTGCAGGACGCGGGCCAGAACATCTGGGTGGCGTCCGTGCCGCCGGGCGCCGACTCCCGGCAGCTGTTCGTGGACGGCGCCCTCGCCCCGCGCGCGTCGGTCCCGATCTCCCGGGGCGACGTGCAGATCACCACGTCCGGCATGACCATCGTCAACTCCGCACTGAACTACCTCGCCACACTGCCCCAGCAGAACCGGATCGAGGTGGAGAGCCAGAACTCGTTCACCGACCGGTACTCCCCCGTCGACCACGTCAGCGGCACCTCGATCGTCATGCAGCAACCCGCGTGGAACAACAACAACTGGGGCTACGACACCCTCGCCAAGCCCTTCGGCGGCGGCCAGCTGTTCCTCGAGAACTCGTACTCGTTCCTCAAGAACACCGGCCAGTGGTACCTGGACCCGCAGGCCGGGAAGCTCTACTACAAGGCGCCGGGCGGATGGGCGCCCGGCAGCCACGACGTCGAACTGCCGCGGTTGACGTCGCTGCTGCAGATCAGCGGCAGTTACGACAACCCGGTGCGCGGCCTCGCTTTCCAGGGTCTGCACTTCGAGCACACGACCTGGCTCACGCCGCGCACGTCGGTCGGGTACGCCAACCAGCAGAGCGGCACGTTCCTCCCGTCCGCGGCGCCCATGCCGGCCGACTTCCTGAGCTCGTGCCAGTCGGGCTGCCCGTTGTTCGAGGGCGCCCGCAACGGCTGGGCGCAGGCGCCGGCCGCCGTCCAGGTCTCGGCCGCCACCGGGATCACGTTCAGCGGCAACACCTTCACCCACCTCGGCCAGGTGGCGCTGGGCATCGGCAACGACGCGAACGCCCACGCCTCCGGGGTCGGCCTCGGGACGTCGTCGATCACCGTGGACCACAACACCTTCACCGAGGACTCGGGCGCGGGCATCGTTGTCGGCGGCGTGCGGCCGGACGCGCACCACCCGGCGAACGCGGCGATGACCAACCGCGACATCACGCTGTCCGCCAACACGGTGAACCGGGTCGCGCTGGACTACCGGGAGATGGCCGGCATCCTGTCGACCTACGTCACCCACGCCGTGATCACGCACAACGACGTGTCGAACCTGACCTACGACGGCATCGACGTCGGCTGGGGCTGGGGCGCCAACGACCCCGGCGGCAGCCAGGACTACCGCAACCGCGGCCTCTACAACTACCAGCCGGTGTACACCACGCCGACGACGCTGCGGGACACAGTCGTCAGTTACAACCGGGTGCACGGAACGAAAAAACTCATGCACGACGGCGGGAGCCTCTACAACCTCTCCGCCAACCCGGGCAGCTCCATCGACCACAACCATGTCTATGACAACAACCGCACGGTCGGCCTGTACCTGGACGAAGGCTCTCGCTACGTTTCCCTGTCGGCCAACGTGATCCAGGACTCGGGGGTGTGGGCCTTCACCAATGCGAGTGGCAGCAACAACACCAACGACAGCACCTTCAGCGGCAACTGGTACAACGGCGGCGCGACCAACGTGGCCACCGGGTCGCCGCACAACAACGTCCTGAGCGGGAACGTCCAGGTGAGCGGGACCAACTGGCCCTCGGGCGCCCAGCAGGTCATCACCGCCGCCGGCCCGGGCGGCACCGGCCCGGCCGCGGGCCCGGTGCGCGCGGCCGGCGCGGGCAAGTGCCTGGACGTCAACGGCGGCAGCACCACTCCCGGCGCCCAAGCACAGATCTGGGACTGCCACGGCGGTACCAACCAGTCCTGGACCCGGACCACCGCGGGTGAGCTGACCGTCTACAGCGGCGACAGCACGCGGTGCCTCGACGCCTCCGGCCAGGGCACCTCTCCGGGCACCAAGGTCGTCGTCTGGACCTGCAACGGCGGAGCCAACCAGCGCTGGCAGGTCACCTCGGCCGGCACCGTCACCGGTGTCCAATCCGGACTGTGCCTGGACGTGACCGACAGCGGCACGGCCAACGGCACCGCCGTCCGGCTCTGGACGTGCACCGGCCAGGCCAACCAGAAGTGGACCTTCGGCTGACCGATCCCCCCGCTCATCGAGGAGGAACCATGAGAACACGACTCAGCCGGTTCGCCGCCGCGGCGCTCCTGGTCACCGGCGCCCTCCTGCCGGACACCCCGGCGGCCGCCGAATCCAACGGCGGGGTCCGGGTCATGCCGCTGGGCGACTCAATCACCGAAGGCACGCAGGTCCCCGGCGGGTACCGGATCGGGCTCTGGCAGCGCCTGACCGCGGGCCGCTACCGGGTCGACTTCACCGGCTCGCAGTACAACGGCCCGGCCGCCCTCGGCGACCACGACCACGAGGGCCACCCGGGCTGGCGCATCGACCAGGTCGACACGAACGTCGTCACCTGGCTGCGAGCCACGACCCCGCACACGGTCCTGCTGCACCTCGGCACCAACGACATCCTGCAGAACTACGACGTCGGCCGCGCGCCCGCCCGGCTGTCCGGCCTGATCGACCACATCACCGCGACGGCACCGGACGCCGAGGTCTTCGTCGCGACGATCATCCCGCTCGCCAACGCCGGCCAGGAGTCCGCCGCCCGCACGTTCAACTCCGCGATCCCCGGCATCGTGCGGACCGATCAGAACGCCGGAAAGCACGTGCACCTGGTGGACATGCACGCCGCGGTGACCACCGGCGACCTGATCGACGGTGTCCACCCGACGGCCGGCGGTTACGACAAGATGGCCGCCACCTGGTTCGGCGCGCTGCAGTCCGTTCCCGGGAGCATCGGCACCCCGGGGACGTCCTCGGCGCGACAGATCGTCGGGACGCAGTCGGGCCGCTGTCTGGACGCCGCGAGCGCGGCCAACGGCACCCAGGTGCGGCTGCAGGACTGTGGCGGGCAGACCGGCCAGGCGTGGACCCCGGCCGGCCAGACGCTGACCGTCGGCGGAGGCAAGTGTCTCGATGCTTCCGGCCACGGCACGGCCGACGGCACCCCGGTGATCGTCTGGGACTGCCACGGCCAGGCCAACCAGCAGTGGACCGTCACCACGAACGGCACGATCACCGGGGTCCAGTCGAACCTCTGCCTCGACGCGAACGGACAGGGCACCGCGAACGGCACCGAGCTGATCTTGTGGGCCTGCAGCGGGCAGGCGAACCAGCAGTGGACGCTGCGCTGACCGATGAGGAGCGACCATGGCACGAGTGCTGGTCCTGACCGGCGACGCCGCCGAGGAACTCGACTCGATGTACCCGATCTTCCGCCTGCGCGAAGGCGGCCACGAGGCGGTCGTGGCCGCCCCGGCAACACGCCCGGTGCACCTGGTGGTCCACGACTTCGAACCCGGGTGGGACGCCTACACCGAGAAACCGGGCCACCTGCTCCCCGTCGACCTGGCGTTCGCCGACGTGGATCCGGGCGATTTCGACGCGCTCGTGATCCCCGGCGGGCGGGCCCCGGAGTACATCCGGACGAACCCGGACGTGGCCCGCATCGTCACGCACTTCTTCGAGCGCGAGCTCCCGGTCGGCACGATCTGCCACGGCCCGCAGGTACCGGCCGCACTGGGCCTCCTCCGCGGCCGCACCACGGCCGCGTTCCCCCCGCTGAAGGCGGACATGGAACACGCGGGCGCCACGTTCGCCGACGGCCCCGACGTGGTCGACGGCACGATGGTGTCCTGCCGCGGGTGGCCCGACCTGCCCGAGTGGTCCCGCGCTTTCCTCCGGGTGCTGGAAAAGGCGAGCCCGGCTTAGGCCGGCCCCGCACGCATCGGCGGATGCAGCCGTGAACCAGCCCGCCCGACCCGGGGTTACGGGGCGATGCCACCGATTTCCCCGGCCGGCCGGGGAACTCATCGGGACCAGGCTCAGGCCGGTGGGAAACGGGCGGCCCGCCGACGCATCGGCCGTAGAACTCCGCCCTGCTCAGCAACCCGTCGGACTTCCGAGGGGACCAGCCTCTCCAGCAGTGCGAGATGTGTCGGACACATAACTGCATGCCGTTGCCTGATAGGTACACCTGCGGGCCCACGATGGAGTGGAGTAGCTCATGACAGCCACAGCCGGGAGATCAGTACAGCGCCGCCGGGGGTCCGCAGGGCTGGTGCTCGGTCTCGCGGCCGTCCTCGCCGCGGTCACGGCCTGCGGAAACGGCGGCAGCGGCACCAGCGCCCAGAACGAGTTCCAGCCGGTGCAGCAGACCGGCGGACCGCTCACCGTGTGGGTCGACTCGACCCGGCTGCCCGCCGCGCAGCTGTACCAGAAGCAACACCCGTCGGCGAAGCTGAACATCGTCACCTATGACGGCGACGCCAACGGCTCGAACTACCTGCAGACCAAGGTGAGCCTGTTCAACCGCACCCGCAGCGGCTGGCCGGACGTGGTGTTCAGCACCCAGAACAACGAGGTCTCCTGGGCGGTGCAAGCCGGCTTCACCGCGCCCCTGAACAAGGGCCTGATTCCCGACGCCACGCTGAGCGGGTGGGCCCCCGGCGCGAACGACCCGTGCACAGTGGACGGCACGCTCTACTGCCTGCGCAACGATCTCGCCCAGACTGTGCTCTGGTACAACGCTTCGCTGATGCAGCAGTGGAACTACGCGGTCCCCAAGACCTGGGAGGAGTACCAGGCGCTGGGTCAACGCGTCGCCGCCGAGCACCCCGGTTACCTGGTCGGCACGGCGGGGGACAACTTCACCCCGGAGATCTACCTGTGGGCGGGCAAGTGCGGCGCCAACCAGATCACCGGCCGGAAAGCGGTCAAGGTCAACACCACGAGCCCGGCCTGCACCAGGATGGCGGCACTGCTCGACACGCTGGTCCAGAACCGCACGATGTCCACCAGCAGCGTGTTCAGCTCGGACTTCGACAAGAACGCCGGTGACAAGATCTCCATGCTGCCGGGGCCGTCCTGGTTCGGCGGATCGATCTTCCAGGAGTCCCTGAAGACGCCCAAGGGCCAGATCGCCGTCGCCCCGCTGCCGCAGTGGTCCGGCGAGACGGCTCCTTCGGTCGGCAACGTCGGCGGTGGCACCTGGCTGCTGTCCGCGCACAGCGCCAACCTCAAGGAAGCCACCGACTTCCTCACCTGGGTGACCACCTCGCCCGACTACCAGGGCCAGGTCGCACCGGGCTACCCGGCGAACACGACCGCGGCGAAGTCCTGGCTGGCGAAGCAGACGGCCAGCGGGTACTACGCCGGCGACATCACCGGACCGATGCAGGCGGCGGCCGCGCAGGTGTGGCCGGGCTGGGGTTATGGGCAGTTCAGCCAGGAGGCGATCTGGGCCGCGACCGTCACCCCCGGCCAGACCGCCGGCAAGACGATCGTCTCCCTGCTTCCCGACTGGCAGAAAGCGATCACCGACTACGCGAAGTCCAACGGGTACGAGGTCAGCCAGTGAGCACCGCCCCGACCGTCACCCGGCCGGCCGGGGCGGCATCCCGGCGACGGACGCGCTGGCCGGGCCGGGCCGGGCACCTCTTCGTCGCGGCCTACGTCGTCCTGCTGATCGCGTTCGGGGTCGTGCCCACGGTGTACGCGGTGTACTTCGCGTTCACCGACGCGGGCGACCGCTTCGCCGGCCTGTCGAACTTCGTCGAGGCCGCGGGTGACTTCCGGTACCTCTCCGCGATCGGCCACGTGGCGCTCTACCTGCTGTTCTGGCTGGTGTCGCTGGTGGTGCTCGTGGTCGGGTTGGCCCTGCTGCTGCACCGGCTGACCTCCGGTGCGGCCAGCACCACCCTGCGCTTCCTCTACTACATCCCCGGGGCGCTGGCCGGCGCGGCCAGCGTGATGGTGTGGCTGTTCATGCTGGATCCGTCGGTGAGCCCGGTGAGCTTCCTGCTGCAAGCGTTCGGTTTCGACACCTTCGGCCAGGTCGTCGCGCCCGGCCACCTGCCGGCCCTGTTCACCATGATCGCGTTCTGGACCGGGGCCGGCGGCTGGATCGTCGTGCTGTACGGCGCGTTGAACAACATCTCCCCCGACCTGCTGGAGGCGGCGCGGATCGACGGCGCGGGCGCATGGCAGACGGCGTGGCGCATCCAGATCCCCTTGCTGCGCAAGTGGATCGTCTACATGGTGATCCTCGCCTTCGCCGGGGGAACCCAGCTGTTCGTCGAACCGCAGCTGCTCTCGCAGGCGAGCGTCGGCGTCGCCGGCCGTGACTACTCCCTCAACCAGCTCTCCTACGACTTCGCCTTCCAGAACAACAACGTGAACACGGCCGCGGCCATCTCGGTGGAGCTGCTGGTGATCGGCGTGGTCGTCGCCGGCGTGTTCGTCGCCCGATCGGGGTTCTTCGATGCCGACTGACCTCCACACGCCCCCGCGCGCGGCCGAGCCGGCTCGGGCCACGCGCGCCGGCTCGTCGCGGCGACGCGCCCGGAAGCTGCCGAACCCGCTGTCGGTCCTGGTGCTCGCGCTGTTCCTGGTCTTCTTCGTGCTTCCGGTGCTGTGGCTGCTGCTGGCCGCGACCAAGACCGACGACCAGCTCGTGCACGGCAACCCGCTGTCGTTCGGCTCGTGGAGCGCGCTCGGGGACAACTGGACCGCGCTGACCTCCTTCGGGGACCACGCGATCTTCTTGTGGCTGGGCAACTCCGCGCTGTACTCGTTCATCGCGCTCGCGATCACGCTGTGCGTGGCGATCCCGGCCGGCTACGCCCTCGCGATGACCGAGTTCCGCGGCCGGCGCACGCTGCTCGTCGCGACGCTGGTGGTCATGCTGATGCCGAACGCCACCCTGGTGGTCCCGCTGTTCCTGGAGATCAACGCCGTCCACCTGATCGGCTCGATGTGGTCGATCATCCTGCCGTACTCGTTCTACCCGTTCGGCGTCTACCTGACCTACATCTACTTCTCCACCGCGCTGCCCCGGGACCTGATCGACGCGGCGAAGCTCGACGGCTGCTCGCAGTTCGGCGTGTTCCGCCACATCGCCCTGCCGCTGGCCGCCCCGGTCGTGGCTCTTGTCGGTTTCTTCAGCTTCGTCGCCAACTGGACCAACTACTTCCTGCCGTACGTCCTGCTCCCGGCAAGCGACCAGTTCCCCGTCCAGGTCGGGCTGGGCACCCTGCTGAACGCCGTCCCCCAGTTCAACCCGACCGTCGGCACCGCCGCGGTCCAGCGCCCGGAACTCGCGCTGGCCACCCTGCTCGCGATCACCCCGGTGCTCATCGTCTTCCTCTTCTCGCAACGTTTCCTGGTCACCGGCATGCTCGCCGGCGCGACCAAGGAGTAATGGAGAACTCTGATGCATCCCGTCATCACGGCCTCGGTCCCCCTGCTCGAACCGCCGGGCTGGGCGATTGCGCAGCGCGGGCTGTTCGACCTGCTCGACCAGGCCTGGCGCCGGTTCGCCCGCGACTTCACCGGCCCGGACGGACGGCTGCGGTACGAGGGCGAGCTCACCACCCGCGACGGCGTGGACGACTTCTACGAGACGTTCTTCAACTGGCCCCAGCTCTACCTGCTCGGCGGCGCCGGCGACCTGCTCGCCGAGTCCGAGCGCCACTGGGAGGGCGTCACCCGGCAGCTGACCGAGCTGGGCATGCTGCACGACGAGTACGAACGCGGTTACGACTGGTTCCACCAAGGCGAAAGCCTGCTGCTGCTGTACTTCCTGTGCATGGCCGCACCTGACCGGTGGCGAGACCGGGCGGTGCGGTTCGCGGAGCTCTACGTCGACCCCGCGCACGGCAACTACGACCCCGGACACCGCATCATCCGGCGCCCCCACAACGGCAGCGACCCGGCGCGCGACGGACTCTTCGACGGTGCTTCCTATCCGTGGCTGCCCCGGGAAGCCAGGACGTACGGCTTCCCGCTGGAGTGGCTGTCGCCGGACGCCGAGCCGTCGCCGCCGGATCACGACCCCGGACTGGGCGAGCACATGCACCGGCGCATGGGGGTGGGCGACACCGCGGTCAACCTCGCGGCCTCCGGGCTCGTCCTCAACGCCCTGCTGCTGTCGGGCGAGCGGCGCTACCGCGACTGGCTGGCCGAGTACGTGGGCGCCTGGCGTGAGCGCGCGGCCGCCAACGGCGGCATCCTGCCCGACAACGTCGCTCCCGACGGCACGGTGGGCGGACTGCTGGAGGGCCGCTGGTACGGCGGGCACTACGGCTGGTCGTGGCCGCACGGCTGGTACAGCGTCGGGCACGCCGCCGTCGTCGGCGCGCTGGCGGCCGCGCTCGCCACTGGCGACGACACCTTCACCGACCTGGTGCGCCCGGTGCTGGACGAGATCATCGCCCAGGGCAAGGTGATGGCCTTCACCGAAGCGGACTCCAGTCTCGAGTCCAAGTGGTCGGTCCAGCTGCGCGAAGACGTGCACACACCGACGCTGCACGTTCCCTACCGCTACGACGACCGCGGGTGGTTCGACTACAACCCGATGCTGATGGGCGTCCCGACCGCGTTGTGGCACCACTCCGCCTCGACCGGCGACCGGGAGCGCATCGAGCGGCTGCGCGCCGCCAGTGGTTACGACTGGCGCACCGTGCGGCCTTTCCGCAGCAAGGAGGAGGCCGGGCACGAAGAGCCCTGGTTCGCCTACCTCGCCGGCGACGACCCCGGCTACCCGGAGCGGATCCTGGCCGCCGCGCAGGCGCAGGTGCGGCACCGGCTGACCCGCATGGAGCGTTACCGCGACCAGGACGTTCCCGAAGCCGACATCCACCTCTGGCAGCAGTCCAACCCGGTGGTCACCGAGGCGCTGGTCCAGCTCACCTGGGGCGGCCCGCAGGTCGTCTACAACGGCGGTCTGCAGCAGGCCCGCGTGCGCTACTACGACGCGCAGGCGCGGCGCCCGGGTCTGCCGCCGATGGTCTCGGCACTGGTTTCGAGCATCGACCCGGACGCGACCGTACTCGAGCTGGTCAACCTCGACCCGCAGACACCGCGGTCGGTGATCGTGCAGGCCGGGGCGTTCGCCGAACACCACATCCGCACCGCGGGCCACAGCGTCTGCGACGACCCGTCGTGGATCGGCGATCTCTACGACTACGGCCACGGCGAGCCGGCCGTGACGTCGGCGTCGATCGCCGTCGAGGGCCCGTGGCTGCGGGTGGAGCTGCCCCGCTCCACCCGTATCCGCTTGACCTTGCGGTTGGCCCTGCGTGCCCGCACCCCGTCCTACGCCACCCCGTTCGACGAGCAGACCGCCGCAGGTGCCCCGTGAAGCGGACGACGCTCGGGACTCGGGTCGCCACGATCATCTCGTACTGCCAGGCCTCTGCGAGCCGTCCGTGCCCGCGGTCGGATCTTCCTCGGGAACCCCTCCGCCCGACTTGACCATCTCTCGTCTCCGCCGGTCCCGTGCGTGGCGTCGTTCGTGGTCGGAGGTCAGGCGCCGAGGCGGCTGTAGAGCCGGCTGGCCAGGGACGCGGCCAGCTGGTTCAACGCGGCGGTCGGATCGCGCTGGGCGTACTGCCCGAGCAGCTCCGCCGCCGCGTAGGCCTCGGCTTCCGACAGCAACGCCACGCGCCGCTCCCGCCGCCCCTGCTCCAGCAACCGCGTCAGCGCCTGGACGTACTCCCCGAGATCGCCGACCTGGGCCAGGCCGTAACGCTCACTGAGTGGATCCCGCCCTACCTCGTCGCTCACGGTCGTGCACCTCTTCTCACCGTCGCCCCGACACGTCCCAGAAAATCTATGTCGGCTGAAGTAGACATTCAACGATGGGTGTGTGTAGTGTTCTGGTCGTAGCGAGAGAGACAACGTCAAGCAGGCGCGGGAGAGGACGTAACTACCCGCGAGGTGAGACATGACGGTCAGGCAGCGCGGAGCCGATCACGGAACAAGGTTTCGGCTGGTGACCGGGAGCAGCAACCCAGGGCCGAGCTGTGAAGAAGGTTCGACCAGGTAGTACCGGCCCCGGGGGCAGTAGTGCAGGGCGCGGGCGGAGCGTGTGCGCCTGTGGATCTCAGTGATATCGGTAGGTAGTCGAAGATTCAGCAGTACTCGTAGTTGTCGTGTGCAAGTGCAGTGGCAGGACCGGTCAGGTGGCCGGGGCCGATCGGTGAAGGGGCTCCGGGCAGTGGCCAGCGGCGTCAGCGTGCTGGGACCGATCAGTGGAAGGGTTCCGGCAGTGACGTCCGCAGCAGGTGAAGTGGCAGGACCGAGAAAGTGGAATACACCGGAAAGAAGGGATCGGGAACATCATTGGATCGCCCGCAGCGGCCGGGAAGTAGCGCCGCGCGGGTGCCGTAGTCCCATCGAGTTCGGAGGTGGTGCTCGGTCACGAGTCAGCGATCCCCGCGTCATCCGGTTTTCGGCCGGACGCGGGTGCAGTAAGCCGGCGGTCGCGCCGGTTGACAATGGTGAAACCCAACCCTTGAGGACCCCGGGTGCCGCGCGCGGCACCCGGGGTCCTTTGTGATGTGGAGGTGGAATGATTCCTGACCAACCAGGACCGGCCACACCGAGTGCGGCCGACAAGTTCGACGACGAGCAGTACCCGGCCTACACGATGGGCCGGGCCGCGGACATGCTCGGCACCACGCAAGGCTTCCTGCGCAGCCTCGACGAGGCCGGCTTGATCACGCCGCAGCGTTCCACCGGCGGGCATCGCCGGTACTCGCGCCACCAGCTGCGTCTGGCCGCCCGGGCGCGGGAACTGGTCGACAACGGCACCGCCGTCGACGCCGCCTGCCGCATCATCACCCTTGAAGACCAGCTCCACGAAGCCCAGCGCCGCACCACCGAACTCCCCACCCGCGACTGATCTCCTCGCCCAACCCTTCTTGGTGACTGGCTCACCGGCGCGTCGCCGGGGCGGCAAAAGGAGCAGATGCGGTTCGGCGGTCGAGTTCGTGGTGCCGCTCGGTCAGCGTGTGAGCGAGTTCGACGAGCTTGACGTTCAGCTGCCTGGGACGTGCGGCGGAGAATAGCGAACGCTTCGTCGGCCGACACTGTGCCGGGTCGTCCCCGAGGGCCTTCGCCGGCTGCCCTCTGCGCCGGTCATGGCCGGTCAGTGACGATTTTGGCTCGCTTCGGCCGGAACGTGGTTCGAGGTAGCTCGTGCCACAGCGTGGTCGGATCTTGGGGTGACCGGCATCGACAGAAGCCCGTAGCCGGCCCCTCGAGGTGCGTGCGCCGGGTCTCAAGGGGGTCGGTGGTAGCGGACTGGTCGGTGATCGGGTCTGTGACTTGCGGCATCACGGTGGAAACGACCAGGCGACCGTGGGTCGCTCGCCCGCGAACAGCTGCGCCAGCGCGGGACCGAGACTCTTGAGCAGGTCGGGCTGACGCCATTAACCTGCGACGTCGGCATAGCGATGCTGATCCGTGCGGTCGCCCCGCCAGGTAAACACACCACGGAGACCGGACTTCACCTCATCCAGCCACACATCTCCAGACACCGCGGCCACCTCAGGGCCGCGACACACGCCCGTGCCGATGAGCGGTCAGGAATCGAATTCGAGATCACGCCCGCCTGCACCCGCGGCGGGCCGC
>NZ_JBFBBZ010000046.1:0-73106 GCF_040682935.1 Amycolatopsis sp. NPDC051061
ATCGGGATGCTCAGTCCCGACAACTTCGAGCAGTCACTCCAAGCGGCTGCCTGAATCCCTCGTAAGCCCCTGTCCACCATTCGGGGTGAACCTCACTCACCGTCGCCCCACCTCGCATCGTCGACGGCGAAATCGCGATTCCCAGCGCTCCTGGCCTCGGCATCGAGCTCGACCGAGAACGCCTCCTCGCCGCCCACGACCTCTGCCAGCAGAAGACACTGGGAGCCCGGGACGACGCGATCGGGATGCGCTACCTGGTCCCAGACTGGCAATTCGACAGCAAACGCCCCTGCCTCGTGCGGTAATCGCGTCACCGGCGACAGTAGCGCCCGTAGGTGTTCCAGTTCCTCCTCCGACACCTCGCTCGTCAACACAGCAAAGGTCCACGCTCTGGTGGGCGAGAACGGCTCCGGCAAGCCCACTGAGTCAGTTCAAGCACTCAGCGGAATTCACCAACCTCCGGCCTCGATGCGAAGCGACCCTCGACGATGAAGAGCGCCTTGCTCGCGGAGAGCAGGCGCCTACGTCAGGGAACGCCTCGTCCGGGTGCGCACAGTGGCCTCCTCCAGCTCACCTTCCACGATCTCCGGGTCCTTCAGCGCGACGGTCGCGCGCAGCGTCTTGCTGCCCGTCTCCGGGAGCGTGAAGTAGACGGCGAGGCAGACAGCGGTGATCACGATCATGTAGAGAGCGACGTACATGGGGTGCCCGGCGCCGACGAACGCGGCGGCGATCAGGGGGGCGGTGCCGCCGAAGACGGCGATCACCAGCTGGTGGGAGAAGCCGATGCCGGACACCCGGACCGACGCCGGGAACAGCTCCGCCTGGATGGTCGGGTACACCGCCTGCCAGATGCCCAGGACGAGCCATCCTGATGCGGCCACCACGACGTAGACCCAGAAGCCCGGCCGGTCGAGGAGGAGGAGCAGAGGGTAGAAGAGCACGATCATGCCGACAGCACCCACGATGGGGAAGATCTTGCGCCGCCCGAGCCGGTCCGACAACGCGCCGCAGATCGGCACGACGATGACCAGCAGGGTGAGCCCGATGACGCTGCCGACCAAGGTGGAGGCCTTGTCCCGTCCGCTGGTGAGCTGGGCGTAGGTGGGCAGGAAGGTCGCCCAGGTGTAGTAGGCCACGGCCGGCGCGGACAGCGCCGCCGTCTGCAGCAGGGCCTTCGGATGCTCACGGAGCAGAGCCAGCAGCCGGGCGGGTGCCGACTTCTTGTCGACGAGGGAGCTGGCCTCGAACTCGGAGGTCTCGTCGGCGCGGACCCGCAGGACGAGACCGACCACACCCAGGAGGCCGCCCACGAGGAAGGGGATGCGCCAGCCCCAGGCCGCGAGCTCGTCCGGAGCGAGGGCTGTGGTGATGATCGCGGCGGCCCCGGTCGCGGCGAGGGTCGCCAGGCCGCTCGCCATGTTCGAGAAGGACCCGAACAGGCCTCTCCTGTTCGGCGGGGCGTGCTCGACCATGAACGAGATGGCGCTCTGCTGCTCGCTGCCGGCCGAGATGCCCTGCAGGATCCGGGCCACCACGAAGAGGATGGGCGCCGCGTAGCCGATCGTGTCGTACCCGGGGGTGAGCGCGATGACCAGGGCGCCGAGCGCCATCCCGGACACGGACAGGGTGAGAACGACCCGCCGGCCGTAGCGATCGGCCAGCGGCGAGACGATGATCCCGCTGAAGGGGCGGACCACGAACCCGATCGCGTACGTGAGCAGCGCCGCGATGAGCGAGGCGAACGGGGAGTGGCTCGGAAAGATCTGCGGGGCGAACACCGCGGCCAGCAACCCGTAGATGTACCAGTCGTACCACTCGACGAAGTGGCCGATCGTGCCGGCCACCATGTTGACCGGGCGGCGAGGGCGATCCAGAACTTCGGAGAGCCCCGGAGGGCTTGAAGTCCCGGAGGCGTCTGGTGAGTTCGTCGTCATTGAGCGCTCCCTGGTTGGTGTGGTGCCGTGCCGGGCATCGTCAGGACTTGTTCGTCGCGGACATCGCTGTTCCCGAGCTCGTTGTCCCGGACTCCGGCCGTTCCGGGGGTGCGCCACCCGTCGAGGCGGAGCTCCATGATCGTCTCCTCAATGAGATCGATTGCTGAGATCGGTTGCAGGGACAGTAGGAAGCATGCGACTATTTGTCAATCACGCTCCCGCCCAGAGGGGACACCGGTGTTCACCAAGCTTGCGACACTGCGCACGATCGACGAGTCAGGCGCTGTGCTCATCGTTCGGCTGCCCGACGCGGACAGCGCGGAGCGCGTCGCGCATGCCGCGATCGAGGGCGGGTTCCGCGCCCTGGAGATCACGCTCTCCATCCCCGGGGCCGTCGAGCTCATCCGCCGGTTGGCCACCCGGTACGCGCCGGACGGTGTCGCCGTGGGAGCGGGAACCGTCCTCGACGGCCACGCCGCGTACGAGTGCATCCGGGCCGGTGCGGCCTTCTTGGTCAGCCCGCAGCTCAACTCCGGGATGATCCGCGTCGCCAACCGCTACCAGGTGCCGACGATCAGCGGGGCCTTCACCCCGACCGAGATCCTCGAGACCGCTGAGGCGGGTGCGGACATCGTCAAGATGTTCCCGACCGAGAACGCGGGTATCCCCTACGCCAAGGCCGTGCTCGCGCCGCTGGCGCACCTGCCGATCATGCCCGCCGGTGGGGTAACGGTCGAGAACGTCAAGGAGTGGTTCGCCGCAGGCGTGGCGGGCGTCGGTGTGGGCAGTGCCGTCACCAAGGCGTGGCAGCCTGACGGCGACTTCACCCGGGTGACCGCCGCCGCCCGCGACTTCCTGATGGCGGTGCGGGACGCGCGCGGATGAACGCACCGACCCTGCGCATCGTCATCGGCACGGCGGGCTCCGGCAAGTCGACGATCGCCCAGCGCCTCGCCCGGCAGCACGGCGCCACGTACCTCGACAAGGACGCGATGAGCGCGCGGTTCGTCGAGGCCGCCCTGGCGTCGGCCGGGTACGACCCCGGCGACCGCGAGGCCAACCCGTTCTACCGCGACAACATCCTGCCCCTCGAGTACGACTCGCTGCTCGACGTCGCCGGAGCCAACCTCCGCCTCGGTTGCCCCGTGGTGGTCGACGCACCCTTCAGCCCCTACCTGTCCGACCCCACCTTCATCACCGCGGCCGCGGAGCGCTTCGACTGGCCGCCGGTCGACGTGGAGGTGGTACGGGTCCGCGTCTCCCCGAGGACGCTGCAGGACCGGCTGCGCAAGCGTGGCCTCGAACGCGACCAGGTCAAGCTCGCCCATTGGGACGAGTACTGGGCCGTGCACGGCGGGCTGCGGTGCGCGTGGACCGGCGTACGGCTGTCAGAGCTCTCCAACGACGTGCAGGAGGCAGGGACCTCCTCGGACGTGCCGGCCCGCCCGGTTGCCTTCGAGCACGGAGGACGCGGCACGGACGGAGGCACCCGATGATCAGCGGAACGACCACACTCGTCGCGCACCTGGGCTACCCCACGCACACGTTCAAGTCGTCGCTGATCTGCAACCCCTGGTTCGAGAAGAACGGCATCGACGCCGTCGTCGTCCCGATGGGGATCAAGGCCGAGGACTACCCGGACTTCTTCCGATCGGTCTTCACGCTCACCAACATCCGCGGTGCGCTGGTCACCATGCCGCACAAGGTCACCACCATGGATCTGGTGGACGAGATCAGCCCGACCGCCGCGATCGCCGGCGCGACGAACGCCGTCCTGCGGCGGGAGGACGGGTCGCTCCTCGCCGACCAGTTCGACGGCGCCGGCTTCGTCCGCGGCATGCTGCGCAAGGGGTTCACCCCGTCCGGGAAACGCGCGCTGGTCGTCGGCAACGGCGGGGTCGGTTCTTCGATCGCTGCGTCGCTGGCCGGCCTCGGCCTGGCCGAGATCGGCTTGTTCGATCCCGACGCAGCCGCCTCCGAAGCGCTCTCCCAGCGCATCGGCCTGCACTACTCGGACGTGAAGGTCGTGATGGGGGCGAGGGATCCCGAGGGCTACGACCTGATCGTGAACGCCACCCCCATCGGAATGAACGACGGCGATCCTCTGCCTGTCGACGTCGACCGCGTCGCCGCCGGTTCGTACGTCGGAGATGTGGTGCTCAAGACCGACATGACCCCGTTCCTGCAGGCAGCCGAGGACAAGGGCTGCACGATCCAGGTCGGCAGCGACATGTTGTTCGAGCTGATTCCCGCCTACCTGGAGTTCTTCGGCTTCGAAGGC
This sequence comes from Amycolatopsis sp. NPDC051061, assembly GCF_040682935.1. Lineage (NCBI taxonomy): Bacteria > Bacillati > Actinomycetota > Actinomycetes > Pseudonocardiales > Pseudonocardiaceae > Amycolatopsis > Amycolatopsis sp. NPDC051061. Next base: position 4,219 of record NZ_JBFBBZ010000046.1, read on the forward strand.
GCCGCACCCGACGAGCTGCGCGCAGCTGCGCAGCGACCGTGACGGCCACGGCTTGCGGAAGTCTGTCCCTAGTAATCCCCAGCTACAGGAGTGTGTGATGAAAGCTTTGGTCAGTGGTGGAAGTAGCGGCATAGGCGCGTCTACCTGCGTGAGGCTCGCAGAGGCGGCTCTTGCCCGGGGCAAGCAGCCGCAGATCGCGGTGTGTGGACATAAACTGACCACTGGCCAAGAGCAAACTGTCCGTTCAATTCAGTCACTGGGGGGTACTGCCATCGCATTGGTGGGTGACCTCGGTGATCCCGACGTGCCAGGTCAACTGGTAGAAGCTGCGGTAGCCGAATTTGGCGGCCTGGATGGGCTGGTAGCGAATGCCGGAATCGCCAGTCCCGGCGCAATATGCGACTTATCCGTCGAGGACTGGGACGAAATGTTCTCCGTCAACCTCCGCGGCGCGTGGCTTCTCGCCAAAGCAAGCTACGCGCATCTGAAGCGTAGTCGCGGTTCGGCTTGTTTCACCTCCTCGATGTCCGGTCAGCTACCACATGCCGGATCAGGTGCTTACAGCCCCAGCAAAGCTGCTTTGACAATGCTGGCCCAGACGCTCGCTTTGGAGTGGGCACCCGACGGTATTCGTGTGAATGTCGTATCCCCAGGCATGACTCATACATCGATGACCGAGAAAATGTACGCCGACCCCCAAATCAAGAAAGCAAGGGAAGGTATCATTCCACTGTCGCGAATTGGGAACCCCGCGGATATCGCGAACGTGATCGAGTTTCTGGTAGGCCCGTTGTCGGGTTATGTCACGGGGCAAGACATCTGTGTCGACGGCGGCTTCTCCAAGTCTATTCTCAGCCATATTCCCGGTCGGCCAAGCTCCAACTCTTAAGGCTCGATATGCTTCGAGCAGAGTCGGCACTAACCCTTTGGTTGAACGGACGGGGATCGTCGGCGGTCAACGCCTCGCGCACACCGCCGCGCCGTAGGCGTGCCAGGTCACGCTAGTTTCCTAATTTCCAGCCTTTATTTCTGAGATCGTGCATTGCCTGATTGAACTCATGCAGAGTGTTTTCTTCGCGAATTACCTCGAGAACAACATTACTTACTCCGCACGTTGCTTCGACGGCGTCGCCCAACCCTTCGAAATCTACCACTCCAGTGCCGATCGGATCATGACCCCATGTCTTCAAACCCGTATCGGAAATATGCACGAGTGCAATAGATTCTTGATGCGAGAGCAAACCCGCTACGGGATCCTCTTCTATGTAAGCAGCATTGGCGACGTCGTACACGATCTTAAGCGCATCATCGTTGACCGTACTGACGATACCCGCCAGGTCCCGGACGGTGGGAGTGAAGCAATAGGGAGTATTTTCCAGAAGGAGTCGTGTGCCAGCCAGTTTGGCCAGTGGGATCAGATCGCCCAGACTCTCATACATCCATCCATACGCTTTTTCGAGTGAAGGTGAAATCATCGGCCGCCTTGTACCAGGGGATATCACGACTTCGGGGACATCCCAAGCTACCGCCAAGTCGATCACCGACTTGATGTGTTCAATACTTTTGCGGCGCATATTTGCGCCGGGGCTCGCCAAATTGATGTCATATCCACCAGCATTGAGCGACCTGATTCTCGCGCCGTATTCGCTGAGCCTCGCCTTCATGGCCGAGCGCTCTGAGCTGGATATTTCATCCGGCCAACAATGCGGAGAGCTAATCGGAACTTCGAAAGTCTCATAGCCGTTGTCGACCAATTCCGCAATTGCATCAATCGCCGTAGACGACCATAGATACGAAAACGTGTTGATAATCACGTCGAAACATCCCTCTCGCGTCGTCGCCGTCACTTCTTGGCGTGGCTGCTCCAGGCCCGTCCGGGTTGCTCGTCGGTGGGGAGCCCGGCGGCGGCGAGGATGCGATCGAGGAGGAGCTGGGTCTTCACCGCGTCAGCCCCGGACGTCAAGGGCTCACCGCGGTCCCGGACACGGTCCAGGAAGTGGTGAACCGCTGCGGCGAAGCCGAACGTCTGCGTCGCCGTCGCCCAGCCGAAGGCCTCGGGCGACATCTCGCGCACGGTCGTCCCGTCGGGCCGGCTGATCGAGATCCGGTCGGGCGCGGTGACGCTCGCGCTCGCCCCGTCTCCGTATGCGTCGAGTTTCTCGCTCCAGCCGCCGGCGTCGCGGGCCCCCACGAGCACGCCGGAGTGACCGTTGTCGAACCGGACGAGCGCGGCCACGCCGTCCTCTTGCCAGCGGTCGTCACCGGCCGCGTGCGCGCTGACGTCGACGGGCTCGCCCCCGCAGTACCAGCGCAGCAGGTCGACCATGTGGATCGCGTTCTCGAAGGTGGCGCGGTACTCGGAGCCTGCCCGGTTCTTCTGGGCGACGCAGAAGCTCGCGCCGCTCTCCCCGAAAGCCGCGCGACCGGCCTCGTACACCGGAGCGAAGCGGCGGTTGAACCCGACCATGAGCACCCGATTTCGTACGGCGGCCAGCTCCGCGAGGGACTGCGCGTCGGACGCGCTCGTCGCCAGCGGCTTCTCGCAGAAAACGTCGACGCCGGCCTCCAGCGCGAGTCGCGTCGCGTGGACGTGCTCCGACCGGGGCGTGAGGACGAACAACGCGTCCAGTTCCTCCGCCTCGAGCAACGCCTCGGCCGTCGGATAAGCACGGCGGAAGCCCCAGCGCCGCATCAGGGGCTGCGGGTCATCCTTGCGGGTGACCAGGCCCCGCAGCTCCACGTCGTCGCGCGCGACGAGGGTCGGGAGCTGGGCGATGCTCGCGATGTTGCCGGCGCCCGCCACACCGATGCGCAGCACATCCGGACTCGTCACGCGGGCACCACCGTGGCGAGCATCTTGCGGAGCGCGAGCGCGGAGTCCTTGAAACCGACCGCGGGGTCGGGCAGGTCCTGCGGATGCCACCGGTACTCGTACTCGAGTGAGAGCACGTCGTCGTAACCGCGGCGCACGAGCTCCTCGAGGATGTCGGGCCACGGCACGACGCCCGTACCGACGACCCGGGACCTGACGGCGCGTTCCTCGGCCTTGACCCGGGCGGTGTCCGAGGCCCGGAAGGGCGCCTCCGGGTCCTTGAAGACCAGGTCCTTCACGTGCACGTGGCCGACGAGCTCGCCCTGGGCGGCAAAGGCCTCCTGCCAGGTCTCGTCATGGGTGAAGGTCAGGTTGGCTTGGTCGTACAGCACGCGGACGGAGGGGAAGCCGACCTCGCTGACGAGACGGGCGGTATCGGCCGCGGTCTGCGTCATGGTGCCGAAGTGGTTCTCGACGCAGAGCACGACGCCCGCGTCCGCGGCCTCGGGCGCGAGGACCGTCAGCGCGCTCCGCAGCTGCTCCCAGTGCCGGGCGTGATCGGTGTCCCCCGGGTGCCAGGCGCCGGCGTACACCCGGACGCGGGTCGCACCGACGGTGTGCGCGGCCTCGAGGCATGCGCGGAGCTCGTCGATCCCCTGCTGCCGGTTCGCCGCGTCGACGCTGTTGATGGAGGTCGTGTACGGGGTGAGCGCGACGATCGGGACCCCTTCGGCGTCGGCGATCGCGGCGGCCTGCCGCGCGGACCGCGGGTCCGACGGGCTGATGGCCGCCGGGTAGTCGTCCTGGTAGATGACTTCGGCGGCGTCGAGACCTGCCGTGCCGAAGAGGCGCAGCGCTTCGGCGAGGTCACGGCCCGGGGTTCCCAGCGTGTGTCCGGCGATGATCATGAGAGAGGGGTGCTCCTTATTGGCGGGCGGCTCCAGTCCGCCGGGCCGACGAGGTTCGGCGGGTGCTGCACCCGGGACCGGTCCACGAGCTCCATCAGCAGGCCCCAGGGGGTGACGAAGTACGTCCACCGGTTGCCGGCCACGAGGGGGCTGTCGGGACCGACTTCCTTGCGGCCGCCGAGGACCCGAACGTTCGGGATCGTGCCGAGGTGGGCGATCGCCGCGTCGACGTCGTCGACGACGAAGCACAGGTGATGACCGCCCCGGTCGCTGTGTCGAGGGTGCTGGGTCCGCTGGTCGACGGACTGCCACTCGAACAGCTCGACGTTCAGGTTCGGCGGGAGCCGCAGCATGGCGAGTTCGAGGACAGCGTCCGACGGGACGTCGAAGTGCGCCGGCATGAACGACGGGTCGGGACCGCGCCGGGAGCGGTAGAGTTCCTCCGCCCCGAGGACCTCGACGAAGAAGCGCACCGCCTCGTCCAGGTCTGGAACCGTGTACGCAGCATGGTCCACGTGACGGAGCCCGGGCAGCAGCCGGCCGGTCACCGGACCGGCCTGGTCGAGGAGCGGACGAGGAGCTGCGGCTGGAGCACCACGTGCTCGACCGGGCCGCCGTTCGCCGCCTGCTCGGCGAGACGGATCGCGATGCGGCCCATCTCGGCGATGGGTTGCTGCACCGAGGTCAGCGGCGGGTTGCTGCGGGCGCCGAGCGCCAGACCGTCGAAGCCCACCACCGAGACGTCGCCGGGGACCGACATCCCCCGCGAGCCGAGCGAGCTGATGAGTCCGAAGGCGACCAGGTCGTTGCCGGCGACGACGGCGGTCGGCCGCTCACGCAGGCTCACGAGCTCTTCTGCGGCACGTTCGCCGGCGTCGACGCCGATCCCGCTGCTGTCGAGCTCGATCGGCGTCATCCCGTGCTTCTCCGCCAGCGTCCGGTAAGCCTGGCGTCGGTCGGCGGCGGTGTGCGTCCCCGCGATCCCGGAGACGTAGGCGATGGAGGTGTGCCCGAGCTCGAACAAGTGGTCCAGCGCGAGCGCGATCCCCGTCGCGCTGTCGACGGTCACCGTGGATGCCTGGTCGCCGGACTCGACGCGGTCGATGACGACCAGCCGCTTTCCGAAGCCCCGGGACTCGAACTCGGCGGGAAAGACCCGGGCGTAGGGCGCGATCACCGCGAACGGCGCGTACATCGCCTGCATGGCGTCGAGGTACCGGGCGGTGGCGTCCGCGTCGTTCTCCGTCACGCACAGCACCAGCTGGTAGCCACGCTCCCCCGCGGCGGCCGTCATGGCCTTCGCGAGCTCGGCGAAGTACGGGTTGGTGATGTCGGGGACGACCAGCGGCACGAGGGTGCTGACCTTGGTTCGGAGCGCCTGGGCGAGCGGGCTCATCCGGTAGCCCATGGAGGCCGCCACCTGGCGGACGTGGTCCAGGGTCTCCCGCTTGACGGCCTCGGGGCGGGAGAACGCCCGCGAGACCGTCGACCTGTGGACCCCGGCTGCCGCCGCTACCTCATCGATGCTGGGTGTGGACACCGGTTCTCTCCTGTCGGCTGTGCGCGTACGCGTCCCAGATGACGGCCATCGTGGTCTCGAGATCGCTGATCCGCGGGAGCTCCACGAAATCACGTCTCAGCTGCTCGGCCACCTGGTCGACGAACAATCCGTACAACGGGTCGCTGTCCACGTCGATGAGTGCGGTCTCCGTGACGCCGTCGACGGAGGTGAACGACGCGTTCCCGTCAGACCGGATGGTCGCGGTCCCCGCGGCGCCGATCCGCATGAAGGAGCAGTGCCGCTTGAGCGGCGACCCGGGGAACGCATATCCCACCTCGATGGTGGCGATCCGTCCGTCGGCCGTGGTCAGCGTCATCGAGGCGTAGTCCTCGACGCCGCGGCGGTGCAGCATCGACGACAAGGCTGCCGTCACCGCTACTTCCTCCGCACCGGCCGAGCGGAGGAAGAGATCCACGAAGTGCGGAGCGAGGTTGACCATGCACCCGCCGCCGGCGCGCTCGACGTCGATCATCCACGGACTGCCGTTGACGAGGTAGCGGTCGGGCGGGCCCGCGATGAACTGGACGCTCTCGTACACCGAGCGGCCGGCTCTCGCCAGCCAGCGGTCGGCCGGGCCTCCCCGCTGCACGAGAGGCACGGCGATCGGTACCCCGGCAGCGTCCGCGGCCGCCCGGACGTCGACCAGCTCCGGCAACGACACCCCGGCCGGCTTCTCCACGACGAGCGGGATGCGCCGGGCGACGACAGCGAGGCAGACCTCGCGCATCACGTCGTGCGGGACGAAGACGTACGCCAGCTCGGCGTCCCCGTGGGCCGCAAGCACTTCCTCCCAGGACTGGTAGAGAGGCGCGTCCCAGAGACGCGCAAGGTGCTCCGTGCGCGACGGGTCGGGGTCGCTGACCCCCACGACGTCGTGCTGCTCGGCGATCCGGTCTGCACACAGGGGCACATGCCAGTGCGACGCGCCGAGGATGATCGTCTTGGCTTTTTTCATGTCTGCGCACCACTGTGGCTGGGTATCCCATCGGCGGGCTCGCCGGCCCGCGGGGCTTGGCGGCGACCGGCCAACGCACGATCACCGGGGCCATCGACGGCACCAGGAGCCCCGTCATCAGCGTCTCCGTGCGACGGCTGGGGCAGCGCGTCGCAACGTGTGCAGCGGGCATGCAGATCGCCAGGGCCAGTGGTCATGAACTCTCATTGAGATCGGTTGCTGAGATCGGTTGCAGAAAAACTAACGGAGGACCACCTACGTGTCAACCACGGATCGATCCGACGCGGGTCCGCAAACCCGGGGTTTCGGTGACGCCGGGGTTCAGGACGTTGACCCGGATCCCCGAGGCGCCGTATCCAGCGGCCGCCGCAGCGACGACCGCTTCGCAGTCCGCGTCCCCGGGCGACGTCGGCGGCCACCGCCGCGGCCTGCCCTCCCGCGGCCCGGATCTCCTCGACCAGCGCGGCGAGCTTGTCCGCCGAACGCGCGCTCAGCACCACGGCCGCGCCTTCCCGGGCGAAGAGCCGCGCGGCCGCGGCGCCGATCCCGGTGCTCGCTCCGGTGATCAGGGCGACCTTTTCGGTCAGCGGGATGACGCGACCTCAGATCACCGCGCCGGCAAATCCACGGTTCGCGCAAAAGGGCGTTCCCCGGACGGAAGGCGCAGGTTCCGGCAGAGTGTGCGGGCTATGCGGCGTCCCGGCGGGCCACCACGCGGTACGCGTTGGACCACCCGCGCTGCCGGCCGACGGGTGCACTGATCCGGTCCGCCGCCGAGGCCAGTACGAACAACGGCACGCACGCGACGAACGTGGCCTTGCGCAGGATCCGCCGCCACCGCGTTGGCGGGGCGCCCCGCCACGGAAGATCCTCCCCGGCGATCGTCAGGGCGTTGACCGCCATGATCGACGCGGCCAGCACGTCGATGGCGCCATGCGGCTCGGCACGTTGCTCGGCGACCACCGTGAATCCGCGGGCCGCCAGCTCGGCACGGAGGTTGCCGATCGGCATCAGGTTCAGATGCTGGGGTTGCAGCCAGGGCATCCACCACCGGCCGAGCACCTTCGCCCAGCGACATTCCGGATCGGGCAGCTCGATCGCCAGCAGCCCGCCTGGCCGCAACACCATCATCGCCGCCGCCAGCTCTCGCTGGGGTTCCGCGGTGTGTTCCAGGTAGTGGTACATGCTGACCACGTCGTAGCGCCCGGCGAGCTCCTCGGCCAAGTCCACGAACAAGCCCCGGTAGCCGGTACGGATCCGGCCCTGCCGACGCGCCAGGTCTACCCCGTCGCCGAGATCGAGGCCGTCGAACTCGACTCCGGGCAGCACCGCGGCGGCTTCCTTGCAGAAATGTCCGTGTCCCATGCCGACGTCGAGCCACTCACCCGATGCGCCGACCTCCCGGGCCAGCTCGGCCCGAGAGCGATAACCCGCCCGGTTGCCTTCGAACATCCCGGTCATGTTCTTTTCGCCGAGCCCGTCATAGCAGTCCCGGTAGTAGAACTCGAGCCCGGCCGGGTTCAGCCGAGGGTTCTGGAAGACGTGCCCGCAGTCCCGGCATTCGTCGAGCACGAACCGGCCCGGCTTGTGCTGCAGCAAGTCGGTCGTGCGCAACCGGCCCCGAAGCGCACCGGAGTCGCACCACGGACAGCTGGTCCGGCGAGGCTCGAAGAACCGATCCACACCGCCGGCCAGGTCCTCCAGGTAGGCCGTGCGGCGCGAGGCGACCGGATCGGCTGGCGTGTCATCCTCGATCATGGAGGCGGAGCCTAGTGCGCGAACCAACGGGAGGTGCACCGTCGAACGGACGAAAGTGCGCGCCAGCCTTGCGAGTTCCGTCTCGCCCCTGGCTGCATACGAACGTCGCTATTGCGGTTGGTCGCCCGCTCGCGTCCGCTCATGCAGAGGAGCGGCTGAACTGAAGGTCCCGGGTATGCACCGAAGGCTTGTGGATGTCGGATTCGGTGCGCCGGAAGATGTGACGAGTAACGGTCAACTGCTCGAATTCAGCGCGTACTCCCATGCCGCGTGGCGCGTGGCGCGCGTTCGCTGGGGAAGCACGCTCACCGTCCTGTGCAGATATCGGAGCCAGTCAATCAGGCACGTGTCGGCAGACGTTCTTGCCGGTCTCGACGGTCAGCTTCTGACGATGTCGGGGATCCGGGCACCCTTGTCTCGCATTGCGCGAAGAGAATGGAGCCCTGCCGTGCGGGGGCGTAGATCCCGGTCAGTGGCCCTGGTGAGCAGATCCAGCTGCACCCGTAACTTTGGCGTGGGCGGAGAGCGCCATCAATTCCGCGGCGCGGAGCAGGTCGTCCCCGAGACCGGTCGTCGGCCGGGATCGTCGGCGCGAACTCGGCTTGGGCTGCCCCATACCGATACGTTGGACGCGGCCCGCAGCGCGAGAAGAAGGGTGGCCATGGCAGAGGTCCGGCTCGATCCGATGACCAGCGAGGAATACACGGCATATCAGCGCGACGCGGTACTGGCTTATGCCGAGGCTCATGTTTCAGCGAAAAGCTGGCCGGCCGACGGGGCACTACAGCGCGCCATCGACGAGTACGCGGAGCTCTTACCCGAGGGTGTGGCCACACCCGGCCACCACCTCTACACCGCGCGGAACGGCGACCGGAAGGTTGGCATGATCTGGTTCGCCGAACGCCCCCACGGGCGCACGTGCCTACGGTCAGCTGCTCCGAGGCATGCATCCCAACGTCGACATTGTGCGCTACGCGCTGGTCGTCTCCGTCTCAGTGCGATGGGCAGCCCAGCGCGTGAAGCCAGAAATCGCGCAGCCTCGGGATCGACCTGTACGTCGTCGCGGAGGACGGCACCGTCGAGACTGCCTAGCGGGGTGCCGGGAGTCGGCCTCTACGGTGATAGTTGTCGTTGACTGTTCGGCGCTGCCGGCAACGGAATCACTTACCATGCCCCATGGGTTCGCCGCAGCAGGCGGAGCGGTCTTCGCATCGAGGGGGTGGCCGTGGGTATCGAGCTGATGAGCCCGTATGAGCGGGCGGCGTGGCAGGATATCGAGCGCTGGCGTAGCGAGCGGTTGGCGGTCAACGAGCGCCGCTTGGTGCCGCCGGGCGTTCGTGGTCGCCTGGTCAAGGGTGGCCAGGTCGCCAAGGGTCGGCTCGAGCAAGTGCCCGGCGCGGAACAGCTGACCGCGATCGTCCACAACTCGATCGACGGATTGCTGACGTTGGTGAACAAGACCAGCGAGGCGACGCTGCGACGCAAGGCGGTCGTCGCAGCTTATGCCAAGCGCGGGCATGCCGTCAGCGAGCTGAGCGACATTCACAAGCTCAGCCTGGGTGACATCGACAAGGCCAAGCCTCGTCTGGGGCTGCGCTACACGGCCTTCAGCGCGGTCGAGGGCGCGGGCGCCGGCCTGGCAGTCTCTGGTGGTGAATTGCTCACGACAGCCGGCGGCATCTTCGGCGCGGGTGCCGGTGCAGCACCCGGTGTGGGCACGGTTGCCGCGGCGATCGCGGCCGACGCCGTGCTCGTACTGGGTGCGATGACGAGGGCGATCGCCCATACCGCCGCGTACTACGGCTACGACACCGAGTTGCCCCAGGAGAGAGTCTTTGCGCTCGGCGTCCTCAACTTCGGGATGGCTCAGCAGACCAGCAAGAGCGTCGCGTACGTCCAGTTGAACAAGCTCGTGAACGACCTCGCCCGCAGGGCGACGTGGGAGCAGTTGAACAGGAACGGCGTCACGCGGATCGTCAGAGCGCTCTACGAGCGATTCGCCGTGCGGCTGACGAAGCAGAAGCTCGGGCAGGCCGTGCCGGTCCTCGGCATCGCGATCGGCGCCGGACTCAACGCGCGGATGCTGCACAACCTCACCGAGGACGCCGAGCATCTTTACCGCGAGCGCTTCCTGCGCGAGAAACACAACCTGGAGACGGTTGATGCCACCGTGACTACGGAAGGTGCTGACCTCGACCTGGGCGACGACACGGTCCTCATCGCGGAGATCGTCGAGGAAGCGACCGCCGACGATCAGCACACCCGACGGGCTGACTGACGACTGACCTGGATGCGAAACCCCCTCGAGGAAGGCGTTCTGTTCGAGCACGCGGCGCGCATTTCACGCGTGTAGTTGTCAAGGCAGTCAGTGGCAAGGCCGGACCTACGCACATCGTCGACATGAGCGCGGATCACTGCGGGCAAACTCGGTCGCTGCGGCAGGTGCCTTCGACCTGCCATCACGGTGAGCCCGCCCAAGGCGCATCTACCTGGTAACGGTGCGTCCTGCCCGTCGCATGGTGGGGGGGCAGCCCGTTCGAGCCGGGTCGGGTCCGGGAACTCACTCCGCGACGGGAGGTGTCGGGGTTCTCGTCTCAGCCCGCAGCGGCAGAAGCGGACGTTCGGCCGGAGGTCACCGCTCACTGGCCGTAGGAGTAACGAAGACCGGCGAACAGCAGTTGGTTGAGCCGTCGCCGAAGGTCCCGGCCGAGCCACGGGTTGCCCGCTTCACCCTCCCAAGCCATCGGGCGAGTTCGCCTGCGATTGCCTTGGAGACGAGCACGTGAGCGACTGCATGCCGCCGCGCTGGGTGCGTAGGCAGCTGAAGCGGACCCCAAGCCGCGAGGTCGGCCGTCAGGGCGCTGGCCTCACTGGCATGACATCCCCATTTTGGGGATGTATCCCCAAACCTCTCGACAAAGCGCCCGCTTACAATGGGGGCGATCGGAGCCGGCCATCCCGGGCGGTGCGGTCTGGGAGGATCACCGGATGACGATGTCGCTGTCGGCCGAACTGTGGCCGGATGTGCAGCCCGAGACCGCTCGCCGGTTGATGCTGGCCGGGGTGGAAGCCTTCGCCAAACGCGGCTACCACGCCACCACCACGCGGGACATCGCCGGTGCCGCCGGGATGAGCCCCGCCGCGCTCTACGTGCACTTTCCGTCCAAGGCCGCGCTGCTGTTCGCCATCAGCCGGTACGGCCACGAGCAGACCCTCGCCCTCGTCGAGAACGTCGTCGCGAAGGAGTCCGATCCCGTCGAACGGATCCGCCTGATCGTCGAGGACTTCGTCGCCTGGCACGCCCGGCGCCACACCGTCGCCCGGGTCGTCCAGTACGAGCTGCAGGCCCTGCCCGAGAAGGAGTTCGAAGTGGTCGCCGAGCTGCGGCGACGCATCGAGCGGATCGTGCGCGACGTCATCACCGACGGCGCCGAGGCCGGCGTCTTCACCGTCTCCGACGCCTACGTTTCCGCTCGCGCCGTGCTCTCCCTCGGCGTCGACGTGGCCCGCTGGTACACCGAGCGCGCCCGCCAGACGCCGACCGCGCTCGGCCGGGAGTACGGCGGCCTGGTGCTGCGGATGCTCGGCGCGACCCGGCCTGAGACGCCGATCACAGACTGAGCGGTCGGTCGGCCGCCGCGGCGTAGCGGCGAGCCAGCCGCGCAAACGCTTCCCTCAGCTCCGCCGGCCCGACGACCTCGACGTCGGCGTCGAACCGGCCGATCGACGCCGCCAAGCCGACCCACGACCAGCCTCCCAGCACGAGCCGGCACCGGTCGGGCGCCAATTCTTCCACCACGCCGTCGCCGGCGTAGGTCGACACGACGCTCGCGGGCAGGTCCAGGATCACCTCGCCCCGGCAGGACCACTCGCCGCCGTGCCGTCCCGAGAACCGGTCCGCCACGAACGCCGCCACGTCTCCCCCGGGCAGGTCGCGCGGCTCGAAACGCGGCCCGTGGGGCGTCCGCGGCGTCATCCGGTCGACGCGGAACGTGCGCCAGTCCGCGCGGTCGAGGTCCCACGCCACCAGGTACCAGCGCCCGCCGCGCGTCACCAGGTGGTGCGGCTCCGCCCGGCGCGGCGCGTCCGACGACGCGTAGCCGAACCGCAGCACCTCGCGCGCGTGGACCGCCGCGCTGAGCGTCGCCAGCAGCGACGGATCCACCGGCGGCCCCGGGGAAACCGCCGTGACGTGCAGCGCGTCGACGCGGTGGCGCAGCCGGGCCGGCATCACCTGCCGGACCGTCGTCAGGGCCCGCGCCGCCGCTTCCTCGATCCCGCCGCCGGTGACCGTCCGCAGCGCCACCGCCAGGGCGACCGCCTGCTCGTCGTCGAACAGCAGCGGCGGCAGGTCCGCGCCCGCGCCGAGCCGGTAGCCGCCGTCGGGGCCCTTGGCCGCCACGATCGGGTAGCCGAGCTCCCGCAAGCGGTCGACGTCGCGGCGGACCGTGCGCGCGCTCACCTCCAAGCGCTCGGCCAGGAGCGTCCCCGGCCAGTCGCGGCGCGCCTGGAGCAGCGACAGCAAGGCGAGCAGGCGCGCGGAAGTTTTCGGCATACCGCCGATCTTGCCCGCAGTAGCGGACACACCCTGTCCGCTACCCCTGTCAAGGTGGTCCTATGAGCAACGAAACCGAACGCGACGACCTCATCGCCGAGCTGGCGGCCGCTCGAGCTGCCCTCGTCACCCCTGCGAACGGCCTCACCGACGAGCAGGCCGGCGCGCGGCCGACCGTCAGCGCGCTGTGCGTCGGCGGGCTCGTCAAGCACGTCGCGTCCATGGAAGAGAACTGGCTGCGCTTCGCCGCCGAAGGCCCGTCGGCCCTGCGCTACGACCTGCCCGACGGCGTGACCTGGGCGGACATGGCGGCCGGGACCGCCCGCGAGTTCCCGCAGTGGGCGATCGACCACCAGAACGAGTTCGCCATGCAGCCCGGCGAGACCCTGGCGGGCGTGCTCGCGCGCTACGAAGACGTCGCGAAGCGTAGCGAGGACGTCATCCGCACGCTGCCCGACCTGTCCGTGACGCACCCGCTGCCGGACGCGCCCTGGAACCGGCCGGGGACGGTGTGGACCGCGCGGCGGGCCGTGCTGCACGTCATCACCGAAACCGCCCAGCACGCCGGCCACGCCGACCTCCTCCGCGAGACGCTCGACGGCCGGAAGTCGACGTGACGGTGCTGGACGCCCGGTCGCTCAACCGCGCGACGCTCGCCCGGCAGCTGCTGCTCGACCGCGCCGGCCTGCCGGTGCGCGACGCCGTCGCGCACCTCGGCGGCCTGCAGGCGCAGGAACCGCAGGAGCCGTTCACCGGGCTGTGGTCGCGGTTGCGCGCGTTCGACCCGGCGGCGCTGTCGGAGCTGCTCGCCGGGCGGCGCGTGGTGCGGACGCACCTGATGCGCCGGACCGTCCACCTGCTCACCGCCGAGGACGTCCTGGCGTGGCGGGCGCGCTTCGACGCGATGCTGCGCCAGCGCGTCCTCGGCACCTACCGCCGCGAGCTCGACGGGGTGGACCTCGACGAGCTCGCGGCGGCGGGCCGGGCGGTCCTGGCCGACGGCGAGCCGCGCTCGATGAGCGAGCTGGCGCGCGCGGTCGGCGATCGGTGGCCTTCGTGCGGGCCGCGGCCGCTCGGCGAGATGCTCGTCGCCGCGCTGATCCCGGTGGCCCAGCTGCCGCCGCGGGGGCTGTGGCGGACGAAGGGCGGCGTGCGGAACCTGCCGCTCGCGTCGTGGCTGGGCCGGGAAATCGACCCGCTCGACCCGGACGACGGGGTCGGACAGGCGCTGCTGAAGCGCTACTTGGCCGCGTTCGGGCCGGCAGCGACGGCGGATCTGCGCGCGTGGAGCGGCTTGACGGGACTGCCGGCGGCGGTGAAGGCGGTACGCGACGAACTGGTGGTGTTCCGCGACGAGCGGGGCCGCGAGCTGCTCGACCTGCCGGACGCACCGCGGCCGGACCCGGACACGCCGGCGCCGGTGCGGTTCCTGCCGGCGTTCGACAACACGATCCTCGGGTACGACGACCGGACCCGCGTCATCGACGACGCCCATCGAGGGGTATCGGTCGCGGGCGAGCGGGTGGTGCTGGTGGACGGCCGGGTCTCGGCGATCTGGTCGGCGGCCGCCGACGCGGTGGTGGTGGTGAAGCCGTTGCGGCGGCTGACCAAGCCCGAACGCACCGCGGTGACCGAGGAGGGTGGCGAGCTGGCGTCGTTCCTTTCCGACGGCGAAAGTGATCGCCTCCGCGTCGAAGCGAGCTAACCGACCGCCCGGGCGAAGCGCTCGGCCACCTCCCGCAGCCGCTCCACCAGACCCGGCGGTGCCTCCTCCACCACGAAGTCGTACCCCCACTGGGCCAGGTAGTACGGCACCGTGTCCAGGGTGTTCGCCCCGGTGCGGACCCGGCAGCTGTGCTCGTCGATCGGCTCCACCGCGCCGCTCGTCGGCGGCACCCGGCGGGACAGCTCCGACGCCGGGGCCGCCACCCGCAGCACCAGCTGGACCGGGTACGGCGCCATCGAAATCTGCCGCGACACGTACGCCGCCAGGTCCTCCGCCGGGGGTTCGCGCGGCGTGAACCGGAAGCTCGGCGCCGGCACGCCGGTGATGCGGTCCACGCGGAACGTGCGCCAGCCGTCGCGGTCCAGGTCGAACGCCACCAGGTACCAGCGTCGCCCGGTGTGGACCAGCCGCAGGGGCTCGACCGACCGTTCCGTCTCCGTGCCCGCGCGGTCGCCGTAGCCGAAGCGCAGCCGCTCGTGGTCACGGCAGGCCGACGCGATCGCGGTCAGCACCGAAGCGTCGACTGTCGGACCGCCGCCCGGGAGCGACACCGTCGCCGCCTGCAGCGCGCCCACCCGCGGACGCAGCCGCGCCGGCAGCACCTGTTCCAGCTTCGCCAGCGCGCGCACCGACGTCTCCTCGATGCCGCTGACCGTGCCGCTCGCCGCCGTGCGCAGGCCGACCGCGACCGCGACGGCCTCGTCGTCGTCCAGCAGCAGCGGCGGGAGCGCGGCGCCCGCGCCGAGCCGGTAGCCGCCCGCGACGCCCGAGGTCGCGTGCACCGGGTAGCCGAGGGAACGCAGCCGCTCGACGTCCCGGCGGATCGTGCGGACGTCGACCTCGAGCCGCGCCGCGAGGTCGCCGCCCGGCCAGTCGCGCCGGGCCTGCAGCAGCGAAAGCAGCCTGAGCAGGCGTTCCGATGTCCCGTACATGGGACGCAGTGTGCCAGACATCGAGGACAGTTCCGGTCCTCGATCCACCTCGGACGTGGCTGACCACTTGCCACGGACCGGGTCCGGCGGAAAGAGTGACGCATGCCGATCGACCCTGGCGCCCTGCTCGCCGTCGCCCGAGAAGAAGCCGAGCTGGGCAAGGCCGAGGGCGGCGTGCCGATCGGGGCCGCGCTGTTCGACACCGCGGGCACGCTGCTGGGCCGCGGGCACAACCGGCGCGTGCAGGACGACGACCCCTCGATGCACGCCGAGACCTCGGCGTTCCGCAACGCCGGGCGCCGTCCGCACTACCGCGACACGATCATGGTCACGACGCTTTCGCCGTGCTGGTACTGCTCCGGGCTCGTCCGTCAGTTCGGGATCGGGCGCGTCATCATCGGCGAGGCGGAGACGTTCCACGGCGGGCACGACTGGCTCGCCGGGCTCGGCGTGGAGATCACCCTGCTCGACGACCCCGCGTGCACCGCGCTGATGACGGAGTTCATCGCCGCGCGCCCGGACCTGTGGTTCGAGGACATCGGGGTCGAGAAGTCCGAATAGGACAGTGTTTGTTGAGGAGCCGGTATGCCGTCAACCGTTCCGCTCGTGGACCTCTCACCGTGGTTCGCGGGCACGTCCGAGGGCCGCGCCGACGTGGCCGGGCAGGTCGACCGCGCGCTGCGCGAGTCCGGGTTCCTGCTGGTCACCGGGCACGGCATCGCGGACGACCTGCGCCGCCGGACGCGTGAGCTGGCGCGGGAGTTCTTCGCGCTGCCCGAGGACGTCAAGCAGCGCTACGCCGTGACCGTCGGCGGCCGCGGCTGGCTGCCGCCGGGCGTCGAAGCCAACGGCTACGCCGAGGGCACCGAGACGCCGCCGGACCTCAAGGAGTCGTACTCCGCCGGCGCCGACCTCGGCGTGGGCGTCGCCGAGGTCGACGGCTTCTGGTTCCAGGCCAACGTCTGGCCGGCCGAGGTGCCGGGGCTCGCCGAGGCGGCCACGGAGTACATGCGCCGGATGCGGGCGCTGTCGGATCACCTGCTGGAGATCTTCGCCGCGGCGCTCGGCCTGGCCGAGAGCCACTTCACGCGCCACACCGCGCACCCGACGTACACGTTCAACATCAACTGGTACCCGCCGATGACCCACGTCGGCGCGCCCGAGCCGGAGCAGTTCCGGATCGGCCCGCACACCGACTTCGGCACGGTGACGGTGCTCGACCGCCAGGCCGGGGTCGGCGGGCTGCAGGTATGCACGGCCGGCGGCGAGTGGGCGGACGCGCCGTTCCACCCGGACGCGTTCACGGTCAACATCGGCGACCTGATGGCCCGCTGGACGGGCGACCGGTGGCGTTCGACGCGCCACCGCGTCCTGCCACCCGCCGCCTCGGCTCCCGACGAGGACCTGGTGTCGTTGATCTTCTTCTACGAGACCGACCACGACGCGCGGATCACGTCGCTGGCGCCGCCGCTGGGCAAGACGACGTATCCCGAGGTGATCGCTTCGGACTACCTGCGGGAGAAGCTCAACGCCATCACGGTCACCTGACCGTCAGGAACAGATCTGCTCGGCGATCGCGGCCGGGACCTCTTCGCACAATTCCCCGGTGCCCCCGGTCCGCGCGATCCAGGTTCCGTTCCGATAGGTGAACAAAACGCTGCCACCGTCGATGTCATTGGTGAAGTGCGCGAAAGCCCAGGGCGTCGCGCACTTGATGCGCTGCAGACCTTTGCTGTCGACGACCAGTGCACCGGACAATTCCTTGTTCGCCTTGAGCGCGGCTTCCAGCGTGGCTTTGGTCGCCGAGGCACAAGCGCTCACCTTGGTCGGCGCCGGCTTCACCACCTGCACCGGCGTGGTGGCCTGAACGGGAGCGGCGGCGGCCGTCGTCGCCACCGGTGTCGTCGGTGTCGTCGGTGTCGTGGCCGGTACGCCATTCGAAGCGGAATCCTGCGGACCGGTGCAAGCCGACAGAATCGCCGCCGCCATCACCATGGTCGCGATGCCCGTGGCACGACGAAACGAAAACATTGTTCCCCCTGAATTCCCCCGGCGGCCCCTCGCCGCCTTCCTGCCTAATAAGACGCTCAGCGGTATTGCCGGTTGTACGGCCGAGCTAACGGTCGGATCACGACGCCGGCTCGGCGCAGATCGTGCGATTGCGGCCCGCCGCCTTCGCGCGCAGCACCGCCGTCTCCGCCGCGAGCAAAGCGTCCGCCAGCAGCCGGTCCGCGCAGCCCGCGACCCCGATCGACACCGTCACGCCGACGAACTGCGGCCCGTCGCCCGACGCCTTGAGGGCCACCAGCGTCGACGCGATCCGCAGCCGGATGCGCTCGGCGATCGCCAGCGCGTCGAAGCGGCCGGTGCCCGGCAGCAGCACCGCGAACTCCTCGCCGCCGGAGCGGCCCACGAGATCCGCGGCCCGGACCTCGTCGCGCAAGGTATCGGCGACCGCGCGCAGGACCGCGTCGCCGACGCGGGCGCCGTAGCGGTCGTTGAGCTGGCGGAAGTGGTCGAGGTCGAGCAGCAGCACGGCCTGGCCCGGGCCGTGGCGGCCGAGCCGGTCCAGCTCGGCTTCGGCGGCGCCGCGCCACGACGCCGCGGTCAGCACGCCGGTGCCGGGATCGAGGGTGACGTGGTCGCGGCGGCCGCGGCCCAGCCCGCCGCGGTGCAGCACGACGGTGACGCCGGCCAGCACCGGGACCAGCGCCGGCGCGGCTTCGACGGCCCAGGCGAGCGGCAACGCGAAGCCGGTCATCGCGGCGTCGAAAGCGTGTCCGGGAAGAGCCGCCGAGGGACGACGGGGACCGTCGGCGGCGGTCACGAGCGCGGCGTTCACCGCCAGGAACACTACCCCGGAGACGGTCAGCAGGACGACGGTCCGGACGTCGAGGACCTCGCCGAGCGGCCGGACGCCGGTCGCGGTGAGGAACGCGCCGGCGACGAGGGCGGCCAGCGCCGTCGCGGCGGCGCCGAACACCTGCCGGTAGACGGGTCTTCTGCGGACCCGGAACCACTGGTGCAGCGCGGCGAGCACGACCAGCGCGACGGCGAGGCCCGGCCGGAGGACCAGCACCCCGGCGAAGAGCCACGGGGTGTCGACGCCGGGGCCGAGGAGGGTGTCCTCGCGGTGGCGCTCCACCGTGCGCGCGAGCTCGGCCGACACCAGCATCCCGCCCAGGAGCAGCGCGAACGGCGTCAGCATGGCGGCGAGCGGCGGGAACCGGAGGGCGGCGAGCACCGCGGCGGCGACGGCGAGGACGTCGATCGCGACGAGGTAGAGGACCTGGCCGCGGCGCGGCAGCCGCCACAGCGCCCAGCGCTGCAGGACGAAGGCGGGCAGGAACCGGCGGCGTCCCCCGCCGGCGGCGACCGAATCCCCCACCATTTCGGCAAAGTAGCCGGAATGGCGGGCGCTGTCACTCCGCCTTCAGGGGAATCTCACGTCGCCGACGCTGGGGAGCCGGGTGCGCACGGTAAGTCATATTTCCGCCCCTCGGAGGGTTGACATCCAACATTGGTCTAGTCCACTGTGTGGTGGCACACAGCGCTCCTCCCGGGTTGATCCCGCCGCCTCAAACCGGAGGTGCTCCATCCAGCACGTTTGGAGGACCCCCATGCTGCATCGTTCATCGCCGATCCATCCACAGCCACGGCCGGACAATTTCGTGGCAACGGTTGCCCGTCGCTCGAGGGGCGGCCTGCTTTCGGCTCGATCGGCGACCCCAGTGCGCCGTCTGGTCACCCTCGCGGTCGCGGCCGGAGCCGCGATGGCGACGGCGATCGGCCTCGCCCCGCCGGCGATGGCCGCGGTCGACCCGGTGCTCGCATCGCCGTACCTGTACCAGCGGGGCGGGCAGACCAGCCCCACCGCGGCGATGTCCGCCACCGGCGTGAAAGCGTTTACCCTCGCGTTCGTCCTGTCCGACGGCACCTGCAACCCGAAGTGGGACGGCAGCCGTTCGCTGACCGGCTCGGACAAGACGATGATCCAGAACATCCGCAACGCGGGCGGGGACGTGATCCCCTCCTTCGGCGGCTGGTCCGGTACGAAGCTGGGCTCGAAGTGCACGTCGGCGTCGGCGCTGGCCGGCGCGTACCAGAAGGTGATCGACGCCTACGGCCTCAAGGCGATCGACCTCGACATCGAGAACACCGACGAGTTCCAGAACAACACGGTGCAGGACCGCATCCTCAACGCGGTCAAGCTGACCAAGCAGAAGAACCCGAACCTGAAGGTCGTCATCACCATCGGCACCACGACGACCGGCCCCGACAGCTGGGGCAAGCGCCTGATCAACCAGGCCAAGGCGATCGGCGCGGGCGTCGACGTCTGGTCGGTCATGCCGTTCGACTTCTCCAGCGGCGGCGACATGGCCGCGCTGACGAAGTCCGCGGTCGACGGGCTGAAGAACCAGCTCAAGACCACCTTCGGCTGGAACGACGACACCGCCTACCGGCACAGCGGCCTCTCCTCGATGAACGGCAAGACCGACAACGCGGGCGAGACGGTCACAGTCGCGAACTTCACCTCGATCCGCGGCTACGCGACGAGCCACCACCTGGCCCGCTTCACGTTCTGGGCCACCAACCGCGACTGCAGCGGTGGCGGCGAGTGCAGCGGCATCACGCAGGACAAGTACGCGTTCACGAAGATCGTCGCCGGGTACGCCGGCTGACGCCTGAGCCCGTAGTGGGGCTGTCGAAGGCCCTCTCACCGGCATCGGGGCCGGTGAGGGGGCCTTCGCGGGTTCCGGTGAGCGGGAACCCGGCCGAGCCGGAATCCGGGTTCCGGTGAGCGGCAGCCGTTCCGGTGACCGGGAACCGGATTCCGTCACACCGCCGCAATCTTCGTCGCCTACCGTCTTCGCATGGCGAGCACCGAGCACCCCGGCTACGGCGACAAGGTCGTCGCCGTCGAACCCGGCGGGGTCGAACCCGTCGCCGACGCCGACCGCCACGGCAGGCCCCGGCAACTGGCCTGGACCTGGGCCTCCCCCAACCTCGAGTTCGCCACGATCTTCGTCGGCGTCCTCGCCGTCACCGCGTTCGGGCTCTCCTTCACCCAGGCCGCGCTCGCCGCCGTCGTCGGGAACGGGCTCGGGTCCCTGGCCCACGGCGTCCTGAGTGCCCGCGGCCCCCGTTACGGCGTGCCGCAGATGGTGCTCGGCCGGGCCGCGTTCGGCTACCGCGGGAACCTGGTGCCCGCCGCGCTCATGTCGGTCATGGCCGGCGTCGGCTGGTTCGCCGTCAACAGCGTCAGCGGGGCCTTCGCGCTCGCCAGCCTCACCGGGCTCCCCACCGTCGCCTGCCTCGTGCTCGTCGTCGCCCTGCAGATCGTCATCGCGTTCTTCGGGCACAACCTCGTCCAGGCGTACGAAAAGTACGTCTTCGCCGTCCTCGCCGTCGTGTTCGCCGTCGCGAGCGTCGTCATCTTCGGGAAGTCGGGCGCCACCACCGCCTCCGGCAGCGTGGGCGGTTTCCTCCTGGCCGTCGGCACCGCGTTCGGCTACACCGCCGGCTGGAACCCCTACGCCGCCGACTACACGCGCTACCTGCCGAAAACCGCGTCACGACGCGCGATCGGCCTCTACGCCGGCAGTGGCCTGTTCCTCTCCACCACGATCCTGATGCTCGTCGGCGCCGCCTCGACGACCATCGCCGGCCCGGCCGACGACAACCCCACGACGGCGTTCACCGGGCACCTGCCCGGCTTCCTCGCCGCCGCGACGCTGCTGGCGATCACGCTCGGCGCCGTCGCCGCGAACGTCCTCAACGTCTACTCCGGCGCGCTCGCCTTCCTCGCCCTCGGGATCAAGCTGCCGCTGGCGTGGCGCCGCGCCGTCGTCGCGCTCGCGTTCGGCGCGGTCGGGTTCGTGCTGGCCTGGCTGGGGCTCGCCGACGCCGGGCACGCGTACGAGAACTTCCTGCTGGTCATCGCCTACTGGATCGGCCCGTGGCTGGGCGTGCTGCTGGCCGACCACCACCTGCGCCGCGGCACCGGGTTCGGTGAGCTGCTCGCCGACCGGCGTCACCGGAACGTCGCGGGGTTCACCGCGTTCCTCGTCGGGCTGGTGGTTTCCGTCGGGCTGTTCGCCAACCAGGCGCTCTACACCGCGCCGATCCCGAAAGCGGTGCCCGGCACCGGCGATCTGACGTTCGCCGCCGGGTTCGTGCTCGCCGCCGGGACTTACCTGCTGCTCCGGCGTCAGCGCACCGGAGTCCCGTCGCGACGGCAGCCGTAGGGGTAGCACCGGTAGTCCGGGGTGAACGTCGGGAGGGTGACCGTCGTCGTCGGTGACGGCGGCAGGTCGACCGTCACGGTCGGCGTGGGGGTCGGCGTCTGGCGCGCGTGCATGACCACCGGCGACGGTGTCGTCGTCTGCGTCGGCGCGGCGAGCACGGTCGACGTCGGGACGCCGGTGGCCGGCTGCAGCTGCGGGAACTGCGTGGACCCCGGGACGGGCTCGGTCCGCGTCGCCAGGGCGAGCACGAGACCGCCGAGCACCACGATCACCGCCGACGCCAGCGCGATCCGGCCGGCCGCGCCGCGCGGCTCGGCGCCGGGTTCCCGCCGGGCGGCCGCCGCGGCCGAGCGCGAACCGGGTTTCCGCGGCCGCGCCCCGGCCTCCCGCAGCAGTTCGTCGACCGTGACCCGGTCCCGCCGCCTGCGTGCCCTGCGCGTCATGCACGCCCTCCACCCCATCGCTGATCCGGATGGATCGTAGAAAGCCGCGCCGGAAATGTAAACGCGCTGATCGCAGCGGTCTCGTTACCGTTTCGAGACATCCGGATCGTGCTCCCGGCCGTAGTCGTCAACGAGGGGCGAACCGCCGCAGGAGAGCGCTCACGCGCCGGGTCACGGGAGTGAACTCCGGGAGCCTCAGCAAGGCCAGCAACCCGAACGGGACGACCATCCCGAGCAAGGTCTGGACGGGCAGTTTCACCCACGCGGCCGGGATCACGCCCAGCGATCCGGGCACGGCGTAGCCGGCGAGCACCGCGGCCCCCGCGCCGAGCGCGCTCACGGACAGGGTGATCAGCCCGACCCGCAGGGATCGCTTGCTGCGCAGGTGCCCGAGCCGGACCCAGAGCCAGACCTGGCCGAGGACGGCCCCGACGACGAACCCCGCGCCGTTCACGAGCATCACGCCGAGGACGATGTGCTGGCCGTCGAGCAGGCCGCGGCAGAGCAGCAGCAGCGGGATCTTCACAGCGGTCATCACGAGCATGATCAGCGTGGGCGTGCGCGCGTCCTTCATCGCGTAGAACACCCGCAGCTGCAACATGACCAGCGCGAAGGGCAGCAGCCCGACGGCGGAGACGGCGAGGGTCTGGCCGAGGCGCTCGGCGTCGTCGAGGGTGCCGCGGCCCCAGGTGAAGATCGCGATGCCGACCGGCGTGCCGACCACGGCCAGCACGGCGGAGATCGGCACGAACAGCACCGTCGAGATGCGGGAGGCGAGCGAGAGGTCGCCGACGAGCGAGACCGTGTCGCCGTCCGCGGCCGCGCGGCTCATCCGCGGCATCAGCGCGGTCAGCAGCGAGACGCCGAGGATGCCGTACGGGAGCTGGAAGAGCAGGGACGCGTAGCTGTAGGCCGTGACGCCGCCGCTGGTCCCGTGCGTCAGCACGCGGGTGGTGACGACGAAACCGACGTGGCTGACCACGACGTAGCCGAGGATCCACGCGGCGAGCCCGCCGAACTCCTTGATCCGCGGGTCGAAACCCCAGCGCCAGCGGAACCGGAACCCGGTGCGCAGCAGCGCCGGGACCAGCACCACGGCCTGCACGACGATGCCGAGCGTGGTGCCGAGGCCGAGCACGAGCAGCTTCCGATCGCCCATCCGGACCGGGTCGAGCGTCAGCTCCCCCGGCACCACGGCGAACAGGACGAGCGTGGCGGTGACGACGACGTTGTTCAGCACCGGCGCCCAGGCGGGCGGGCCGAAGACGTTCTGCGCGTTGAGGATCGCCGAGAGCAGCGCGAAGAGGCCGTAGAACAGGATCTGCGGCAGCAGCAGGTACGCGAGCGCGGTGGTGAGCCCCGGGTTGGCCGTCGGAGACGATTTGTCGATGTAGAGCGTGGTGAACAGCGGCGCGATCGCGACCGCGACGGCCGTGCCGATGGTCAGCAGGACCAAGGCCATGGTGATCAGGCGCTGCGTGTAGGCGCGGCCGCCGTCCAGGTCGTCCTGGGAGCGGACGAGCAGCGGCACGACGACGCTGGCGAGCACGCCGCCGAAGAGCAGCTCGAAGACGATGTTCGGCAGGGTGTTCGCGACCGTGAAGGAGTCGTTGACCACCCCGGTGCCGACGACGGCGGCGAGCAGCAGCTTCGCGACGAACCCGGTGATCCGGCTGACGGTCGACGCGACGGCCATCCGGCCGCTCGAGCGGGCCAGCGACGAGCCGGCGCCTTCGCCGCGGCCGGCGCTGACGGGCGAGGCGGGCGGCCGCGCGACGATCTGGGTGGCGAACTCGTCGTAGGGCCGGCGGGAGACGTCGGGGTCGCGGGTCGGCCAGTGGGCGCCGCGCAGCTCGCTGGGGAGGAAGACCGTCGCCTCGTCGTCCACCGGTGGTGGGGGTTCCGCCATGGCTCAAGCCTGCCAGGTCGCGATCGCCCACGGGAGACCGAACAGCCGTTCGACGGCACGACGCTCGGTGACGCACGTGCAGGTGCTCAGGCGGCGAGGGTGATCTCCAGCGCGGCGCGGCCGGCCTCGGTCAGCTCGGCCGGGACGCGCCCGGTGGCGGCGTCGGCGGCGGGACGCAGGTAGCCGCCGTGGGCCAGTGCGTGAGCCGTCATCTGATCGCAACAGGCGAATCCGTCGATGAAGAGGTCGGGCTCGCAGCTGCACGACATCTGCGCACGGCCTGCTGCCACCGCCTTCAGCATCGCCATCGCGCGGTGGGTGAGCTCGACTCCTGAACCGGACACCGGACTGCCTTCCTTGGAGAAATCGCTACAACCAGTCATTCGCCCATTGGGCCGATTGTGTTACTTACGGCACTATGACGTTTCGGACGCGGGTGCGGTTCCGGATTGGTCGTCGACGCGGTGAACGGCAGCCCGGATGCGCCGACAGGCGGTGCCGGCTTCACACGAGCGTCCGGCACGGGCCAGTGGATGCGGCTCAGCCGCCGTTCAGCCGCAACTCCAAGGTGCCGGCCCACTCGCGGACGATCTGCCGCCGGCGCCGGGTGTCATCGGTGAGCAGGTTGGCCAGCCCCAGTCCGCGGGCGAGGTCGAGAGTGGCCTGGACCAGTTCGCGCACCCCCGGGCGGGACTCGTCGACGCCGAGGAGCTCCACCGTCACCCGGTGCGCCTCGCGCCCGACGCGCGCCTCCAGGGGCACCAGCACGTCCCGCAGCGCCTCGTCGGTCGCCGCCACCGACCACAGCTGCAGGGCCGCGCGGAACAGCGGCCCGGTGTAGAGGTTCAGCACCATCTCGACGACGCGCTCGATGCGCGGCGCCCCGCTCGGCAGGTCCGCGGCCTTGGCGCGCAGCTCGTCGATCTGCGACTCGCCGAGCAGGTCGACCGCCGCCACGACGAGGTCCTCCCGCGTCGGGAAGTGGTGCTGGGCCGCGCCGCGCGAGACGCCGGCGCGCTCGGCGATCCCGGCCACCGTCACGCCGTGCCAGCCGCGCTCGCCGAAGCCGTCGAGCGCGGCCTCGATCAGCCGCCGCCGCGTCGTGCGGCTGCGTTCCTGCTGGGGTTCGCGGACGCCGGTCAAGCCGGGTCGACCCAGAAGTCGAGCTGGAGGTCCTCCTCCGAGCCGCCGATGCGGTACTTCGAAAAGTCGGTCACCCCCGAAGCGCGCAGCACCTCGTCGTCGAGGAAGAAGTTCCCGGTCGCCTCGCGGCTCGGCTTGGCGAGGATCGCGTACGCGGCGTCGGCCATGATCTCCGGCGTCCGGCTGCGGTCGGCCAGTTCGGCGCCGACGACGTTGCGGATCGCCGCCGTGTCGATGGTCGTCCGCGGCCACAGGGAGTTGACCGCGACGCCGTCCTTCTTGAGTTCGGCCGCGAGCCCGACCGTCACCAGGCTCATCGAGTACTTCGCGATGCTGTACGCGAGGTGCCCGGCGGTGAACCACTTCTCATCGAGGCTGATCGGCGGCGACAGCGTCAGGATGTGCGCGTTGGCCGCTTTCCGCAGGTGCGGGATGGCCAGTTTGGACAGCAGGAACGTGCCGCGCGCGTTGATGTCCTGCATCAGGTCGTAGCGCTTCATGCTGACCTGCTCGGTCGGCGTCAGGTCGATCGCGCTGGCGTTGTTCACGACGATGTCGATGCCGCCGAACTGCTCGACGGTCTTCGCCACCGCTGCGGCGACACCGTCGTCGTCGCGGACGTCACCGAGGATCGGCAGCGCGTGCCCGCCCGCCTTCTCGATCGCCTCCGCGGCGGTGTAGATCGTGCCGGGCAGCTTCGGGTGCGGCTCGGCGGTCTTGGCCAGGAGCGCCACGTTCGCGCCGTCCTTCGCGGCGCGGAGCGCGATCGCCTCGCCGATGCCGCGGCTGCCGCCGGACATGATGATCGTCTTGCCGTCCAAGGTGGACATGGCGACCCTCCTAGTAGGACTTGGGCAGGCCGAGGCTGTGCTGGCCGACGAAGTTGAGCACCATCTCGCGGCTGACCGGGGCGATCCGGCCGAGCCGGACGGCGGTGACCAGCGTGCCCAGGCCGTATTCGGTCGCGAGGCCGTTGCCACCGTGGGTCTGCACGGCCTGGTCGGTCGCGCGGATGGCGACCTCCGCGGCGGCGTACTTGGCCATGTTGGCCGACTCCCCCGCGCCGAAGTCGTCACCGCAGTCGTAGAGCGATGCGGCCTTCTGAGTCATCAGCTTGGCCAGTTCCAGCTCGACCTTGATCTCGGCGAGCGGGTGCGCGAGGCCCTGGTGGGCGCCGATCGGGGTGCCCCAGACCTGGCGCTGGTTGGCGTAGGAGACGGCCTTGGCCAGCGCGTAGCGGGCGATGCCGAGGGAGAACGACGCGCCCATGATGCGTTCCGGGTTGAGGCCCGCGAACAGCTGCGCGATCGCCGCGTCCTCCTCGCCGACCAGCGCCTCGGCCGGGAGCTTGACGTCGTCGAGGAACAGCGAAAACTGGTCCTCCGGCGCGATGATGTCCATCGGGATCTTCGTGTACTCGAAGCCCGGGGTGCCGGTCGGGAGGATGAACAGCGCGGGCTTGAGCTTGCCGGTCCTGGAATCCTCCATGCGGCCGACGACGAGCACCGCGTCGGCCTCGTCGACGCCGGAGATGTAGACCTTGCGTCCACTGAGGACCCAGCCGTCGCCGTCGCGCTTGGCGGTGGTGGTGATCTTGTGCGAGTTCGACCCGGCGTCCGGCTCGGTGATCGCGAAGACCATCCGCTTGGTGCCGTCGGCGATGCCGGGCAGCCACTGCTTCTTCTGCTCTTCGGTGCCGAACCGCGAGATCACGGTGCCGCAGATCGCCGGCGAGACGACCATGAGCAGCAGCGGCGAGCCCGCGGCGGCCAGCTCTTCGAGCACCGCGGCGAGGTCGGCGATGCCCGCGCCCCCGCCGCCGTACTCCTCGGGGATGTTGACGCCGAGGTAGCCCAGCCGGCCGGCCTCGTCCCACAGCTCGTGGGTCTTCTCGTCCGCCCGCGCCTTGCGCGCGTAGTACTCGTGCCCGTACTTGGTGCCGAGCTCGGCGACGGCCTTGCGGAGCGCGATCCGCTCCTCCGGCTCGATGAAGTTCATGGCGTTCATTCTGCTTCTCCCACCACCGCGAGGATCGTGCCCACTTCGACCTGCTGTCCCACTGTCACCGGCAGTTCCGCCACCACGCCGTCGGCGGGAGCGGCGATCCGGTGTTCCATCTTCATCGCCTCGAGCCACAGCAGCGGATCGCCGGCCTTGACCGGGTCCCCGGCCTGCACGGCCAGCCGGACGACGGTGCCCGGCATCGGCGCGACCAGCGACCCGGCGGCGAGTGCCGCGTCCGGGTCGGCGAACCGAGGTGCTGCCGTCAACGCCACCGAGCCGAGCGCGGAGTCCACGTAGGACACTCCGTCGTGCCGCACGACGTCGAAGGTGCGCCGCACCCCGGCGACGTCCAGCACGACCCGGCCGGGCTCAGCGGTGACCAGTTCGGCTTCGTAACCGTCGGCTTTCAGTCCGTCGCGGGTCAGCGAGTAGACGATCTCGTACTCGCGATCGCTCGCGGTGAAGACCTTGCGCTGCCCGGCCGACCGGACGTTGCGCCAGCCGCTGGGCAGCCTGCTTTGCGTGGTCGCCGACGCCCGGTTGCCCGCCGCGTCCGCGAGCGCCGCGGCCAGCGCCGAGACGCTCTCGGTGTCCACAGTGGCCAGCGGTGCGGCGAGGGTGTCCAGGCCGTGCCGGTCGAAGAACGCGGTGTCCGTCTCCCCGGCCAGGAACGCCTCGTGCCGGAGGATGTTCACCAGCAGGTCGCGGTTGGTGACGACGCCGTGGATCTTCGACGCCGCCAAGGCCTTCGCGAGCCGCCGAGCGGCCTCGGCCCGGGTCGGGGCCCAAGTGATCACCTTGGCGAGCATCGGGTCGTAGTGGACGCCCACCACGGACCCGCTCTCGAACCCGGAGTCGAGCCGCAGCCCGGTGCCGTGGGTGAACGCACGGTCCACATCGGGCACTTCGAACGTGTGCAGCGTCCCGCTCTGCGGCTGCCAGTTCGCCGCCGGGTCCTCGGCGTACAGCCGGACCTCGATGGAATGCCCTTGCGTAGCCGGTGGCTCGGCGGGCAGCCGCTCGCCCTCGGCGACGCGCAGCTGCAGCGCGACCAGGTCCAGACCGGTGACGTTCTCGGTGACCGGGTGCTCGACCTGCAGCCGGGTGTTCATCTCGAGGAAGTAGAACCGGCCGTCCGGCGCGGCGAGGAACTCGACCGTGCCCGCGCCGACGTAGTCGATCGCCTTGGCCGCCTTGCGTGCGGCGTCGAACAACTCCTCGCGCATCGCTTCATCGACAAACGGCGACGGTGCTTCCTCGACGACCTTCTGGTGCCGGCGCTGGATCGAGCACTCCCGCTCCCCCACCGCCCACACCGTGCCGTGCCGGTCGGCCATGACCTGGACCTCGATGTGCCGCCCGGTTTCCAGGTAGCGCTCGCAGAACACGGTCGGGTCGCCGAACGCCGATCCCGCCTCGGCGCCGGCACCTTCCACGGCCTCGGCAAGCTCGTCGAGTGAGCGGACCACGCGCATGCCGCGGCCACCACCGCCGGCGGACGCCTTGACGAGCAATGGAAGATCGTCCTGGGTCACCTGGTCCGGGTCCAGTTCGGACAGCACCGGGACCCCGGCGGCGGCCATCAGCCGCTTGGACTCCACCTTGGAGCCCATGGTCTCGATGGCCTCCGGCGGCGGCCCGACCCAGGTCAGCCCGGCGTCGAGGACGGCACGCGCGAACGCGGCGTTCTCGGACAGGAAGCCGTACCCGGGGTGGACGGCGTCGGCGCCGGTGTCGGCCGCGGCCTTCACCAGCAGGTCGGCCCGCAGGTACGTCTCGGACGGCGCGTTGCCGGGCAGCCGGACGGCCGCGTCGGCTTCGACGGTGTGCGGCGCGGCGGCATCGGCGTCGGAGAACACCGCGACCGTGCCGATCCCGGCGTCGCGGCAGCTACGGAAGACGCGGCGGGCGATCTCGCCGCGGTTGGCGACCAGCAGGTTCTGGATCATCGCTCACTCACATCCGGAAGACGCCGAAGCCCTCGGCGCCCTTCACTGGTCCATTGTGGATCGCCGACAGGCTCAGCCCGAGCGCGGTGCGGGTGTCGCGCGGGTCGATGATGCCGTCGTCGTAGAGCATGCCGGAGAGGAACATCGGCATCGACTCGGCCTCGATCTGGCCTTCCACCATGGCGCGCATGGCCTTGTCGTTGTCCTCGTTGTACTCCTGGCCGCGACTTTCGGCCGCCGCGCGGGCCACGATGGACAGTACGCCGGCCAGCTGCGCCGGGCCCATCACCGCGGACTTCGCGCTCGGCCAGGCGAACAGGAATCGCGGATCGTAGGCACGGCCGCACATGCCGTAGTGACCGGCGCCGTAGGACGCTCCCATGAGGACGGACAGGTGCGGCACCTTCGAGTTCGACACGGCGTTGATCATCATCGCGCCGTGCTTGATAATGCCGCTCTGCTCGTACTCCTTGCCGACCATGTAGCCGGTCGTGTTGTGCAGGAACACCAGCGGCGTGTGGATCTGGTTGGCCAGCTGGATGAACTGCGCCGCCTTCTGCGACTCCTCGCCGAACAGCACGCCCTGCGCGTTCGCGAGGACGCCGACCGGATAGCCGTGGATGCTCGCCCAGCCCGTCACCAGGCTCGCCCCATAGAGCGGCTTGAACTCGTCGAAGTCGGAGCCGTCGACGACGCGGGCGATGACCTCGCGCGGGTCGAACGGGACCTTGAGGTCGGTCGGCACGATGCCGAGCAGGTCCTCGGTGTCGTACAGCGGCTCGGCGTAGTCCGGTTTCGGTGTCGGCCCCTGCTTCGTCCAGTTGAGCCGCTTGATGATGTTGCGGCCGAGGCGGATCGCGTCCTGCTCGTCGACGGCCAGGTAGTCGGCCAGGCCGGAGGTCCGCGCGTGCATCTCGGCGCCGCCGAGCGACTCGTCGTCGGACTCCTCCCCGGTCGCCATCTTGACCAGCGGCGGCCCGCCGAGGAACACCTTGGCGCGTTCCTTGACCATCACGACGTAGTCCGACATGCCCGGCAGGTACGCCCCGCCGGCGGTGGAGTTGCCGAAGACCAGCGCGACCGTCGGGCAGCCCGCCGCCGAAGCGCGCGTGATGTCGCGGAAGATCCGGCCGCCGGGGATGAAGATCTCCTTCTGCGTCGGCAGGTCCGCGCCACCCGACTCGACGAGGTTGATCGACGGGAGCCGGTTCTGCGCGGCGATGTCCGCGGCCCGGAAGCTCTTCTTCGTGGTCCACGGGTTGCTGGCGCCACCCTTGACCGTCGGGTCGCTCGCCGAGATCAGGCACTCGACGCCTTCGACGACCCCGATGCCGGTCACGAGGCTCGCGCCGACCCGGTAGTCGGTTCCCCAGGCCGCCAGCGGCGAAAGCTCCAGGAACGGCGAGTCCTCGTCCAGCAGCAGCTCGATCCGCTCGCGGGCCAGCAGCTTGCCGCGCTTGCGGTGGCGCTCGACGTACTTCTCGCCGCCGCCGGCCACGGCCTTGGCCTGCTCGGTGGCGATCTCGGCGAGCTTCTCCAGCATCGCCTCGCGGTTGGCGCCGAACTCGGCAACCCGCGTGTCCACTGTGGACCTCAGAGCGGTCATGAAGTGTATCCCAATCGCTTCGCGGCCAGGCCGGTGAGGATCTCGGTCGTGCCGCCGCCGATGCCGAGGATCCGGACGTCGCGGTAGTGGCGCTCCACCTCGGCCTCGCGCAGGTAGCCGAGGCCGCCGTGCAGCTGGACGGCCTCGTTGACCACCCACTCGGCGGCCTCGACGGCGGTGTTCTTGGCGAAACAGGCCTCGGCGATGACTTCCTCGCCCGAGACGTGCCGGATCGCGGCCTGCCGGGCGTAGGTCCGGGCCACGTCCACGCGACGGGCCATTTCGGTCAGCTTGTGCTGCACGACCTGCCGTGAGATGAGCGGACGGCCGAACGTCTCGCGCAACCGGCACCAGTCCAGCGTCAGGTCGAGAGCGCGCTGAGCGTGCGAGTACGCCTGCACGGCCAGCGAAAGCCGTTCGGTGACGAACTGCGTGGCCACCTGCGCGAACCCGCTGTTCTCGGCGCCCACCAGGTTCTCCACGGGCACCCGGACGTCCACGTAGGACAGTTCGGCGGTGTCGGAGCAGAGCCAGCCCATCTTCTCGAGCTTGCGGGAGACGGTGAACCCGGGCGTTCCGCGTTCGACGACGATCAGCGAGAGCCCGTGCGCGCCGTCGCCGCCGGTGCGCACGACCGTCGTGACGAAGTCCGCGCGGCAGCCGGAGGTGATGTAGGTCTTGGCGCCGTTGACGACGTACTCGTCGCCCTCGCGCACGGCGGTGGTCCGGATCCCGGCGACGTCCGAACCGCCGTCCGGCTCGGTGACGGCGAGGGAGCCGATCTTGTCCCCGGCCAGGGTCGGGCGGACCCAGCGTTCGATCTGCACCGGGTCGTTCGCCTCGGCGATGTGCGGCACGGCGATGCCGCAGGTGAACAGCGACGCGAAGAGCCCGCCGGAGCCGCCGGCGTAGTGCATCTCCTCGGCGATGACGAGCGCGTCGAGGTAGTTGCCGTCGCCCCCGCCGATCTCCTCGGGGAAGGCGACACCGAGCAGACCGAGGTCGCCGGCTTTGCGGTGCAGGTCGCGCGGCAGCTCACCGGCGCGCTCCCAGTCGTCGAGGTGGGGCAGGACCTCCTGCTCGACGAACTTCCGCACGGTCTTGCGCAGCTCGGCCCGCTCGGGCGTCCGGAACGGATCGGTCACTGTGCCTCCTGGGGCCGAGCCCCAGACCCCAGCCGGGGGGCAAGCCCCCCTGGGCCCCCCAACTGCGGTAGGAGCACCTCGGGGACGTCGATCTCACGGGACCGCAGCCATTCGCCGAAGGCCTTGGCCTGCGGGTCGAACCGCGCCTGCGACGCGACGCCCTCGCCGAGGATGCCTTCGACGACGAAGTTCATCGCCCGCAGGTTCGGCAGCAGGTAGCGCGTCACGGGCAGGTCGGCGGTTTCGGGCAGCAGCAGCTTGAACTCGGCGACGGTCAGCCGGTGCACCAGCCACCGCCACGCCTCTTCCGACCGCACCCAGACGCCGAGGTTGGCGTTGCCGCCCTTGTCGCCGCTGCGGGCGCCGGCGATCGTGCCCAGCGGGGCCCGGCGCACCGGTCCGTGGTCGAGGGGTTCGGGCAGCGCGGGCTCGTCCACTTCGGACAGGTCCTGTGTGGACGTCGAAGGCGCGATGTCGACTCGCATCCCGTCCGGCAGGACGGCCACGTGCGGGACCTTCGCAGCGTCCACATAGGCCGCGGTGTAGACGCCGTACGGCGAGGCGTCGGACGGCGGCGCGGTGACGTGGAACCCCGGGTAGCTGGCCAGGGCCAGCTCGACGGCGGCCCCGGTGAACGCGCGCCCGGCGACCTTGGGGTCGGCGTCCTTGACCGCGACGTGCAGCAGGGCGCTCGCGGTCTGCTCGGTGTCGGCGTCGGCGTGATCGGTGCGGGCCAGCGTCCAGCGGACGTCGGCGGGCGGCCGGTCCTTGAGCGCACCTTCGAGCTGTTCCTTCACCAGCGCGGCTTTCGCGTCGATGTCGAGTCCGGTGAGGACGAACGTCGTCTCGTTGCGGAAGCCGCCGAGGGTGTTCAGCGCGACCTTCAGCGTCGGCGGCGGAGCCTCCCCGCGGACGCCGGAGATGCGGACGCGGTCGGGTCCGTCTTCGGCCAGCGAAAGCGTGTCGAACCGGGTCGTGACGTCCGGTCCGGCGTACCGCGCGCCGGTGATCTCGTACAGCAGCTGCGCGGTGACGGTGCCGGCGTTCACCACTCCCCCGGTGCCGGGGTGCTTGGTGATGACGCTGGAGCCGTCGGCGTCGATCTCGGCGATCGGGAAGCCGGGCACGCCCAGGGAATGCTCGGTGAAGAAGGCGTAGTTCCCGCCCGTGGCCTGCGCGCCGCATTCGATGACGTGCCCGGCGGCGACCGCGCCGGCGAGGGCGTCGAAGTGGTCGCGGGCCCAGCCGTAGTGCGCGGCGGCCGGGCCGACGATCACCGAGGCGTCGGTGACGCGCCCGGTGACGACGACATCAGCGCCCGCGTTCAGGCACTCCACGATGCCCCAAGCGCCGAGATAGGCGTTGGCGGTCAACGGTTTCCCGAGATTCAGTTCGTCGGCGCGTGCGACCAGGTCGTCGCCTTCGACGTGCGCGATCTTGACGTCGAGCCCGAGCTTCGCGGCCAGCTCGCGCAGGGCGTCCGCGAGCCCGGCCGGGTTGAGCCCGCCCGCGTTGGCGACGATCTTGACACCCTTTTCCCGCGCCAGTCCGAGGTTTTCCTCCATCTGGCGCAGGAACGTCTTGGCGTAGCCGCGGTTCGCGTCCTTCATCCGGTCGCGCCCGAGGATGAGCATGGTCAGTTCGGCCAGGTAGTCCCCCGTGAGCACATCCAGGGGGCCGCCGGTGAGCATCTCGCGGACGGCGGAAAAGCGGTCACCGTAGAAGCCCGACGCGTTGCCGATGCGGTAGGTCATGCGAACTGCCCGGGCTTCCGGCCTTCTCCAGGAGGTCCGGCGAAGGCCTGCGCGATGGTCAGCCATTCTTCGACGTCGGCGCCGTGGGCGATCAGGTCGGTGTCGGCCGGGTGCCGCCGCTGGGTGACGACGAGGCAGAAGTCGACGGCGCTGCCGGTGAGCTTCTGCTCGGCGTCCTCGGGGCCGAACGCCCAGGTGGAGCCATCGGGCGCGGTCAGTTCGACGCGGAACTCCCCGGCCGGCGGCGCGAGGGAATTGAGCAGGTAGGCGAAGTCGCGGGTGCGGGTGCCGAAGCGGGCGATGTGCCACAGCCGCGCGGTCGGCTCGCGCGTCAGGCCGAGGGCGTCGTAGATGTCCTGGCCGTGGGCCCAGGTCTCCATCAGGCGAGCGGTGACCATGGAGGCCGCGCTCATCGGCGGGCCGTACCAGGGCAGCTTTTGCCCGTCGGGCACGGCGGCGAGGGCTTCGGCGAGCGCGGCCCGCCCGGCGCGCCAGTCTTCGAGGATCTCCCTCGGCGGCCGCTCCGCGCCTTCGGCCGCGGCGAGGTCGACGTAGTTCTCCCCGATCGTGAGGAGCTCTTCGACCTCGGCCTGCCAGTCCTCCGGGTGGGCCGCCGCGATGAAGGCTTTGCGGTCGGTCCACGCCAGGTGGGCGATGGTGTGCGCGATCGTCCACCCCTCGGCGGGCGTCGCGCGCGCCCAGTCGGACGCGGGCAGGTTCGCCACCACGTCGTCGATCGTCCGTGTCTCCGCGTCGAGATCCCCGAGGATCACGCCGAGATCCGCCATCCGCCGCCTCCTTGCGTCCTGCGGCCCAGCGTCGCACCGGTGGTCGGAAAAATCAAGCACGCCTGATTGTTTCTTTGGTTCGACCCGGAGTCGCCAGCTGTAACTTCCGTAGACCTGCTCGGAGCTAGCGCCGCCACAGGTAGAAGCGGCGAAGAACGTTGAACGCCCGGCCACGATCAGCTCTCGAAACTCTCCTGTCACGGCTCAGATCGTCGATCAAATCGATGATCGTCACCCGACTCAGGTCCATGTTGCCGACGGGATCCACCCGGAAGTCTTCCGCGGCGTGCATCCGGACGTCCACGGCGTCTGACAGCCGCGCATGCTCGCCGAGCAGGAGCTGGGCGAGCAACTCGGCCGCGTCGACACGAGCCACCCCGGCCACGCTCCGGTCGCCGATGAAGCCAAGGAGAAGACGGACCGCGGCCGGCTTGTCGATGGATCCCTGCAGGCCCGCGGCGAAGACACGAGCACGATCCCCAAGGGAACGGTCGCCGACCAGCGACTTCACCGCGTCGACACCTCGACGGCCGCCGGCTTCGAGCATGATCTCGAGGATCCGGAGCCGTCCGTTGTTGTCGAGCGTCGTATCTCGAACCAGCGACTCGAGCAGGTCCATCGAGTTGTACTCCCCCATAGCAGCCAACATCTCGACTGCGCCGATCCGCACGTTATGGTCGCTCATGCGCTGCATCGCGATGCGCTCGAGCTCCTTCAACGCGTCCTTGTCCCCGCGTTCCGCCAATGCACCGGCAGCGCGGATCCCGACGTGTGGGTCGACCGAATGGTCCGACGCCAGCTTCAACAGCACGCTGTCCGCCTTGGAACCACCGTGCTTGACCAGCGCGCGGACCGCCTCCTCGCGCACGTAGATCGGAACGTCGACGGCGCGGGCCAGTCCGTCGAGCAGTTCGATCCCGCGCACGTCCCCCGCACCGGCCAGAACGCCGGCGGACCTGACTCGCGAGTACCCGCTCATCCTGGTGTCCAGGGCGAGTTCGGCGAACAGGTCCGACGCGAGCCCAGCTTCGAGACCGCGCAGAGTCATGACCGAAGCCACCCGTTCGCGACCGGCCAACGTGGCATCTCGGGCAAGATCGACGAGCAGACGGGACATGTGGTTCGGATCCAGCGACTCGACCCGCGCCGCAAGAGTGGCCCGCATCCGCGAGCCGATCGTTTTGTTCCTCGCCAGTTCGTCCAGCAGCCCGACAGCAACGGCTACGTCCACGTCGAGGTCGACGACGGCCTCGGCCGCCCTGGCTCGGACGGCGGGGTGGAGGTCGTCGTCGCGGGCGATCGAGCGCAGTCGGTCGAGCGCGTCCTCCGCGCCGATGGACGCCAGAAGACGAAGGGCCAGAAAGGCGTTTTCGAATTGCTCCTGATCACTGCGCACCACTCCTCGAGCACGACGAGGAGGCGCCGAATTCAAGGTATTGCCCAGGACCCAGACGAGATCCATGAGCTTCCTTGCCATCGCCAAGACGACGCTTCGCGGAACATTGGTGCCGAGACGGAGCAGAACGGCGATGAACCCGCACCCGGCCACACCGCCACGGTCTACCAGCCTGAGCAGGCAATCGACGACAGCGTCCTTGACTTCGCCGCACTGGTCGAGGACGAACCCCGTGAACGACGTGTCCACCTCCGGCGGCGGCGGTACGCGGCGGACGAGGATCCGTTCGGCGAGAGGGAGGCGACGCTTTCTTCCGAAAAGGGCGGCCAGCGACTCCAGGCAGGCCGACGTTGATCGCGTCGCGTGTGCGGCGGCCAGGAACTCCCCGACGGTCTGATGGAAGAAAGACAGCTCACCGCTACGCAGGACGACCAAGCCGCTGCGTAGCAACAGACTTTGCTGGTACTCGTGCCAAACGCCAGCCGGCACGCGTTTGGGGCACGCAGCACCGGGCAGGCCCGAAAAGATGTCCAAGATCGAAGCCGAGCAGCCGCCGTGCATCTCGGCCGCCGACTGAGAGATCAGTTCGGGTAGGCGCTCAAGGATACGCCAACCCTCCCCTAGCGCCTCGTCCCCGTAGCGTTCCAAGCTGGCCCGCACCTGGGCTTGGATACCCGACATGTCCGCGCTCTGCATGCGCCGCGTCAGCTGCTCCACATATTTGCGGTAGATTTCGCCGCGGCTGGCCGGTAACGGAGCGTCCGGGTTCGCACCGTGCAACTGACAGAGCAACGCTGCCATCAGCGGCGTCCGGGCAAGACCGAACACCCTGGTCCGCCGCACCGCACTCGCGAACCTCTCGGCCACCCGGTCCGGATTCTCGAGTCCGAGCACCCGGAACCAATCGGCGGACACGCGGTTCAGGTCCGACCAGGTGAACGGTTCCAGCTCGTACACCGGAGCCTGCGCCCCGAGCACCGCGAGCTCCCATTCGGGGAGCGGACGGGTGGCGATGACGAACCGATACTGGCGCCCACGGCTCCCGTCGGAGATCTGGTCCAGTGCAGCCAGGAGATTCCGGCGGCCCGCCGTGTCGGTGATTTCGTCGAGCCCGTCGACCATGACGAGCCACGACACGCCTTCGTACGGGCACTCCTTGAACAGATCGTCCGGCAGCTTCTCGAGCAGGCCGAAGCTGCTCAGCTCGGCGGTCACCGCCTCCGCGAGCGCAGCGGCCAGCGGTTTGCCCGACAAGGCGGCCGCGGACACCAGGATCGGCAGTGAAGTGTCAAGTTCACCCGCCTTCCTCGCCTCCACCGCCCGGATCAAGTGAGTGCGGAAGAGGCTGGTCTTGCCCCCGCCGGGGGTGCCGACGACCACGCAGATGCGATCGCTGTCCAGGATCTCTTCGGCGGACATCCGGCCGGACACACGCCGGGGCGGCGGTATGGACGTCCACGAAGCTCCCTCGCGGACCAGCGCCGAGGCCGGGCCCGCGAGCTTCCCGGGTGCAGCCGACCGCGAGCGTGCCGTCCCCACCCGAACTCGCTGACGGACGTAGACCTCGGTCAGCGGCGGCGTGTTCCCCGGCAGCACGCCCGGGTAAGGGTGCTCTCGAGCCGCCCGGACGGCAGCCGCGATGTAGTCGTCGATCGGGGAGTGCGCCGGACCGCTTGCCGGCTGGAGCTCCGTCCGCGCCCCGCTCTTGGCGGATCGGCCGGGCTGGGCGGCCTCCAGCAGGTCGGCCCAGTACCGCTCCGCGGGAGCGGTGACGCCAGCCTGCTCGCTCCAAACCCGGACCAGCGCGAAGACGGCGGCCAAACTGTTGGCAGATGGCGTTTTGGTCTTCGAAAAATCTTCTGCCAGCCAGTCGCTCAGCCGCTGACCTCGAAAATCGGCGACGAGATACGGCGCTTTGCGCAAGATACGTTCGGTTTCGTCCTGCGACAACGGGCGGAGTCCGGCTTTGCGGCGCGCAGCGTCGGCCTTTCCCCTGAGAGCACGCAACTCGTCGTACAAGCGCCGCTCACTCCGCGTAGCGATATCTCCCTCCCCGCCGCTATCCCTCGCCCGCAGCGGGTGAAGTCTCGACCCGAAGCAGCGTGCAGCGTAGCCCACGACCTGCCCGCTTCACCCGTCCGAGGCCCCGACTCGCCGGAACCGACGAATGCTCGCCCTCTGCAACCACATGGTCGAGGAGGACCCGTGCACAAGCAGGAACGCGTACGCGACGAGAACGAATTGACAGCGAAGAAGATCGGCGCCACCTCGGGCGAAGAATTGCACCAGCCTGCCACGAACGCCGGTTCTCCGTTGCTCACCCAGGTGCTCTTCCTTGCCCTCACCGGTGACCGAAAGACCTTTGTCAGGATCGTTTCGCTCTTCGTCCTGCTGGTGGGTGCAGTGGTCTTCGTCGGCACGGTGCTTCCCTGGGTCGCCGTCGCAGTCGGCAGCAGTTCGGCCTGGGCGAGCTTGCGGGTCCGCCGCGGGGCCGGCGGGGCCGGGAACAGCCCTGCCACCGACACGCCCACCCGAGCGCAGTTGTGAACGAGATCAGCCAAGCCGACCCGGCCTCAGCCTCGGACGCCGCGGACACACTATTGACACCTTGCCAGTAGTGGCGGACTGCAATACGTTCCTCACCATGGCCGAGACCACCTACGCCGTCGCGGAGCGGATCGCCACGGTGACGCTGAACCGCCCCGAGGCGCGCAACGGCTACACGATCCGGATGGCCGACGAGCTCGGCGCCGCCATGGACCGCGCGGACCGCGACGAAGACGTCCGCGTCGTCGTCCTGACCGGAGCCGGCAAGGACTTCTGCGTCGGCGCTGACCTCTCGCAGGGCGGCTTCGACTTCGACCCGGCGACCGGCCCGGACGCGGCGTGGCAGGAGCCCGCCGGCCGGTGCTCGAAGCGGATCTTCACCATGAACAAGCCGGTGATCGCGGCCCTGCAAGGCGCGGCCGTCGGCGCGGGGAGCACGATCACGCTCCCCTGCGACTACCGGCTCGCCTCGGAGGATTCGCGGTTCGGTTTCGTGTTCACCCGCCGCGGCATCTACCCCGAAGGCGCGTCGGCCTGGTTCCTCCCCCGGCTCGTCGGGATGGGCACCGCTTTGGACTGGATGATCAGCGGCCGGGTGTTCCCCGCCCCCGAGGCCCTCGAGAAGGGCTTGGTGCACAAGGTCTTCCCGGCCGGGACCGTGCTGGACGAGGCCTACGAGCTGGCCCGCGAGATCATCGCGAACACCGCGCCGGTGTCGGTCGCGGTCACCCGGCAGCTGCTCTACCGGATGGCGAGCGCCGATTCGCCGTTCCCCGTGCACGAACTCGACTCCCGCCTGATCGGCGGGCTCGGCGCGAACCCGGACGCCGTCGAGGGCGTCCTGTCGTTCCTGCAGAAGCGGCCGCCGTCGTGGGGCCTGCGGGTCGACAAGGATCTGCCTCCGTATCTCCCCTGGTTGGACGAATGAGCCTCTACCCGCCTCAGCCCTGGACCCTGACCGCCGACGCGCGGGTGTCGATCTGGCGCGTGCCGCCTTCCCGGCTGCCCTCGTTGCCACCCGGCGCGTCGCCGTTGCTCGTCGCCGGGCACGCGTCGGTCTTCACGGCGTGGATCGACTACACGCCGCCGGGGCAGATGGCGTACCACGAGCTGCTGGCGGCGGTGTCGATCAAGGCACGCCGCGTGTCCTGCTCGATCACGGAGATCTGGGTCGACAGCGAGGCGTCCCTGGCCGGCGGCCGCGAGCTGTGGGCGATCCCGAAGGACCTCGCGATCCTGAACTTCACCGGCGGCCCCACGTTCCAGGCCACGGCGGCGACGGCGGACGACTGGATCGCGACGGCGGCGTTCAAGCGACTCCCGGCCCTCCCCCTGCGACTGCCGACGTCGTTCGAGGTGGTCCAGGAGCGCGACGGTCTCCTGCAGACTCCGGTGGGCGCTCGAATCCGACCCCGTCCAGCCTCGGCGGACTGGAGCTTCAACCCTGACGGCCCCCTCGGCTACCTCGCCGGGCGGCGCCCGGTGATGAGCCTGGAGCTCCCCAAGTCGGAACTCCGCTTCGGCTCCTGACCCGGCCGAAAGGTCATGAACGACTCGTTCATGACGTCCGGCGACATGAACGACTCTTTCATGACATCCGCCCGCCCGGGTGCCTGACCGGACCACCGGACACCCGTGGTCCACTCTCCTCGCGGCGACCTCGGAACCTACTCGCGAGGCCCCGGATTCGCCTCCTGAACTGCACCTCTGGGTGATCACGTAACCCACCAGAGTTAAGCGCGCGACACGCCATTTAGGGTCCCGTGCGGGCAGTGACCCCTACATGTAGTCTCTGGTGACCGGCAGCCCCCAGCGACGGGGAGACCGCTGCAGAGGGTGGCCGGGCAGCTTTGAAGAACCTGCAGCGCACGGCCTCGTAAGGCCGCGCGGCGATCGAACGCGCCCGAAAACCTGGAGACACGCATGTCAGTCGAAACCGGTCAGCGGCCCTCCGGGACCGCCTCACCCACCGCGATCCGGGTCATCCGGCGGGACGGCAGCGTGTCGCCGTTCGACGCCGGGAAGATCTCGGTCGCGCTGACCAAGGCGTTCCTCGCGGTCGAGGGCGGCGACGCCGCCGCGTCCTCCCGCGTGCACCACGTCGTCGCCGAGCTGACCCAGCAGGTGGAGACCACCCTGCTGCGCCACGCCGGCCCCGAGACCGCCCTGCACATCGAGCAGATCCAGGACATCGTCGAGCTCGCCCTGATGCGCGGCGAGCACCACAAGGTCGCCCGCGCCTACGTCCTCTACCGCGACGAGCGCACCAAGGCCCGCGAGGCCGTCAAGCCGGCCGCGACCGAGGTCGCGCTGAACGTCAAGGGCACCGACGGCGTCCTGCGCCCGCTCGACTGGGCCCGCGTTTCCCACGTCGTGGGCGAGGCCGTCGCCGGCCTCGAGGACGTCACGGCCGAGCCCGTGCTCGCCGAGGCCAAGCGCAACCTCTACGACGGCATCAGCGCCGACGAGCTGGCCCTGGCCCAGGTCCTGGCCGCCCGCGTGCTGGTCGAGCAGGAGCCGAACTACTCCTACGTCTCCGCCCGGCTGCTGCTGGACAAGCTGCGCGGCGAGGCCCTGAGCTACCTCGCCAAGAAGCCGCGCCTGGCCAGCCAGGACGAGATGGCCACCGAGTACCCCGCGTACTTCCGCGCCTACCTGCGCCGCGCCATCGAGCTGGAGCTGGTCGACGCCGAGCTGCAGCGCTTCGACCTCGACAAGATCACCGCCGCGATCCGCCCGGAGCGCGACCTCGACTTCGGCTTCCTCGGCCTGCAGACCCTGTACGACCGGTACTTCCAGCACCACGACGGCACCCGCTTCGAGCTGCCGCAGGCGTTCTTCATGCGCGTCGCGATGGGCCTCGCCATCCGCGAGGACGACCGCGAAGCCCGCGCCATCGAGTTCTACGAGCTGCTGTCGAGCTTCCACTTCATGGCGTCCACCCCGACGCTGTTCAACTCGGGCACCACGCGCCCGCAGCTGTCGTCCTGCTTCCTGACCACGGTGGACGACGACCTGGACTCGATCTTCCAGGCCTACAAGAACAACGCCCTGCTGGCCAAGTACTCGGGCGGCCTCGGCAACGACTGGACCCCGGTCCGCGGCCTCGGCGCGCACATCAAGGGCACCAACGGCCAGTCGCAGGGCGTCGTGCCGTTCCTCAAGATCGCCAACGACACCGCGGTCGCGGTCAACCAGGGCGGCAAGCGCAAGGGTGCGGCGTGCGCGTACCTCGAGACCTGGCACGTGGACATCGAGGAGTTCCTCGACCTGCGCAAGAACACCGGTGACGACCGCCGCCGCACCCACGACATGAACACCGCGAACTGGGTGCCGGACGAGTTCCTCCGCCGCGTCGAGGCCAACGCCGAGTGGACGCTGTTCTCGCCGAACGAGACCCCGGACCTGCACGACCTCTACGGCAACGAGTTCGCCGCCCGCTACCGCGAGTACGAGGCGATGGCCGACCGCGGCGAGATCAAGGTCTTCCGCCGGATCCGCGCCGTCGACCTGTGGCGCCGCATGCTGACCATGCTGTTCGAGACCGGCCACCCGTGGATCACGTTCAAGGACCCGTGCAACCTGCGCTCGCCGCAGCAGCACGTCGGCGTCGTGCACTCGTCCAACCTGTGCACCGAGATCACGCTGAACACCACCACCGACGAGGTCGCCGTCTGCAACCTCGGCTCGGTGAACCTGCTCAAGCACGTCACGCCCGAGGGCCTGGACACCGAGCGCCTCGAGAAGACCGTGCGCACGGCCGTCCGCATGCTGGACAACGTGATCGACATCAACTTCTACACGATCCCGGAGGCGCGCCGCTCCAACCTGCGCCACCGCCCGGTCGGCCTGGGCATCATGGGCTTCCAGGACGCGCTGTTCGAGATCGGCGTCCCGTTCGCCTCCGACGAGGCCGTGAAGTTCGCCGACGTCTCCATGGAGCACGTGTCCTACTACGCGATCTCGGCGTCGACCGACCTCGCCGAGGAGCGCGGGCAGTACCAGACGTTCGAGGGTTCGCTGTGGAGCAAGGGCATCCTGCCGATCGACTCGCTGCAGCTGCTCATCGACGCCCGCCAGGGTGACGGCCTCGACGTCGACACCTCGTCCACTTTGGACTGGGCGCCGCTGCGCGAGCGCGTCAAGACCGTCGGCATGCGCAACTCCAACGTGATGGCGATCGCGCCGACCGCGACGATCTCCAACATCTCCGGCGTCGGGCAGTCGATCGAGCCGCTGTTCCAGAACCTGTTCGTCAAGTCGAACATGTCCGGCGACTTCACCGTCGTCAACCCGCACCTGGTCAAGAGCCTCAAGGCCCGGGGCCTGTGGGACGAGGTCATGGTCAGCGACCTGAAGTACTTCGACGGCAGCCTCGGCCAGATCGACCGCGTCCCGGACGACCTGAAGGCGCTGTACGCCACGGCGTTCGAGATCGAGTCGCGGTGGATCGTCGACGCCGGTTCGGTGCGCCAGAAGTGGATCGACCAGGCGCAGTCGCTGAACCTCTACATCGCGGCGCCGAGCGGCCGCAAGCTCGACGAGCTTTACCGCTACGCGTGGCACAAGGGCCTCAAGACCACGTACTACCTGCGGGCGCAGTCCGCGACGCACGTGGAGAAGAGCACCCTGCGCGGCACCGACGGCAAGCTGAACGCCGTCTCGGCCACCCCGGCGCCCGCGGCTCCCGCGGCCACTCCGGCCCCCGCCCCGGCACCCGACGTGGACTTCGTCGCCACCGAAGGCGCCGCCTGCCGCATCGACGACCCCGACTGCGAATCCTGCCAGTAAGGAACCCTGAGGAACATGACCAACGTGGAGACGACCGGCGCCACCGGCCTCGGGGAGATCGAGGTCGGCGCCGCCCGGATCAACGTCGACGACAAGCGCATGATCAACGCGCGCGCCGACGTCAACCAGCTGCTGCCGATGAAGTACACCTGGGCCTGGGAGAAGTACCTGGCCGGCTGCAACAACCACTGGATGCCGACCGAGGTCGCCATGCAGGCCGACATCGCGCTGTGGAAGTCGAAGGACGGCCTCACCGAGGACGAGCGGCAGATGCTCAAGCGCAACCTGGGCTTCTTCGCGACCGCGGAGTCCCTGGTGGCCAACAACATCGTGCTCGCGGTGTACCGGCAGATCACCAACCCCGAGTGCCGCCAGTACCTGCTGCGCCAGGCGTTCGAGGAAGCCGTGCACACGCACACCTTCCAGTACATCTGCGAGAGCCTCGGCCTGGTCGAGGGCGAGCTGTTCAACATGTACCGCGAAGTTCCGTCCATTTCGGACAAGGACGCGTGGGCGCTGAAGTACACGCAGCACCTGGAGGACCCGGACTTCGAGACCGGGACGCCGGAGGCCGACACGGCGTTCCTGCGTGACCTCGTCGCGTTCTACGTGATCTTCGAAGGCATGTGGTTCTACACCGGCTTCGCGCAGATCCTGTCGCTGGGCCGCCGGAACAAGATGGTCGGCATCGCCGAGCAGTACCAGTACATCCTGCGCGACGAGTCGATCCACCTGAACTTCGGCATCGACTGCATCAACCAAATCAAGATCGAGAACCCGCACCTGTGGACGGCCGAATTCCAGGAAGAAATTCGCGGGATGCTGAAGGAGGCGTGCGAGCTCGAGGTCAAGTACGCGCGCGACACGATGCCGCGCGGGATGCTCGGCCTGTCGGCGCAGCTGTGCGAGCAGTACATGCACTTCATCACCGACCGCCGCGCGCAGCAGATCGGACTGGCCCCGATCTTCGGCGAGACCGAGAACCCGTTCCCGTGGATGTCCGAGGCGATGGACCTGAAGAAGGAGAAGAACTTCTTCGAGACCCGCGTCATCGAGTACCAGTCGGGCGGCGCGCTCGACTGGGACTGATCTCCCACTGCTGAGTTCCTGCCTGGGAAGGATCCTTCCCAGGCAGGAACTCGCGGCTTTTGCCGGCCCCGCTCCCGGTCGATGGTGGAGACACCACCGATCAGGGAGAGTTCCCGCCGTGGCCTGGAAGATCCCGCCCAGCGGATCGAAGACTTCAAAGCCGCCGTCTCCTTGTTCACCACCCGGCCCGAGGTCGACGCCGGCCGGATCGGGCTGCTCGGCATCTGCGCCTCCGGCGGCTATTCGCTGGCCGCCACCGGCGGAGACCACCGGGTCAAGGCCGTCGCAGCCGTCTGCACCGCCGAACCGGCCCGCCAGTTCCGCTACGGCGCCGACGGCACCCAGGACCCGGCCGTCTTCCAGGGCCTGCTCGACGCCCACCGGCGCGCCACCGGGCCCGCGGAGATCCACTGGATCGAGGGCGCGAGCCACGTCGACCTCTACGACAAGCGCGAGTACATCCACCTCGCTGTCGGCAAGCTCACCGATTTCTTCGCCGTCACCCTGGACAAGTGACCTGGACTCGGTGCCGCCACTGGTTCCCCGGGGTTCGCCCCGGGGAGGCAACAGGAAGCGACGGCCGGTAGGCGCGAGCAGCACGCCCACGAGTCCGAAGACCTGCCCGTGGTGCGCGGCGCTAAGAGCCGGCAAGGAGTCCTTCACGGCATCTGGCCGACCTTGATTCCGGCGGCCGTCCCGGGAGACCCGCCCGCCACAGCCGGACGAGGACGGGCCGCTGAGGTGCCACCCGAAAAGAGGGCCGCCCAGGTGTTGTCACATCGTCAACAAGGGTGCATCGTGGAGGGGACGCCGATCTCAGCGGGGAGATGGTCACTTTGCCGGGCACCGTGAGCCGAGCCGCCGAAGCACTGCGTGAACGCGTTCCGCCGCTGACGGCGCTCCCCCTCCCGCACAAAATCGACGAACGCTGGCTGCACTCGCGCTGGCCCGTCCAGGAGCTCGCCACGC
The DNA here is from genome assembly GCF_040682935.1 of Amycolatopsis sp. NPDC051061. Classification (NCBI taxonomy): domain Bacteria; kingdom Bacillati; phylum Actinomycetota; class Actinomycetes; order Pseudonocardiales; family Pseudonocardiaceae; genus Amycolatopsis; species Amycolatopsis sp. NPDC051061. The sequence continues at coordinate 49,207 of NZ_JBFBBZ010000046.1, forward strand.
CGCCCGCGGGCAGCGGCCTCAAACCCGTCCTCGGCGACGAAGGCCCGCCGGTCGTCGGGCACATGCTCGAGATGATGCGCTTCGGGCCCGCGTTCGGCCTTCGCCGCTACGAGCTCTACGGCCCCGTGTCGTGGACCGGCGGCTTCGGCCGGCGGATCGTCGCGCTGTCCGGGCCGGAGGCGACGCAGATCGCGCTCGTCAACAAGGACAAGGCCTTCTCGCAGGAGGGCTGGAAGTTCTTCATCGAGAAGTTCTTCGAGCGCGGCCTCATGCTGATGGACTTCGGCGAGCACCACCTGCACCGCCGGATCATGCAGGAGGCCTTCACCCGGTCCCGGCTCACCGGCTACGTCAACGAGATGGGCCCGGCGCTGCGCGAAGGCGTCGCGAGCTGGGGGCCGACCGAGCGACCGCGGCTGTACTGGGCGCTCAAGCAGCTGACCCTCGACGTCGCGACGCGCGTGTTCATGGGCATGCGCAGCGGCGGCGACGCGCACCGGATCAACCGCGCGTTCGTCAGCTCCGTGCGCGCCGGCACCGCGCTGGTGCGCTTCCCGGTGCCCGGCGGGCGCTGGTCGGCCGGGCTGCACGGGCGGAAGGTCCTCGAGCGCTACTTCAGCGAAAACCTGCCCGCCAAGCGGAAGTCGGACGGCGACGACCTGTTCACCGCCCTCTGCCACGCCACCACCGAGGACGGCGACCGGTTCACCGACACCGACATCGTCAACCACATGATCTTCCTGATGATGGCCGCGCACGACACGACGACCATCACCAGCAGCGCCATGGCGTACTACCTCGCCAAGCACCCGGAGTGGCAGGAACGCGCCCGCGAGGAGTCCCTCGCCCTCGGCGACGACGTCCTCGACATCGACGCCATCGACCAGCTCGAGACCCTCGACCTCGTCATGAAGGAAGCGCTGCGGCTGGTCGCGCCGGTACCGTCGCTGACCCGCCAGACCGTCAAGGACACCGAGGTGCTCGGCCACTACATCCCCGCGGGCACCCTCTGCGGCGTCTCGCCCACGGTGAACCACTTCTCGCCGGAGTGCTGGACGAACCCCTTCGAGTTCGACCCCGAGCGGTTCGCCGAGCCGCGCCGCGAGGACAAGTCCCACCGGATGGCGTGGATGCCCTTCGGCGGCGGCGCGCACAAGTGCATCGGGCTCCACTTCGGCGGTCTCGAGGTCAAGTTGCTGATGCACGAAATGCTGCGAGCCCACCGCTGGTCGGTTCCGAAGAGTTACACGGCGAAGTGGGATTACGTGTCCCTGCCGGTGCCCGCCGACGGTCTGCCGGTGCGCTTGACCCCCCGCTGACCCCGGCGCTGTCCACCACTGCATACATGCCGTGACAAAAAGTTACCGCATGTGGAGGTTCGTTCACTCGTTCAGCCGGTAGACACCCCGTTACGCGCATGATGGCGTGGCATCGGTCACGGGCGAGGGGTACCCGAGGTGGCTTCATGATCCCCGACACCGTGTCTGAACTGGCCTGACCTGTGCGTGAAGAGGTGGAGTGTGCCTGAGTCCGGTGCCGCGCCAGGACTGCTGGACGTGGCGCGCCGGTGGGCGGCGACGTTGGCCGACACCAAAGGAGTAACACTTCCCCTGGAGGAGCTCGAGCCGCTGCTGCTGGAGATCGCGCACGACGCGGTCGACCACGTCGGCTCGGCGGACCACGGCGGCGCCCTGCACCGGTTCTCGGCGCTCTACGCCGCGTCGCCGATGGGGATCGCGCTGGCCGACCCGGACGGCGAGATCGTGGAAGCCAACCTCGCGCTCGGCCAGCTGCTCGGCTGCTCGCCGAACCGGTTGCGGGGCCGGCACATCACCGATCTCGGCTCGACCGGCCACGACGTCTCGCGGCTCAAGGCGGGGCTCGAGCAGGTGCGCTCGGGGCGTGAGCGCTACCAGGAGCGGATGCTGCTCGACCACAGCGAAGACGGGCAGCTCTGGACCGACGTCACCCTCGCCCGGCTGCCCGGCGACCGGCCGGGCTCGGTCTACCCGGTGCTGATGGTGTCCGACGCGAACGAGCTGCACCTGCTGCAGGAACGGCTGCTGCACCAGAACGTGCACGACTCGCTGACCGGGCTGCCCAACGCGTCGTCGTTCACCACCAAGCTCGAAGCGGCGCTCGGCGCCGGCGCGCGCGACGACATCGCGCTGGTCTACCTCGACGTCGACGGCTTCAAGGTCGTCAACGACGGCCTCGGCGCCGGCGTCGGCGACCAGGTGCTGCGCGGGGTCGCGGCCAAGCTCTCGGCGGTGTTCACCGGCCACCACGACGGGTTCGTCGCGCGGCTGTCCGGCGACGGCTTCGCGGTGCTGCTGCGGGGCGAGCTGACCGCCACCGAGGTCGTCGAGCTCGTCGAACGGGCGCTGGAAGACCTCAACGAGCCGATCTACCTCGGCGGGCACGGCATCGGCGTCAGCGCGAGCGCGGGCATCGTGGTGCGCGCGGCCGTCGAGGGCGGCGGCGCGGAGCTGCTGCGGGCGGCGGAGATCGCGCTGCACCGGGCCAAGGAGGCCGGCAAGGCGCAGTGGATGCTGTTCGACCCCGAGCTCGACGCCCGCGACCGCGGCCGCTACCAGCTGGGCGCGGTGATCGCCGGGGCGCTGGAGAACGGCGAGTTCTCGCTCGTCTACCAGCCGACGGTGAAGCTCACCACCCCCGACCGCCTCGCCGCGGTCAACGCCGGCCTGCGCTGGAACCACCCGGAGAAGGGCGAGCTCGGCTCGGACGAGTTCTACCCGCTGGCCCAGACGACGGGCATGACGGTGCCGCTGGGCCGCTGGCTCTTGGCGGAGTCCCTGGCGGCGACGGCCCGCTGGCGCGCGCGGTTCGGCGACGCGGCCCCGGACGTGTGCGTCCAGCTGCCCACCCGGCTCGCGATCGACCCGGACCTGGTGCTGCTGGTGAAGGAGCAGCTGGACAAGCACGAGCTGCCGCCGAACGCGCTGCGGCTGTGCACGGACCGCGACTCGGTCCTCGACCCGCGCGGCGAGGTGCTGGACTCGTTCGCGGTGCTGTCGGACCTGGGGACGCAGCTGGTGCTGACGATCACGGGCTCGGCGGACCTGGAGCTGATCCCCCAGCACGGGCTGCCGGTGCACCACGTGATCCTGTCGGGCGCGGTGGTCGACGCGCTGGACTCGGACTCGCCGCCGGAGCCGGCGCTGCGGCACCTGACGCAGCTGGTCACGCGGGCCCGTGAGCTGGAGTTGCGGGTGGGCGCGGAGGGGGTCCGGACGCACGAGCAGGCGGCGCGGCTGCGTCAGCTGGGCGTGCTGGCGGCCCGGGGCCCGTTCGTGACCGACTCGGCCACCGGCGACGAGGTCGACGAGCTGATCGCCCGCCACCCCGCCGGCTGACCAGAGCGCCCCAATGTGGCCTTCGGTGCGTCGAACGCACCGAAGGGCCCCTTGGGTGCGTTCAACGCAACCAAGGCCACATTGGGGCGCTGGGGACCAAGCCGGTTTCGCGGCGGCTCCGAAGACCCGGCACGATGGGTTCTGCCGCCGACGAGAAGGGACCTCCATGGACGCCGGAGACCTCGCCCCCGATTTCACGCTGCCCGACGACCAGGGCGCCGACCGCACGCTGTCGGACTTCCTGGCCACCGGCCCGGTGGTGCTGTTCTTCTACCCCGCCGCGATGACGGGCGGCTGCACGGCGGAGAGCTGCCACTTCCGCGACCTCGCCGCCGAGTTCGCCGAGGTCGGCGCGCACCGCATCGGCATCAGCCCGGACGGCGTCACCAAGCAGCGGCAGTTCTCGGAGGCCAACGGCTTCGACTACCCGCTGCTGTCCGATGTGGAGGGTGAGGTCGCGAAGCAGTTCGGCGTCTGGCGGAAGCTGCTGCCGATGCACGCCAAGCGCGCGACGTTCGTGATCGGCGAGGACCGGAAGATCCTCGAGAAGATCAAGAGTGAGCTGAACTTCACCGTCCACGCCGACCAGGCGCTCAAGGTACTGCGGGAGCGGAACAAGGTCTCCTGAGCGTCAGCGACGCCACCCGCGGGGCGGCCAGACCGGCGGTCGGCGCACACCGGCCGCCGGCCACCCTCTCGGACGGTTACGCCGACGCCGACAGATCGCGTACTCGTGCGCCTCCGCGCGATTCCCGCGCTTCTCCGCCCGGTTCGCGAACTCGCGCCGCTCGCACGGCCATCGGTGGCCCGGCCGGGCCATTTCGACGAAAACCGGCTTCACGGCTTCTCCTTCCGCCACACGTGATTCGTCCCGACACACGATGGGGCCAGCGGTTTTTCGACCGGTTCCTCGCGCACCTTCGTGAAACCCAGGCGCGCGGGCACCGCTCCACTGCGGACGTTCCGTTCGTCGTGCTTGATCTCGACGTACCCAGCGCCGAGCCGGAACGCCTCCTCGGTCAGCAGCCGCACCGCGCGGGTGATCAGGCCCCGGCCGCTGTGCTCGCGCGCGAGCCAGTAGCCGATCTCGACGCCGCCCTCGCGCGCCATCGTGCCGATGCCGCCCGCGATCGAGCCGCCGGCGCGGATGGCGAAGTCGTGCATTTCCCCGCTCTCCCAGTTCTTCCGGGTGCGCCGCAGGAACTCGGCGCTGTCTTCGGCGGTGTAGCCGCCGGTCGCCCAGATCATCCAGGCCCCGATGTGGTCGAGGGACCCGGCGACCGTCGCGGTGAGTTCCGGCCCGTCGGCGAACGTCCAGCGGGCCAGGGTGAAGCCGTCTTCGGCGTACGTCTCCTTCACGGCCGCTCCTTCCGCCACACCTGCTTGACGCCCACGCACGCCGGCGGCCGGTCGCCGGGGTCCGCGGGTTCCTTGCGCACCAACGAGAACCCGAGCCGCGCCGGGATCGCTCCACTTCGGACGTTCGCCTCGTCGTGCCTGATCTCGACGTAGCCCGCGCCGCGGCGGAAGGCGTCCGAAACCAGCAGCGAAACCGCGCGGGTCACCAGGCCGCGGCCGGTGAAGTCCCGCGTGAGCCAGTAGCCGATCTCGACGCCGCCGTCGCGGGTCATGACGCCGACGGCACCCGCGAGCGAGCCGTCCACCCGGATCGCCCACTCGTACGCCCGGCCGGTTTCCCAGTTCTCGTGCGTCAGCCGCAGGAAGGCCGCGGCGTCCTCGTCCGTGTAGCCACCGACGGCCCAGGGCACCCAGTCGGCCAGGTGCGCGCCGGACCCCGAAACCGCGGCTTGCACCGGACCCGCGTCGGCGGACTGCCAGCGGGTCAGCGAAAACTCGTCACGGGAAAAGGTCTCGGCCGGGGTCTCCATGGTTCCCATGGTGCCCCGGCCGAGTCCTGCGGCGCTCCCGAATTAATTGACGATGACGCTGTCCGGGATCTCCGTGTCGTTCTTCAGCGCGTCGAACAGCTGCTTCGACTTGGTCTTGTCCCAGTTCTCCGCCGACCCGCTGGTGACCGGGACCGTCGTCGTCACCACGCCGCCCGAAGAGATCCCGCGCATCGCGATCGCCAGGCCGGCCAGGTTGTGCACGTGGTCGCCCGAGTCCATGGTCAGCGCGTCCGGCCCGGAGCCCAGCAGCGGGAAGAAGTGGAACGGGTTGAGCAGCGTGCCGGGGCTCGCGATCTGGCTGACCAGCGCGCCGATGAACTTGCGCTGGTTGGCGATGCGGTCCAGGTCCGAGCGCGGCGTCGCGTCGCTGTGGCGCATCCGGACGAAGCCCAGCGCCGAGCGGCCGTCGAGCGTCTGGGGGCAGCCCGCCTTGATGCTGATCCCGGTGACCGTGTCGTTCATGTCCTGGTCGATGCACATGTCGACGCCGCCGATCGCGTCGACGATCTTGGCGAACCCGCCGAAGCCGATCTCCGCGTAGTGGTCGATGTGCAGGCCGGTGGCGCCTTCGACGGTCTGCGCGAGCAGCTTCGGCCCGCCCAGCGAAAACGCCGCGTTGATCTTGTTCTTGCCGTGGCCGGGGATCGCGACCTGCGAGTCGCGCGGCAGCGACAGCAGCGTCGGCTTGGTGGAGTTGTCCGGGAGGTGCGCGACCATGATCGTGTCGGTGCGCTGCCCGCCGCCGGCCGCCGCGACGTCACCGGTGGCCAGGCGTTCCTCGTCCTCGGCGGTGAGACCCTCGCGGCTGTCCGAGCCGACGATCAGCCAGTTGGTGCCGGACGCGGCGACCGGGCGGCCCGAGTAGTCGGCGAGCGCGTCGACGCGCTTGATGGAGAACTCCAGGTAGACCCAGATGCCGGCGAAGAACACGACGAACACCAGCACCAGCGTCAGCAGGATCCGGCCGAAGCCCCAGCGGCGCTTGCGGGGCGGGCGGGACGGCGGGTAGTCGTCGTCGACCGGGCGCCGGGGCGGGTCCTGGCGCGGCGGAGGCGGCGCGTACTGCCGCTCGCCCTCCCGGGTGCCCATCGGGCGGGTGCGCTCGTCGTACGGGCTCTGGCCGCGCCCGGGCAGCGGCATCATCTGCGCGCGCTGGTGGTCCCGGGACCGCCCGGCGGGCCGGGGCGGCGGCATCCGGCGCCCGCCGTCGTCGCCACGGTACGTCATCACCCATCACCCAATCCCGATCCGGACAAACGTGTCGTCGTCAGTAGACCGCACGCCTTCGAAAGGAGGACGTGCGGCACCGGGGTCGGGTTGTCCGGCGGGGTTACTTGCCGGTCGCCTCGTAGCCGAACTGGTGGACCTTGAGGTACCCGGAGCGGAACCCGGCCTCGGAATAGGCCAGGTAGAACTCCCACATCCGGCGGAAGACGTCGTCGAACCCGAACCCGGCGATGTCGGCCCAGCCGTGCAGGAACCGCTCGCGCCACAACCGTAGCGTGCGCGCGTAGTCCTGGCCGAACTCGCGCATCCCGGCCAGCTTGAGCCGGGTGTTCGCGACCACCCCGTCCTCGATCGAGCGGACGGACGGGATGATGCCGCCCGGGAAGATGTACTTGTGGATCCACGTGTAGGCGCGCGAGGCTGCCAGCATCCGGTCGTGGTCCATGGTGATGGCCTGCAGGCCGAACCGGCCGCCGGGGCGCAGCCGCTCCCCGATCGTGGCGTAGAACGCCGGCCAGTAGGACGCGCCGACCGCCTCGATCATTTCGACGCTGACCACGGCGTCGTACTGGCCGCTCGACTCGCGGTAGTCGCACAGCTTCACGTCGACGCGGTCGGAGAACCCGGCCGCGGCGATGCGCTCGGTGGCCAGCGCCCGCTGTTCCTCCGAAATGGTCAGCGACGTCACCTGGGCGCCGCGGGCGGCGGCGCGGATCGCGAGTTCACCCCATCCGGTACCGATTTCCAGGACTTCGCTGCCCGCGCGGACGCCGGCGTAGTCCAGCACGCTGTCGATCTTGCGGTACTGGGCGGCGGTGAGGTTTTCGCCGGGGCCGAACAGCGCCGAGGAGTACATCATCGACTCGTCGAGGAAGGCGCCGAACAGGTCGTTGGACAGGTCGTAGTGCCGGTGGATGTTGGCCCGCGCGCCTTCGAGGGTGTTCTCCTCGGCCGGCGGCTGCGTGCGTTCGGCGATCTTCCGGAACTTCTGCAGCACCGGCGGCACGAGGGTGGCCATCCGCTCGGCGAACGGCGTCAGCACCTCGGCCAGGTCGGACGCGGTCCAGTCACCGGCCATGTAGGACTCGCCGAAGCCGATCTTGGCGTCGACACCGAGGCGGTGGAAGAACGCTTCCGGCCGCAAAATCCGCATTTCGGGCGATTCCGGACCACCGGCGCCGAGAACGGTGCCGTCCGGGAAGATCACCCGCACGTCGAGCGGGCGGACCGCGCGGCGGAACAACGTGGCGGCGATCCGCGCGCGCAGCGCCGATCGCGGAGGGCTGGCCAAGCCCGGCCAGCGAGACTCGTCGGGGATGTCCTGAGCGCGGTCCACACTCGAGGCGGTCACGGTTCTCCCTCCGGCCGGCCAGCTGCGCCGGTGATCGATCCTAGTCGCCGCACCCCCGCGGCGCGTTTCGCTGTATGCCCTGTTCGGGGGTGGTCCTACACCGGTATTCGGAGCCGCTCGGGCCCCGGCGCGGCCCACGCGCCACGCAGTTCCTCACCGGCGTCGCCGGCGAGCACTTCCAGTGTGAAAGCAATCGTCAGCCGGGTCCACACGGACGACCGGCGGAGCATCGCGTGACCCTCGTTGGCGATCTCGAACCGGGCGACGCGGGCGGCGACGCCCTCGGCTCGTTCGGCGAAGGCGTGCGACTCCACCGGGCTCGTCATGCGGTCGCGGGTGCCGTGCACGATGAGCACCGCACGCCCGGCGACGGCGTCCACCGGCTCACCCCGCGGCGTCCAGGGCGCGAGCGCGCAGACCCCGCGCACGGCCGGGTCGTCGGCCACGCGCAGCGCCACCCGGGCCCCCATGGAGTGCCCGACCAGCACGACCGGCAGGCCCGGGTGGTCGGCGCGGATGCGCTCGAGGGCCCACCGTGCGTCGTCGAGGGGGTCCATCGCGGGGGCGTTCCAGCCGTAGCGGCGGTTGCGCAGCAGCCGCACCTCGATGCCGTCCTTGCGGCCGGCCCGGTGCAGGGCGCGCGCGATCGGGACCATCCGCAGGAAGGCCGGCTTCCAGGGCGGCACGCTGCCCGCGCCGCGCTCCGCGCCGCCGTGCAGCACGAGCACGATCGCTTCGGTCCGCCCGCGCGCCGGCCACACCGACACCGCCGGTTCCGCTTCGTTCACCCGTGTCCTCCTGTCGCCCGCATCCGGGTCAACCCCGCCCGCCCACCGGGCTATTCCACCGCGTACCACCATCTTCGCGGTAGATTCGGCGCCCGGTCCCCTACGGAAGGGTGGGTGTGGTGAGCGCCACGAACATCTCGGGCAGCGTCGCGAAGCAACTGGCGGACGTCGAGCAGGCCAACGCCGAGGCGGTGCGCGAAGCGGCGGATCTGGTGCTGGGGGTGATCCGGGCGGACGCACTGGTCTATACCGCCGGCGCCGGGCACTCGCTGGCGGCCGTCGCCGAGACGTTCTACCGGGCCGGCGGCCTGGCCTGCGTGTACCCGCTGTACCACCCGGACCTGCTCCCGCTGCACGGCGCGGTGAGCAGCACGAAGACCGAGCGGCGCAGCGGCCTGGCCGCCGAGGTGCTGGCCGAGCGGGCGCCGGGGCCGGACGACGTACTGGTGGTCTTTTCGACGTCCGGCTCGAACCCGTACCCGGTCGAGCTGTGCGTCGAGGCGCGGAAGCGCGGGGCGGCGGTCATCGCGATCACGTCGCGGGCGTGCGTGGCGGCGGCGCCGCGGCGGTCGTCGAGCACGCTGGTCGAGCAGGGCACCGTCGTGCTGGACTCGCTGGTCATCCCCGGCGACGCGAGCTACCCGCCGGACGCGCCGCGCACCGCGCCGCTGTCCACTGTGGTCAACGCGTTCCTGTGGAACCTCGTGCTCGCGCAGGTGTACGACCGCGGGACGGCCGAAGGCCTGGACGTCCCGCTGTGGCGCAGCTCCAATGTGGAGGGCGGCGACGAGGCGAACGCGGCGCTGCTGGAGAAGTACGGCGCGATCGTGCCGCGGCTGAAGTAGCTCTTTCCCGTGAAAAAGCACCGGCCGGGCACGCCTTGACGGGCGTGCCCGGCCGCCTTTAGCGTCTCCATACCGACTGGTCGGTGTGGACCGGTCGCGGCGGTCGGAGGAGGTCCCATGGACGGTGCCACGGCGACGGTGCAGGGCGAGTGCGCTCCCGGGTTCGAACCGGTGCGCGAAGCCTTCGAGGCGAACTTCCGCGAGCGCGGCGAGCTGGGCGCGGCGTTCACGGCCCTCCGCCACGGCGAGGTCGTCGTGGACCTGCGGGGTGGCTGGTCCGGGCCGGACCGGGCGCGTCCGTGGGGGCCGGACACCCTCGCCAACGTCTGGTCGACGACCAAGGGCATGACGGCGATCTGCGCGCACCGGCTCGCCGACGCCGGCGAGCTGGACGTCGACGCGCCGGTCGCCAAGTACTGGCCCGAGTTCGCCGCGGAGGGCAAGAGCGAGGTCCCCGTGCGGTGGCTGCTCTCGCACCGTTCCGGCGTGCCCGGGATCGGCCTCGGCCGCCCGGTGCGCGTCGAGGAGCTGTACGACTGGGACCTGATGACGTCGTTGCTGGCGGCGCAGGAACCGTTGTACGAACCGGGGTCCGCGGGCGGGTACCACGCGCTGGCGTACGGCTGGCTCGTCGGCGAGGTCGTGCGGCGGATCGCCGGGCAGGGCATCCGCGAGTTCTTCGCCGAGCAGGTCGCCGGGCCGCTCGGCGCGGACTTCTCGATCGGGTTGGCCCCGGACGTCGATCTGGACCGCTGCGCCACCCTCGTCGACCCGGTGATGACGGAGGAGATGGCGAACGCGCTGGCCACGGCGTTCGCGAGCGCCGGCCCGGTCGCGCAGGCCGCGTTGACCAACCCGCAGCTCGCGGGCCACCACGCGAACGACCCGGCCTTCCGCCACGCCGTCATGCCGGCGCTGAACGGCCACGGCACGGCCCGCGCGATCGCGACGATCTACAACGCCCTGATCGACGGCACGCTCCTGTCGTCCGCCGGGCTGGCCCGGGCGCGGGAAAGCCAAGGCAAGGAGATCGACGCGGTGCTCGGCCTGCCGAACGAGTGGGGCCTGGGCTTCTACCTCGGCAGCGACGCCCGCGGCTTCGGCCCCAACCCCACGGCCTTCGGCCACGACGGTCTCGGCGGCTCCACCGGCGCCGCCGACCCGGAAAACGGCATCGCCTTCGGCTACACCCTCAACCAGGTCGGCCCCCTGATCCGCGACGACCCCCGCAAGATGGCCCTGGTCCAAGCCCTCTACACGTGCGTCGAGGGTCGACACGCGTGATTCAGAGGTCGACACGCGTGATTGGGGAGTCAACTCTCGTGATTGAAGGGTCGACACGGCGCTGAGATCGTGTCGACCCTCCAATCACGCGTGTCGGCTCCCCAATCACGCGTGATGACCCTTCAATCACGCCACGGCGGGCTCTTCTTCGGCGAACTGGGTTGCGTGGAGGGTTGCGTAGCGGCCGTTCGCGGCCAGGAGTTCCTCGTGCGTGCCGCGCTCGACGATTTCGCCGTGCTCCAGGACCAGGATCTGGTCGGCCGCGCGGACCGTCGACAGCCGGTGCGCGATGACCAGCGCCGTCCGGCCGGCCAGCGCGTGGGTCAGGGCTTCGCCGACCGCCGCTTCGGACTCGGAGTCCAGGTGCGCGGTCGCCTCGTCCAGCACGACGACCTTGGGCTGCGCCAGCAGCAACCGCGCGATGGTGAGCCGCTGACGCTCGCCGCCGGAGAGGCGGTAGCCGCGCTCCCCCACCGTCGTGTCGAGACCGTCCGGCAGCGAATGGACCAGCTCGCCGAGCCGGGCCTGCTCCAGCGCCGCCCAGATCCGGTCGTCGGTGACGTCCGGACGCGCGTACGCCAGGTTCGCGCGGATCGTCTCGTGGAAGAGGTGCCCGTCCTGCGTCACGACGCCGACGGTTTCCCGCAGCGAAGCGAAACTCAGGTCCCGGACGTCCACATCGGACAGGCGCACCGAACCGGAGTCGACGTCGTAGAGCCGCGGCAGCAGCGACGCGATCGTCGACTTCCCCGCACCCGACGACCCGACCAGCGCGACCATCTGCCCCGGCTCGGCGCGGAACGAGATCCCGTGCAGGACCTCTTCCCCACCACGGTGATCGAGGGTGGCGACGTCTTCCAGCGAGGCCAGCGAGTACCGATCCGCCGCGGGGTAACCGAACCGGACGTCCGAGAACTCGACGGCGACCCCGGAAGAAGCGGGCAACGAACGCGCGGCCGGCTTCTCCTCGATCATCGGCTTCAGGTCGAGGACCTCGAAGACCCGCTCGAACGACACCAGCGCCGTCATGACGTCGACGCGGACGTTGGCCAGCGCGGTCAGCGGCGCGTAGAGGCGGGTCAGCAGCAGCGCCAGCGCGACGACGGTGCCCGGCGCGAGCTTGCCGGTCAGCGCGAGGTAGCCGCCGAGGCCGTAGACGAGCGCCTGCGCCAGCGCCGAAACCAAGGTCAGGCTCGTCATGAACCAGCGGGTCAGCATCGCGGTCCGCACACCGATGTCGCGCACGCGCCCCGCGCGCAGGCCGAAGTCGTCCGCCTCCTGCACCGGCCGGCCGAAGAGCTTCACGAGCGTCGCGCCCGGCGCGGAGAACCGCTCGGTCATCTGCGTGGTCATGCCGGCGTTGAGGTTCGCGGCTTCCCGCTGCAGCCCGGCCATCCGGCGCCCGAGCCGGCGCGCGGGCAGCACGAAGATCGGCAGCAGCACCAGCGCGAGCAGCGTGACCTGCCACGACAGCGTCAGCATGACGGCCAGCGAAAGCGCCAGCTGGATCGTGTTGGTGACCAGGCCGGACAGCGTCGCGGTGAACGTCCGCTGCGCGCCGATGACGTCGTTGTTCAAGCGGGAAACCAGCGCCCCGGTGCGGGTGCGTGTGAAGAAGGCGATCGGCATCCGCTGCACGTGCTCGAACACCGCCCGCCGCAGGTCGTAGATGATGCCTTCGCCGATGCGCGCGGACTGCCAGCGCTCGACGAGGCCGAAGCCGGCGTCGGCGACCGCGAGCAGACCGATGACGACCGCCAGCCAGACGACCAGCGGCAGGTCACGGCCGCCGACGATCGCGTCGACCACCTTGCCCGCCAGCACCGGCGTCGACACCGCGAGGACCGCCGAGACCACGGTCAGCACGAGGAAGGCCAGCAGCCGCCGCCAGTGCGGCCGGGCGAACCGCGCGACGCGTTTCAGCGTGCCGCGGGTCAGCGCCTTCGGTACGTCGTTGGCGCGCATCGCCGAGCTCAGCAGCGCCCAGGTGTTGTCCATGAGGAACCCCCAGTATCAAGCACTGTCAAAACCTCTACTATAGCTGAGGTTTTCTCCGGATATGACCTGGACAACGCCGCCGTTGCCCGTTTGCTTCCCGCCGCCGTTCACTCCCCGCGAACAACGCGGTGCAGTGCGGCGCGCAGCCGTTCCGCGTCCTCTTCGTCCAGGGGTTCCAGCAGCCTCGCCTCGGCTCGCCGAGTCACTTCCTCACCCGCCGCGCGGACGCGCTCGCCCTCGGCGGTCAGCGTAACGAGGCGCTTGCGGCGGTCGCCCGGCGCGACCTCCCGCCGGACCAGGCTCCGGTCTTCCAGCTCGTCGACCAGCGCGACCATCGTCGTCCGGTCGATACCCAGGCGCGCCGCGCCCTCCTGTTGCGACAACGCGGGCCCGTCCCCGAACAGCGTGAGCAGCGCGAGCTGCCGGCCGGTGATCCCGAGCGGCGCGTACCGCGGTTCGGCCAGCTCGGCGAGCCGCAGCTGGGCGTGCTTGAGCAGGTAGCCGAGCCGGCGGGTGACGGCGGGCGGTGCCCCGAGGTCGCTGGACATGCGAGAACTCTACACTTAAGCTGATCGTCAGTTTTACTGATGATTTGCCATACTGATAATCAGGAGAGCATCATGGTCACCGTCGGGCTCAAGCCACCCCAGCAGCACATCGGCATCGCCGCGCTCCGCGAGATCTGGGCCATCGCCGACGACGCCGGCTTCGACGGCTGCTGGGTCTTCGACCACCTCGCCCCGATGGGCCCGGACCGCACCGGCGACGTCTTCGACGGCTGGACCCTCCTCGCGGCGATGGCCGAAGCGACGAAGCGGGTGCGCATCGGATGTTTGGTCTCCGGGAACACCAACCGCCACCCGGGCACGTTCGCGAAGATCGCCGCAACGGTCGACCACCTCTCCGGCGGCCGGCTCGACGTCGGCCTCGGCGCCGGCGGCGACGCGTACACCGACGCGATGATGGGCACGCCGACGCCACGACCGGTCGAACGCGTCGAAAGGCTGGCCGAGACCTGCGAAATCCTCCGTCTGCTGTGGACTCGCGCGGAAACCGGTTACCGCGGCCGCCACTACACCTTGACCGGCGCGCTCAGCGATCCGAAGCCCCGCCAGCCGAAGCCACCGCTGTGGCTGGGCAGCAGCGGCGAGAAGCTCGGCCTGCGCGTGGTCGCCGAGCACGCCGACGTCTGGCTCAACGCGGCCCTGCCGGGCACGGGAATCGCCGAACTGCGGCGGCTTTCGCGCGTGCTGGACGAGCACTGCGCGGCGGCCGGCCGCGATCCGGCGACAGTCCGCCGCGCCGTGCAGTTCCGGCTGCCGTCCGATCCGGACGGTGCCGTGCGGCTCGCGCGGAGCTACGTCGAGGCGGGCTTCACCGAGCTGGTCCTGATGCCGACCGGTCACGACGACGTCGTCAAGGCGGCCGAAGCCGCCGCGGACCTGCTCCCCCGCCTGCGAGCGCTCGGCTGAGCCCTCGGTAGCCTGACGCGGTGGGAACGGAGGTGGGCCGGGCGCCCGCATGGCGGCGCGCGGCACGGCTCTTCACCGCGCCCGCGATCACCAGAGACCCCGCCGCACTGCGCTGGGACGTGGGATTTTACCTCGCCTGCCTGGCTTTCGCACTGCCCACCGCGCTCGTCTCCGAGTTCTACGGCTACCGCGTCTGGGGCAACTTCGCCTCGGTCGCGTACGGCTTCGGCGTGCTGCACAGCGCGTGGCTGCTGCTGTCCGCACGCAAGGGCCTTACGCCGCGCGGACTACCGGGTTCACGCTGGTGCGCGATCGCCGTGATCGCCTTGTTGGCAATGATCCTTCCGTTGGCGCTTCTGGTGATCCGCCGCCTGACCGGAGTGGACTGGCTGATCACGCCGTTCTCGTGGGCCGCGCAGCCCGAGGTCTGGGTGATCGAGCGGTCCGCGGATCTGCTGCTGCACCACGGAACCCCGTACGTCGACGTCACCGCGCTCGGCCGGGCACCGGAAGTCAACGACTACACCCCCTACGGCCCGGTCATGGCCGTCTTCGGCCTGCCGCGCGCGGTGTTCGGCGGCACCCCGCTGGGCGACGCGCTCACCGACGCCCGCTGGATGTTCGCCCTGGCCGCCTGCGCGTGCGTGCTGGGCACGCTGAAGCTGCTGAAGTGGCCGAAGGTTCCGGTCGGCGCGGCCCAGCTCGCGCTGGCCTGCCCGCTCACCGCGCTGACCTGGGCCGTCGCCGGGCCGGACCTGGCGATCGTCGGGCTGCTGGTGCTCGCGTGCGCGCTCGCCGCACGCGGGAAGGTCGCCTGGTCGGGACTGGTGCTGGCGCTGGTGATCAGCGCGAAGCTCATCGTGGCGCCCGCGGCCGCGGTCCTGGCGGTGTTCGTACTGGTACGCCGGGGCGGGGTCAGCCACAAAACAGGGCTCGACTGGCCGGCGGTGGGGCGGTTCGCCTCGGCGCTGGTGGCCACCACGGCCGCGCTGCACCTGCCCGTGTACCTCGTGGACCCGGCGGCGTTCGTGGAGCACGTCTTCCGGTTCCCGCTCGGGATGGGCGCCGTGCGGTCGCCCGCGGCGAGCCCGTTGCCGGGCCACCTGATCGCCGAGATCGGCCCGGTGGGCCAGGTGGCGGCGTTCGCGCTCGTCGGCGCCGCGGCCGTGGCCATGGTCGGCTGGCTGGTGCGCCGGCCCCCCGCGAACGGCTCCGGCGCAGTCCTGCGCATCGCCGTCGGACTCGGCGCGTTGATCCTGCTCACCCCGGCCACCCGGTACGGCTACCTGGTGTACCCGCTGATCCTGCTGGGGGCCCACCTGACGTTCCGCGTGGCCGAAACTTCCGCTGCGCGCCCCCCGCGCAGCAGCTCGTGACTACTTCTTCTTGACCCGCGTGGCCCCGCCGCGCCCCCGCAGCTGGACTCCGGACTCCGACAGCACCCGGTGCACGAACCCGTAGGACCGGCCCGTCGACTCCGCGAGGGCCCGGATGCTCGAGCCCTTCTCGTATTTCTTCTTCAGGTCAGCGGCCAGCTTGTCGCGCGTGTTGCCGGTGATCCGCGCGCCTTTCTTGAGATCAGCCACGTCGATCGCCTTCCCGCCGAGAGTGTTCTGGGCCACATTCGACCCCTGCCGGGGCAATGATCGAACACTGAGCGCCGGAATGCCAGACGACAGACGTAAAACAGCCGAAACTGCGATCACATTGGGCCATTCCAGTGCCGGGCCGCAACGATCTTGCACCCGAATGGACGCACAGAGTCACGCAAGCTGGACAAGTTCCAGATAGTCCGCCGACCAGTGGTCCTCGGTGCCGTCGGGCAGCAGGATGACCCGCTCGGGCTCCAGCGCCTCGACCGCGCCGGGGTCGTGCGTGACCAGGACGACGGCGCCCGCGAAGCTGCGCAAAGCGTCCAGGACCTGCGCACGGCTGGCCGGGTCCAGGTTGTTGGTCGGCTCGTCGAGGAGCAAGACGTTGGCAGCGCTGGAGACCAGGCTCGCGAGCGCGAGCCGGGTCTTCTCGCCGCCGGAAAGCGTGCCGGCGGGCTGGTCGAGTTGTTCGCCGGTGAAGAGGAACGAGCCGAGCAGGTTCCGCAACTCCTGAGCACCGGTGTCCGGTGAGAGATGTCGGATGTTTTCCCACACCGACGCATCATGATCAAGAGTTTCGTGTTCCTGAGCGTAATAGCCCAAACGCATTCCGTGACCCGGCACGATGCCGCCGGTGTCCGGAGTTTCCATTCCGCCGAGGAGCCGGAGCAAAGTGGTCTTTCCCGCACCGTTCAGCCCGAGTACGACAACCTTCGAACCGCGGTCGATAGCCAGATCGACCCCGGTGAAGATTTCCAGTGAGCCGTACGACTTGGAGAGGCCTTCCGCGGTGAGCGGGGTCCGGCCGCAGGGCGCGGGCTCCGGGAACTTGATCCGGGCGACCTTGTCGGCCACCCGAGTCTCGTCGAGCGCCGACAGCATCTGCTCCGCGCGGCGCGCCATGTTCTTGGCCGCCACGGCCTTCGTCGCCTTCGCGCCGAGCTTCGCGGCCTGCTGCTGCAGCGCCGACGCCTTCTTCTCGGCGTTGGCGCGCTCACGGCGGCGGCGCTTCTCGTCCGTGGCGCGGGCGTCGAGGTAGCGCTGCCAGCCCATGTTGTACAGGTCGAGCTCGCTACGGGTGGCGTCGAGGAACCACACCTTGTTGACGACGTCGGCCAGCAGCTCGACGTCGTGGCTGATCACGACCAGGCCGCCGTCGTGCTGCTTGAGGAACCCGCGCAGCCAGTTGATGGAGTCCGCGTCGAGGTGGTTGGTCGGCTCGTCGAGCAGCAGGATCGTCTCGGACTTGCCGCCGGCGCCGGCTTCGGCCGCGGCGAACAGGATCCGCGCCAGCTCGACGCGGCGGCGCTGCCCGCCGGACAGCGTCTGCAAGGTCTGCGCCAGGATCCGGTCGGCCAGGCCGAGGTTCGAGCAGATCCGCGCGGCTTCGCTCTCCGCGGCGTACCCGCCCAGCGAGGAGAACCGCTCCTCGAGCCGGGCGTAGCGGTCGATGGCCTTGTCGCGCGCGGCGTCGTCGACGAGCTCGGCCATCGAGGCCTGCGCCTTCTCCATGTCGCGCGTCAGCTTGTCGAGGCCGCGCGCGGACAGCACGCGGTCCTTCGCGGTGACCGAAAGATCACCTTCGCGGGGGTCCTGCGGCAGGTAGCCGAGCTCGCCGGTGCGGCGGACGTCGCCCGCGTGTGGCTCGCCTTCGCCGGCGAGAACCTTCAGCGACGTGGTCTTGCCCGCGCCGTTGCGGCCGACGAGACCGATGCGGTCGCCGGACTGGATGCGGATGGAGGCGCCGTCGAGCAGGATGCGCGAACCCGCGCGCAGCTCAAGGCCGGTGGCCGTGATCAAGAGAAACTCCCGTGGAAAGGGGGTGGACGGAGGACAGCGTCGGGCGGCCGGTCGGCCACGGCGTCACTCCAGCTGGATATCCACGGACCCCAGTGTACGGGCCGGGGTCCAGCGGATTTTCCGGACGTGTGCGGATTCACCCGTCGCGCAGCGTGACCTGCACCGACAGCGCCCGCACGGCGGCCTCGCCGAGGACGGCCCGGCTCGGCTCGCCGACCTCCAGCACGCGCGGCTCCGCACGGGCGAACAGCGGGGCCAGCCGGCGGTCCTCGCGCAGGGCGTCGAGCGCCCGCCGGTCGCCGCCGAGCACGACGGCGTCCACTTCGGACAGCCGGGGGACGAGGACCTCGAAGACGTCCCGCGCCGCGTCCTGCAGCGCGTGCCGTGCCTGGCCGGCGCGACGCCGGGCGAAGCGCTGCTGCGACCAGCCGCCCGCGGCGGAGCGGCCCTGCACGAGGTGGTGGTCGGTGCGCGACAGCTCGACCCGGCCTTCGCGCGCGATGCCGACGCTGTGCCCGCCCAGGCGCACCAGCACGAGCGCGATCCGCCGGGGCACCAGCGCGTGCGCCACGAGGGCGTCGAGGGACGGTTCTTCGAGCGGTCCGAAAGGGACGGTCGCGGTGGCGGTGGTGCCGTCGGCCGCGGTCACGCGGACTTCGAGCGGCGCGGCTTCGGTCGCGACGATCCCGCCGTGCGACGCCGAGAACCGCTCGAACCAGCCACTCAGACGCTCCGGCGGGACCTCGACGGCCCGCCCGCCGCCCGCGACCTGCCGCGCCTTCGCCATGGTCAGAAGGTAGCGCCCCAATGTGGCCTTGGTTGCGTCTGACGCACCCAAGGCGGCCTTCGGTGCGTCAGACGCACCGAAGGCCACATTGGGGCGCTTGGTCCTTACAGCGGGTGCACCGGCCCGTTGTTCGTGTAACCCCGCACGTTCGACGGCGCGCCGGCCGCCGGGGGCTGCACGAACCCGTTGATGTGCAGGGCGACCGAGCGGATCGAGCCGACGTCGCCGCCCGCCGCGTCGACCACGCCGAACGTCCACGTGCCGTCGACCGCCGCGCCGGTGAGGCCACCGGTCAGCGGCTGCGTCGGCCGCCACGTGCCGGTGAACGGCGCGTTGGCCGAGGTCACCGTGCTGAACGCGGCCGCGGCGGTGTCGGCGAAGACGACCTGGCACAGGTTCTTGCCGGAGCCGCCGTTGCGCTGGAACACCGTCGCCTTCGCCCCGGAGGGCGCGGTCAGCGTGCCGACCAGGTCGCCGACGTAGGTGTGGTCCAGTCCCACGGTGGTCGAGGCGGTGTCGGTGCTGCACGTGGCACCGTCCACGGAGAACGCCACCTTGGACGCGCGGCCGACCGCGGTGACCGGGATGGTCACCGACGCGCCGACCGGGCTGTTGTCCGGGATCGCCACCGGAGCGCCGGCGTAGGCGAAGTTCTGCGCGACCGGCGACGGGGTGCCGACCGGCAGCGAGAACGTCGACGTCGTCGGCGAGTGCGCACCGGCGAAGCTGACGCGGGCGTTCAGGACGACCGGCGCGCCGAGCTGCTGCGTCGCCGGGACGGTGATGGTGAAGTCGTTGACGCCGGTCTGTCCCGGGCTGATGGTGCCGTAGGACTTGGACCGCGGCGCCACGGTGACCCCCGGGGTCGGGCTGGTGAGCACGACACTGGTGGACACGGCGGTGCCGTCACCGTCGTTGGTCACCGGGAGGGTGACCTTGGCGGTGTCGCCCGGGTCGAGCGCGGAGCCGCCGTCGGCCGGGGTGACCGTCGGCTGCTTGGCCACGACGAGGGGCTGCGGGCTGGCCCCGGTGTAGGCGAGCACCTTGTCCGCGAGGATGACACCGGCACCGGTGACGTTGTCGCGGCCCGGGGTTTCGATGTCGACGGCGGTGTTGATCAGCGCTTCGCGGACCTCCGCCGGCGGCAGGCCGGGGTTGCCCGAGAGGACCAGCGCCGCGATCGCCCCGGCGTGCGGAGCGGCGGCCGAGGTGCCGAAGAACGGGTTGAAGC
This sequence comes from Amycolatopsis sp. NPDC051061, assembly GCF_040682935.1. NCBI lineage: Bacteria > Bacillati > Actinomycetota > Actinomycetes > Pseudonocardiales > Pseudonocardiaceae > Amycolatopsis > Amycolatopsis sp. NPDC051061. Next base: position 68,869 of record NZ_JBFBBZ010000046.1, read on the forward strand.
CGGTGACGCTGGTCTTCACGCCGTCGGCCGCGGTGATCTCCGGCTTGTTCCGGACCTCACCACCGGTCGAAGACACGTTGCCCGGGGTGATCGGGGTGCCGTCGGCCTCGTAGAACACGCGGCGCGGGCCGTCGGAGCTGAACCGCTCGGCCTTCGACGTGCTGCTGAACGAGCCCGGGAACGGACCGGTCGGGTTGGCCGGGTCACCCGGCTCGAGGGGCCGGCCGAACGCCGCCGCCGCGGGGGTGGCCGCGACGCTGAAGGCGTTCCGCGCGGCCGAGTGGCCGACCGTCACGCCCGGGGTGTTGTAGGCCTTGAGACCGTCCGCCGAGTCCTTGAACCGGCCGCGCAGCGCGGACAGCGACAGGTAGCGGGCCTCACCGGAGAACTTCACGACGGCCAGGCGCAGCCCGGTGCCGCCGAAGGCCGGCGTCTGCAGGATCTCGTACGGGTCCTGCGTGCCGTCCTGGACGTTCTGGCTGAAGCTGACCACGGCCCCCGCGGAGTTGAGCAGGTAGAGGTCGTAGTCGTTCGCCGAGTGCCCGAGCGGGTCCGACCAGTGCAGCGTCACCGGGACGCCGGCCGAAGAGGCGTCCGAGACGGGCTCGTAGATCTGATTGCCCGCGGCGCCCGCGAAGTTGTGCGCGGTGCCGGCGAACTTGCCGACGGACTTGCCGGAGTCGACGAAGTCGCCTTCCCAGTGCCCGGCGGTGCCGTCGAGGACGTTGCCCTCGTTGCCCGCCGACGAGAAGTACAGCGCGCCGTCCGCGGTCACGTCGTTCACGGCCTGGGCGATGATCCAGTCCTGGAACGGGGATTCCTTGAAGTAGATGACGTCGTCGACGATGACGTCGCAGTGCGACTCGAAGCGCAGCTTGCGGATGTTGTCCGCGAAGCTGGCGTCGGAGTTGAACGCCGAGGCGAAGCCGAGCGCGGCGTTGGGCGCGAGGTCGTGGATGATCTCGAGCATCGCGGTGCCCTCGTCGCCGTCGCCCTCCTGCCCGGCGATGACGTCGACGTTCGGCGGGAGCTCGCCCTTGGCCTGCGAAGCGGCCAGGGAGTCGACGCCGTCCGACAGCGCGCACGCCTTGACGCCGACGCCGGTGACACCGAACTGCTGGCGGGCGATGTCGGCGTTGTGGGCGCGGTCGCCTTCACTGGTCAGGGTGGCGGCCGCGGCGGCGCTGCGCTGCGACTTGGCGGAAACCGCCTTCTGCAGCTCGCCGGCGATGCGGTCGGCCTTCTGCTGCTTGGTTTCGGTCTTGGCCGGCGTCGTCGCCGGGGTGGCCGGCTCGCGGGCGGTCATGGCCTGATCGGCCTGCTCGACGCGCTTGACGTCGCCGCGGGCGGCGATGGCGGCGAGCTGGTTCAGCGGGACCTCGGCGCGGACGCTGGCGTACCGGTCGGACACCGCGCGGATGCCCGCCCCGGCCTTGGTCAGCCCGGAGATGAGGTCCGGCGAGACCTTGCTCGCGCGGATGTCGACCAGGACGGTCCCGGCCGGAGAGACTTGAGCCCCGGACTGCAGCGCGTTCAGCTGCTTGGTCACGCCCTTCTGGGCGGCGAGCAGATTGCTGTCCACTTTGGACTCGGCGGCGGTGCGGCCCGCCTTGACCGCCTGCAGGGCGGCGATCTGCTGTTGCGCGATTTCGGTGAAAGCGTCCGGTGTGGACGCGGTGGCGGCGCCCGCGGCGGGCGGCGACACGAGGCCGAGGGCGGCGAGCAGCGCCGCGACCCCGGCGGTCAGCACAGTGGATCTCGATCTCGTGGAACGGGTACGACGCACGTGCGCCCTCCGATATCTCCAGGCGCGTGCCCCGACTCACGCTGACCGACGCCGGTGATCACCGGCAGGATCAAGCTAAGTACCGTGAGTTCCCGGTAAGCAGCGGCCGTTCGAGTGACATCGGATGGGGAATTTCCTGAATGGACCGTAAGTCGTAGGCCGTTCAGCGGAACCGCACAACCGTTACAGGACGAACGAAACGGACCAGCCGCGTCAAGCGATACCACTGCACGGGATTACCGGATCGGACAAGAACCGGACAGCCGTCGATCACAACACGAACGAGTCCGACCACGGCTGCGCGGCCCGCCCGGACAGAGCGTCCAAGAGGGTCACCGCCTGCTTGTCCGTCAGCGAAGCCACGAAATCCACCACCGCCCGGCCCCGGGCCAGCCCCCGCACCGCGTCCGGCCCGGACACCGGCTCCCCCGTCGCCCCGACGAGCAGTTCCGGCGCCGAGCGCGCCAGCCCCGCGTACTCCGCGTGCGCCAGCTCCACCAGGTCGTGCAGCCGCCGCGGCAGCCGCGACACCTCGTCGCGGTCCAGCAGCCACGCGTCGAGCGCGTCGACCAGGCTCGAGACCACGCCCGCCTGCCCGCGCTGGTGCAACGCCAGGTCCGGGCGCAGCAGCACGAACCGGCGGTGCACGAACTTCAGCACCTGGACCTCGTGCCACTGCGCGGGGCGCAGCGAAACGTGGCCGGTGCGGGTGGACGGCGACGCCAGCACGAACACGCCGTCGACCAGCCGCGCGGTCCAGTTCGCCGAGAACGCCGCCGTCGCCTGCTCGGCTTCGATCGAGCCGTCGAACTCCGCGGCCAGCAGGCCGTCGACCAGCTCCGCGCGGACCCGCGCCACCGCGGCCGCGAACGCGTCGTCGTCGACGATCCACGCGTCCTTGCCGTGCATGCGGCGGCGGACGCGTTCGAGGGAGCGGCCCGGGCGGCGCAACTCGGCGTGCAGCGTCTCGTCGTCCAGCGCGGCCAGCTCGCCCGCGTGCTCGAGCCACTCCCCCAGCTCCGCCGCGACCGGCGCGTGCTGCAGGACGCCGATGCGGTGGAAGTCCTGCAGGTCGTGGATGGCGTAGGCGATGTCGTCGGCGGTGTCCATCACGGACGCCTCGACGGTCTGCTGCCAGCCTTCGACGCGTCCCGCGAACGCCGCGCGCGCCTGCTCGAAGTCGTCGAGTTCGGTGGCGTAGGCGGAAAACTTGGCCGCGCCGGTGCCGGGCGATGACTCCGGCTCGCCCGCGCCGCGCGGCGGCACGGCCATCGCGGACGGGTGCGGCGCCGGGTGGTGCAGCCGCAGCCACGGGTACTTCAGGACGGCCGCGCGCACCGCCGTGGTCAGGTCGAGCCCGATCGCCGACGGCCCGCGCACGTCGGTCGTGGTGATGATGCGGAACGTCTGGGCGTTGCCCTCGAAGCCGTCGGCCAAGCCGAAGCGGTGGCGGGCGATGCGGTCGAGCGTCTGCTCGCCGAGGTGCCCGAACGGCGGGTGCCCGAGGTCGTGGGCGAGCGCGGCGGCCTCGGCGACGTCCGGGTCGCAGCCGCCCAGCTTGTCGGCCAGGCCGGCGTCGGCCCCGGTGGTGATCCGCTCGGCGATGGCGCGCGCGACCTGCGCGACCTTCAGGCTGTGGGTGAGCCGGTTGTGCAGCAGCCCGGCGCCGCCGGCGCTGACCACCTGCGTCACCCCGCCGAGACGGGCGAAGAAGGGCGAGGCGGCGATGCGATCGCGGTCGATCCGGAACGGGCTGGTCGCGAGGTCGGTGAACCCGCCGGAGTTGGTGACGGGGTCCCGCCGCACCACCCTCGGGTCGGTCTGCTCGCTGCCCTGATCCATGCGCCCGACCCTATCCGGCTTCACCCGAACGGCGGGCAGGCGCGTGGGTACCCCACGGACATGTCCCGAGCGATGGTCACGACGCTGGCAGCACTCGCATTCGCCCTGGTCGCGTGCGGCACCCCGCCCGGCGACCCGGGCACGACGACCTCGACCTCGACGCGCACTTCGACCTCGACCTCGACCTCGGAGCCGGCCAAGCGGGTCAAGGTCCCGGACGTCTCCGGCCTGAACCACCAGGACGCCCAGGACGCGATGCAGAAGGCCGGGCTCTACAACCTGCGCGAGGTCGACGGCACCGGCCAGGGCCGGATGCTGGTCATCGACCGCAACTGGGTCCAGACGGGCCAGGACCCGGCGGCCGGCACCGAGGTCCCGGCCGACGCGGTGATCACCCTGACGGCGGTCAAGTACGACGACCGCTAGGTGTATTGACCCGTGAGGTTGGGGACGCGGCTGGCGGGTGGTTTGCCAGCGAGTGCGGTGTGGCCGCGATGGTGATTGTAGGTGTGCAACCAGCCCGGAAAGGCGTCGCGGCGTTCGGTCTCGGTGCGATAGGGCTGGTTGTAGGCCCATTCGTCGAGCAGAGTGCGGTTGAATCGCTCCACCT
>NZ_JBFBBZ010000047.1:0-72603 GCF_040682935.1 Amycolatopsis sp. NPDC051061
AACTACCGGAGACCTCACCTATGTCGAGCACCGACACGCCCAGCAACACCAACTCCAGCTCAACCTGCTCGAGGCGACTTCGATACAGGCCCTAGGTACCCGATGCGGTCGTGGCGATGCCGCCGTCGATCGGGATGATGGTGCCCGTGAGGTAAGCCCCGGCCCGGCCGGCGAGGAATACGGCGATACCCGCCATGTCGTCGTCGCGGCCGAGGCGGCGCAGAGGGGCTTTCGCCGCGATCTTGTCGCCGACGGCTTCGAGCGTGGACGCCATCATCTGCGACGGGAACGGTCCTGGGGCTACCGCGTTCACCGTGACGTGCTGTGGGCCCAGTTCTCTGGCGAGCACTCTGGTGAGTTGATGGAGTGCCGCTTTGCTGCTGGCGTACGAGTAGTTGGGTGACTCGGCGACGTGGATGGCGGCGATACTGCCGATGTTGATGATCCGCGCTGGATCTTCGGCGGTGCCCGCCCTGCGAAGTGCGGGAAGCAGAGCCTGCACCAGCCAGAACGGCGACTTGAGGTTGAGGTCGATCACCGTGTCCCAGGCCTCGTTCGGAAACGTCTCCAGCGGCTCGCGCCACATCGCTCCCGCGTTGTTGACGAGGATGTCCAGGCGGTCCGAGTCGACCTTGACAAGATCAGCGAGGCGCTGACACTCGTCGTACCTGGACAGGTCGGCGGAGATTGCTCGAACGTCGCCGAATTCGGACAGTAGACGCTGTGCCTCCGCGCACGTTTCTGCATTGCGTGAGCTGACGATAACGCGGGCGCCCGCCTGCAGAAGGCCGCGCGCGATCATCATCCCAATGCCCTTGGTGCCGCCAGTGACCAGTGCGCATTTCCCACTCAGATCAAAAAGGTCTGCGTGAGTGGTGAACTGGTTGTCCGCCATGGGTCTTCGTACTCCTGTCGTGGAAGCATGTGCCGCCGGGAGGCGGCTCAACCAGGTTGACAGGAGTCCTGGACGTCTGGGAGATCCTGGTGATACAGGTACTGTGAGAGCCACCCTCGAATCCGGGAAACCCTTCGAAGGCGAACGTCAATCCTGCGGCGTCAGCAAAACAATCGGGATTTCCCGGTCCGTCTTTTCCGCGTATTCGTCGTACAGCGGAAAAATCTTCGCCATCTGCGTCCACAGGGAACCCCGCTCGGCGGAAGTCGCCACCCGGGCCCGAGCCGTCAAGCGGCGGGTTCCCACCTGGACGCCCACGCTCGGGTTCGCCTCCAGGTTCTTGAACCACGCCGGGTCCTCGTCCGCGCCGGCTTTGGACGCGACGACCACGAGGTCTTCCCCCGAGGTTCCGTAAATCAAGCACGTGCGGCGCGGGACGCCCGTCTTGCGGCCCGTCGTGACGAGGATGAGCGTGTACACGCCGTTCGACTCGTGGCCCTCGGTGCCGCCCGAGTCCAGGTACGTGCGGGTTTGCTCGGCGACCCAGTCCCATTGCGAATCGGTGGCGCGGTCGAGGTCTTCGGCGGTGGCCATGGTCGTGGTCCTTTCCGGAGGTTCAGGCGATCTTCTCGGCCAGCGCGACGATGATGCCCTCGGGGCCGCGGACGTAGACCAGCTGGTGGCCGTTGTCGTACCGCACGCGGTCGCCCATGATCTCGGCGCCGTGGGTGCGCAGGCGGGCGAGGACCTCCTCGGTGTCGTCGACCGCGAACATGATGCGGCGGAAGCCGAGGACGTTGACCGGTGCGTTCGGCACGGCGGGGGCGGGGGACGCCGGCGAGTGGAACTTCATCAGCTCGAGGCGGCCGTGGCCGTCCGGGGTCCGCACCACCGCCAGGTCGCAGCGGACGCCCTCGAGCGCGACGAGGCGGTCCACGTCCGGGCCCTCGACCGTGGCCTTGCCCTCGAGCTCCAGGCCGAGGTCGAGGAAGAACGTGATGACCGCTTCCATGTCTTCGACCACCAGGCCGATGTTGTCCAGCCGCTGGATCGTCATGGCTTTCTCCCCTGGTCGCACGGCCCTCGTGGCCGCTCGTGCCCCTGGGACGGAGCCGGTGCCACGTTCTCGACACGGAACCACGCCCTAAATCTCGGTCAAGCGTGGGGACGTTCCCGATCGGGCGGGCTTACCGTGGAAATGACGAAAGGGGGCCGACATGGGGTGGATCGTCTTGGGGATCGTGGTCGCCGCGCTGCTGGGGGTCGCCGTGCTGGTGGATCTGCGGGATCGGAAGCGCGGCGGGAAGCGGATCGCCGGTGGGCTGCGTGAGGCCCGGCAGACCGACATCGTGCAGCACCCGCAGGTCGGGGACCAGGGCGCGGGCATGTTCCTGCCCTGACGCAGGTCAGCCCTGCCGGGAAGAGAAAGTACCGGCAGGGCTGAGCGGTCACGGTCGATGCGCGCCACGGTCGCCTCTCGGCGAGTGGCGCTTCGCGGCTCCAGCCGGACGGAACTCCGCGAAGGCAGTGGTTGCGGCCCGGGGGACACGGTGGGCACACCGACCAATGGGTACAACAGGACACCCCGCCCCCGTATTTCCCTCCACATGTGACGTGCGTTACCTGCGCAATCGTGGTTCCACGTGGAACCACCGCCCCCGACGGCGTCCGGCGCCGGTGCAGTAACATCGCGGGGTAAGGGAAGCAAGCTGAGAAGGGGGCTTCGGTGAAGAAGCTGCTGGCACTCGCGGTCATCGCGGGCGGCGTCCTGTTCGTCGTGAAGCGCAACAAGGCGGCCAAGGCCGAAGCCGACCTCTGGCGTGAGGCGACCGCGCCGGTCCCCTCGAACAACGGCACCACTCCGGCCAAGCCGGCGGGTGCGTCCCACAACTGAGTTTCCGGCGGGCGTCAGCCCGCTCCGGGGCTGTAGCTCAATTGGTAGAGCACCGCCTTTGCAAGGCGGGGGTCAGGGGTTCGATTCCCCTCAGCTCCACCCCGAAATCCCGGCGTAGCCCGGCTTGGTGGCATGGCCGATCAAGCGACGCCGAAGCGCGTGACGCCGTCTTCGAAAGCCTTACTTCAGGAAGCTGATCACCGCGTCCCGGCCGGCGTGGCCGCGCTCGCGGTTCTGGATCGAATGCGACTCGCCCGGGACGATCACCAGTTTGCCCCGCGGTGCCTGCGCCGCCTCCTCCCGCGCCCACTCCAACGGCGTCGACAGGTCGCGGTCGCCGTTCAGCAGCAACACCGGGACGTTCGGGAGCCGCGCCGCCGGGTTCGAGCCGACGCGCTCGACCGGCCACGGCAGGCAGCCTTGGATGAAACCTTGCTGCGTCGCGACTTCGGTGGTGTACGGCCAAGTCGCCGACGCCGGCAGAGCACGCGCGGTCAACGACAGCAGCGGCTGCCGCAGCGCCACCGGTGTCGACGACGAGCCCCACGGGAAGCGCTGGTCCGCGCACAGCGTCGCCGCGTGCAGGCCCGAACTGAAGGACGCCGGGGGGACGTCCTCGGTGGTGTAGCCCTCGACCAGCTGGTCGAGCCAGTCGGACGAACCGGTGCGAGCCGCGTGCAGGGCGCCGATGACGTCGCCCGCGTCCGGGGAACGGTACGTCGGGTCCGAGAACTCGTACGCCACGATCGCGTCGAAGATCTTCACGCCGTCGGCCGCGCTGCGGTGGCGCACCACCCACGCGAGGTCGTCCGCCGGGTCGAAGCCGCAGGCCGGGGCCACCGCGCATGCCGCGCGCAGCACGCGGGCCTCGGCCGTCAAACCGGTCAGGTAGAGGGATGCCGACGCGGACGCGTGGTGCGGCAGCACGGAGTCGAGCACCACCTTGCTGACGTTGGCCGGGTGCGCGATCGCGTACCGCGCCGCCGTGAACGAGCCGTACGAGACGCCGTCGACGACCATCTTCGGCGCGCCCAGCGCCTGCCGGAGCCGGTCGAAGTCCGCGACCGTCTGGTCGGTCGAATACAACGGCGCCGTGTCGCCGAGGATGCGCGCGCACTCGGTGACGGCGTCGCGCGTCGGCGTCGCGATGTCCGAACTGCCGATCTGCGCCTGCAGACCCGGGCAGTTCAGCGCGCCGGCGCCGGTTCCACGCTGGTCGAGCATGACGATCCGGTAGTCCTTGGCCACCTCGGGCAGCCGTTGCGTGGCGATCCGCGTGATGGTGCCGACGCCGCCTTGCCCGGGGCCGCCGGTGAGGAACAGCAGCACGCCCTTCGGCGCGGTCACGTTGTCGGACGTCGCGACCGGCAGGTCGAGCGTGCCCGGCCGGCGGCCGGTGTGGTCGAACGGCACGGTCAGCGTCGAGCAGGTGAAGCCCGGCTGTCCCGGGCACGGATGCGGGTCCGCCAGCTTCGGTCGTCCCCCAGGACGCTCGTCGGCCGCGGCCACACCCCCGAGTGCGGCAGTCAGCGCCAGGACCAGCCCGGCCGTCAGCAGTTTCGAACGCATGATCCATCATCGCCACACGGACCCGGGCGCGGTATACCCCCGAACGGCCATACTTGCCCGCATGACGACGGCGCGGCTGCGGGCCTGGTGGGCCCACCGGCAGGGACTCGACGGCACTTTCCGCGGCGCGTCGGCGGCCGAAGTCCTCGAACGGACCGGCTGGGCCCGTTCGGTCGGCGGTTCCGCGCCGTCCACCTGATCGTCGGCCGCGGCCGGCTCGCCGGGCTTTGGGAGTTCGACGTCGACGCCGAGAAGATCGTCCACCAGTTCTTCGGCGAGGAAGACGAAGCGTTGCGCGAAGCGGTCGCCGCGACCGAGGAGTTCGTCCGCGACGACTTGGGCGACGCCCGCAGCTTCAGCCTCGACTCGCCGAAGTCCCGTGCTCCGCGCCTGGCCGCGCTCAAGGCCTGACGCAGGAGATCTTCCCCCGCACCGGACCCGCCGGACTCGCTTCGCCTGCCGTGTTCGGTGCGTTGTCGCGACGGCTGCCGTCGGACTGCGTCACGCACAGACGGCCGTCCGGCAGCAGCACCGGGCTGGTCGGGAACTCCAGCGGCCCGCCGTTGCGCAGCTTCGACGTCGCGTCGTCCGGGTTGCGGAAGTACTCGGCGACGCGGCCGTCGCGGCGGGCCAGCACGATCGCGTTGCGCTCGTTCGCCGCCGTCCAGACGTTGCCCGCGCGGTCGAGGACGATCCCGTCGGCACCTTCCAGGTACGGGTGCTGCACCTCGAGGTCGTCCAGGCAGAGCGTGTCCGCCGGGAACGCGACGTCGCAGCCGGTCGACGCCCGGGGGCGGCCGGTGCGGTCCATCGGCACGCGCCACAGCGCGCCGCGCGCCGTGTCCGCCACCAGCAGCGTGCCGTCCGCGGTGAACGCCAAGCCGTTCGCGACGATGTGCTGCGAGCCCGCGGTGTCCGCCGCGGTCCGGCCGTTCGGCGTGATCGTGACCGTGCCGGGCGGCAGGCCGCGCACGTCGCGGCCGACCCCACCGGCGATGACGTCGCTGACCATGGGCTGCACCCGGAACTGTTCGAGCGCGACGCCGTCCGCGCCCGCCCGCCACACCCGGCCCTGGCCGGTGCCACCGTCGGAGATCCAGAGCGCGCCCGACCGGTCGAACGCCAGGCCGTTCGCGCCCGGGACACCGCTCGTGAACACCGTCGCCGCCGGTGGGTTCGCCGCGTCCGGCACGAACGAAACCACGGTTTCGCCATTCGCGACGTAGAGCCGGCCACGGCGGTCGAACGTGAGCCCGGCCGGGCTGCACGGCGCCGGGATCGTGCCGACGACGGCGGCCGGGCCACCGGTGGCCGCGACGCGAAAGACCGGGCAGGGGTCGGCGCCGCGGGCCGGCGCGTAGAGGTTGCCGCGGCCGTCGGTGGTCAGGCCTTCGATCCCGAGCGGGGACGCGAACACCGTCTCGAACGCGGCGGGGTGCCGCGACGGCGAGACTTCACCGGCCGAAGCGCCGGACAACAGCCCCGCGGACAGCACAGCGGTGACGGTGAGGACGACGGTGCGGCGCATGCGGGCCTCCGTTTTGTCGGATTTCCTGCCTACGCCGCCGCGCTCGGACCGTCAAGGCCAGAGGCGCTCGCGGACCCAGCCGCCGTCGGTCTTCCGGTACCGCAGCCGTACGTGCTTGCGGTCGTGGCTCGCCTGCCAGAACTCGACCTCGTCCGGGTCGACGAGGTACCGCGTCCACGTTTCCGGGGCCATTTCCGGGTTTTCCGAGACCCAGCGCTCCGCCTCCGCGGCCGCCGCGTCGAGGTCCGCCGGGTCGTGCAGCACCTGCGACTGGTGCCCGATGAACGCCTCGACGCGCGACGCCGGCGGCCGGGCCAGGAAGTCCGCCGCGGACACCTCGGGCGCCGCGGGGGAGACCGGGCCGCGCAACCGGACCTGACGGCCTCGCCCGGGCCAGAAGAACGTCAGCGCCGCGCGCGGATCCTTGCGCAGCTGCCGGCCCTTCGGGCTTTCCGAGCTGGTGGCGACCGCCCAGCCGGCCGGGCCGACGTCCTTGAGGATCACCACCCGCGCGTCCGGCGCGCCATCCGCGTCCACTGTGGACAGGGTGACGGCGTGCGGTGCCAGCACGTGCTCACCGGCTTCGGTCAGCCACTCGATGAAGAGCGTCCGCGGATCTCCGGCCGCCGTTTCCGGCGTGAACACGGGAAGTTCTTCGGGGAACGACGGCCAGCCGCGCAACTGCACCATGTCAGTAACCGTACGGCGGGTGCCCCGGCGGCGGGTAGACGGGCGGCTGCGGGCCGGCCTGCTCGGCGTAGGGCGGAGGCGGCACCGGCGGCGCGGCCATCGGCGGCTGCTGCTGCCAGCCGGGCGGTGGCGGGACCTGTGGTTGCTGCGCCTGCTGCCACTGCACCTGCTGGTACACCTCGGCGGGCTGCGGGAAGCAGTACGTCAGCCGGGCCCGGATCGCGCCGTGCATCGCCGCGCCCCACATCTTCCCGCCGGTGAACGCGTACGTCTGGCCGGCCGTGAGGTCCACCGCGACCATCCGCGTCTCGCCGCCGAACTGGTTGTTCGTCTTCGCCGACGCGGCCTGCGCGGCATCGGGGTACACGCGCTGGCCGACGAGCCCGGCGATGACGACCGAGCCCGCGGTCCAGCCCATCGTGCCGACCATGTTCGCGCGGGCGTGCTGCGTGGCGCGGCCGGTGAAGTCGTACAACGCGGCGGCGCTGACTTCGGGCACCGGCGCCGCGACGACGCAGTAGTTCATCGTCGTCAGCATCACCGACTCGGTGAACAGGCCGACCACGGCCGTCGCGGGCCCGATCTGCACGGAGTTCAGCACGCCGCCGGAGCGCTGGATGCGCTCGGCCACCGCGCCGAGGTACTGCTCGGGGGTGAGCACGCCGGGACCTCCCTCGGTGAGACGGCGCCCATCGTCGCACGCCCGGCGGCACGGTGAGTTCAGCCAGCGGTTTTCACACATGCTTCATGGTTGACTGTGCGCGCTATGCGACGACTCGTACTTCTCGCGCCCGCCGTGGTGCTGCTGGCCGGCTGCGGCCCCTCCATCGTGTCCGGTACCGCGACCCCCAGTCCGCCGTCGGCGTCCGCCGGCGCGGCCGCGGGTTCGGAGCTGCCGCCGGATCCCCAGCCGGCCGCGACCGAGGACTGCCCGTACCTCGACAGCGAGTTCGTGGCCGACTCGAACGGCCAGCACGTGTCGAAGGTGCGCGTGTCGGCGGACGAGCCGCACCCGGCGTGCTTCTTCTACCGCCCGGACGGGAAGATCCAGCTCACCATCCGGGTGTACGTCGGGGACGCCAAGACGGCGACGGCGCTGGTCAACAAGGTGGCGCCGGTCGAATCGTCCAACCCGGCGAGCGACCCGACGGGCTGGAAGGGCGGGTACGAATCGACCGACGACGGCGCCGTCTACGCGGTCGCGAAGGGGACCGCGGCGGTCATCGCGACCACTAACCAAAAGCAGAGCGTGAAGGCACGCACAGTGGTCAAGAAGGCTATCGCTGCCCTGAAGCTCTAGGTAGCGGGCTCCACACGGGTGAGTGATGTTGATCTTGTATTACCCTGTGCGTCACGCGCAGGCTTCGTGGACTCGCGCACCGCAGCCATCGGGGGGTCCCCACCCCCGGGGCCGGGCACAAAATCTGCAACGACAAAGGACTAGATTCGTGGCTGACACCCTCAAGGACATCCTGCTCGACTCCGGCCGTCGTCCGGCCGTCGTGAGCGACTTCGAAACCCTCGTCGACGCCGAGGTCTCGGACAAGGGCGGCGTTTCGGGTGCCGTCGTCAAGACCGGCTTCGCCGCGGTCAAGAAGATCAAGCCGGGCATCATCCCCTCGGCCGTCGACACGCTGCTGCCCGACTTCGTGGTCGCGCTCGAGCCGTTCTACGGCGACTACCGCGCCAAGGGCGGCAACGACTTCGGCGCCTACCTCACCAGCCGCTCGGACGAGGCCTCCAACGCGCTGCTGAGCGTCACCGACACGCGCGCGGAGAAGAGCAGCCGCGACAGCATCAAGAAGGTCTACGGCAAGCTGCGCCCGAACGGCAAGAAGAACGTCGAGGAGGCGCTGCCCCGCCTCGGCGCGCTGGTGGACAAGCACGCCGCCGCGGTCTGAGCTGACTCAACGCACGACTGAAGAGGCCCCCGGTGCACGCCGGGGGCCTCTTCGCGTCGCGTTCAGTTCTTCTTCTCGGCGGGCGCCGGGGACGGCGCCTTACCGTTCGCCTGCGGGCTCGGCTTCGCCGCTTCGGCGGGCTTCGGCGCGGGCGGGGTGGCCTTCGGCGGCGCAGGCGCGACCGGCGGCTCCTGCTTGGACCGGAGGACGTAGGCGGCACCGGCGCCGACCACGGCCAGGCCGAGCAGCCACGGCCAGCGGCGACGGCTGCGCGTCCCCTTGGCGGCGGCCTTCGCCTCGACGACAGCGGCGTAGAAGTCCTTCTTCGCCGCCTTGAAGTCCTTCTTGCCGCGGCGCTTCGACTCGCCGGCGGACTTCGCGGCCTTGATGGCGGCCTTCTTGGCCTTGCGGCCCGGCTTGCGCAGCTCGGAGAGCCGGGAGAGGGCCTCCTGGCGGGCGGCCTTCGAGCTCTTCTTGAGCTCCTTGCGGGTGAGCTCGGTCTTCTTCGCGAGCTGCTTCTGCGCGCGCCGGCCGTGCTTGACGCCCTCGGAGACGAGTTTGTCGGCGGTCTCGGCGGCCTGGGCTGTCGCCCGGGACATGGACTTCACCTCATCATTCGTTTTGACACTGCTCTGCTACCCGTAACCTATCGTGCCCCTTTTCGCCGCCGCCCGCTGCTGATGGCACGATGAGTCTCGTGAAAGCGACGCTGCACACCAACCAGGGTGACATCAACCTGAACCTCCTCCCCGACCACGCGCCGAAGACGGTCGCGAACTTCGTCGGGCTCGCGGAAGGCACCAAGGAGTACACCCAGCCGAACGCGGCGGGCACGAACTCCGGCCCCTTCTACGACGGTTCGATCTTCCACCGGGTCATCGACGGCTTCATGCTGCAGGGCGGCGACCCGACCGGCACGGGCCGCGGCGGCCCCGGCTACAAGTTCGGCGACGAGTTCCACCCGGAGCTGCAGTTCAGCAAGCCGTACCTGCTGGCCATGGCGAACGCCGGGCCCGGCACGAACGGCTCGCAGTTCTTCATCACCGTCGCGCCGACCACCCACCTGAACTTCAAGCACACGATCTTCGGCGAGGTGGCCGACCAGGAGTCGCGCAACGTCGTCGACGCGATCGGCCGCACGTCGACCGGCCCGGCGGATCGTCCGCTGACCGACGTCGTCATCGAGAAGGTCACCATCGAGCACTGACGGCCTCCCGTGCCGGGGTTTCGGTAGGTTGGTGACATCGTGAACCAACCGCCGAACCCCGCCGCCGAGCAAGCCGCGCTCCCCGGGTGCTGGTGGCACCCGAACCGCCCGACCGGGCTGAGCTGTTCCCGGTGCGGGCGTCCGGCGTGCCCGGATTGCCTCCGCGAAGCCCCCGTCGGCTTCCAATGCACCGACTGCGTCCACAGCGGCGCCCAGCAGCAGCGCCGGCAGCGACGCGGCTACCAGGAAGCCGGGTTCGGCCAGCGCACCGTCTTCGGCGCGCGGCTGTCCCAGTCGGTGCTCGTCACCCAGGCCATCCTCGCCGTGAACGTCCTGGTCTTCCTGATCACGGTCGTCCAGGCCGGCAGCCTGAACGACAACGACCTGGCGTCGGCCTTCCAGCACGGCGCCCTGTACGGCGACGCGACCCTCGGCCACGGCGAGTGGTGGCGCGTCCTGACCAGCGGGTTCCTGCACTACGGACCGATCCACATCGCGGTGAACATGTTCTCGCTGTGGATGATGGGCCGGTCGCTGGAGCAGGTCACCGGCCGCGGCCGGTACCTCGCGCTCTACTTCGTCTCGATGCTCGGCGCGTCGGCGGCCGTGCTGCTGTTCGGCGACCCCGGGGGGTACCCGGGCACGGCGGGCGCGTCCGGCGCGCTGTTCGGCCTGATGGGTGCCTACGCGGTCACCGTGCTGAAGCTGCGCCTGAACCCCACCGGCCTGATCATCACGCTGGCGTTGAACGCCTTCATCACGTTCGGCATCCCGGGCATCTCGATCTGGGCGCACGCGGGCGGCCTGGTGACCGGGGCGCTGATCACCGTCGCGCTGCTCTACGCCCCGCAGGCCGGCCAGGCGCGCTGGCAGGCGATCGGCATCGCGATCATCACCGTCGCGATCCTCGGCCTGATCGTCTACAAGGGGTCGCAGTTCCCGCCCGAGACCTGCCAGTTCGTCCAGTTCCCGTTCGGCCGGTACTACGTCTGCGGCTAGCTGCGCGCCCGCAGCGTGCTGAGCACGTCCAGGACGTCGCGGGGGTCCTCGCCGAGGTCGAGCCACCCGAAGACGTACAACTCGTCTTCGTGCTCGATCTCGAGCGTGACGCCGTCGCGGCCCAGCCGGCGGGTGGTGCGCAGCCGCGTGCGGGTCTGCGCCCACGGCAGCCGGTGCGTGCCGCCCAGCGTGCGGGCCACCAGACCCTCGGCGTCGGCGGCCAGCCGGGGCCGCACGAGCGTCGAGTGGGCGGCGAACGCGCCGACGGCCAGCGTCGCCAGTGCGAACAGCACCAGGCCGCCCCGGTCGCCGGTCACCACATCGGCCACGACACCGATCAGCAACAGCGCGGTGACCGCCCACGCCGATACCACAAGGGCCTGACGCGGCGCCCATGAGGTGGAGTAGTTATCCACAGGGGTTATCCACAGTGGGGATGAGTCACACCGGTGTAATTCGGCGTCAAGCCGCCATTCGGAGTAATAATCAGCGCCAGCGCATAGTCATGAGGAGACCCGCGATCATCAGCGCGAACCCGCCGGCGAAGTTCCAGTTGCCGAGGTCGGCCATCCACGAGATCTTGTCCCCGGCGATGTAGTTCACCAGCAGCCAGATCAGGCCCAGGAGCATCATCCCGAACATGGGGATCTTCCAGGCGAGACCGGTCGGACCGGCCGCCCGCACCTTCACCGGCGTGCGCCGGTCGGCAGGCGGGGTGTAAGCCGTCTTCTTGCGGACCTTGGACTTGGGCATCGTGTTCCTCGCGGTGCTGTTCGGGCTGGTCGGTGGCGATGACCCGCTCGGGGTGCGCAACCAGCGCCACGTGCACACGTTAACGTAAACGACGGTAGGAAAGCAGCGGCCGGGAGTGGTCGGATTTCCCGTACCGTGACGTCGGGGTCACCAAGTGTCGGACGCGGCTTGAGAGGAGCTTGCGTGACTACGCGCGAAGGACCGGATGACGACCGGCGCAGACACCCCGGGCAACGGCCCGTGCCCCAGCGCCGGAACCCGGCCACGCCGCCTCGCGGCCAGGTGCCGCCGCGGCCCCAGGGACCGCCACCTCGGCGTCCGCCGGGCCCGCCGCCCCGCCGCTACGCCGGCCCCGTCCCGCCCCCGGGCTCGGCCGAAGAGACGGTCGTGTTCGCCCCGGTCGGCAAGGGGGGCACCGCGACCAAGGAGAAGCCGCCGCCGGCCCCGCTCGGCAAGAGCGGCGTCGCGATCCGGACCGCCGGCGAAATCCTCATCACGCTGGGCCTGGTCGTGCTGCTGTTCATGGTCTACGAGCTGTACGTGACCGACCTGTTCTCCGCGGGCAAGCAGTCCGAGGCGAGCGACCAGCTCGACGGCGAGTGGGCGCACGACCGCACGCTGCACCCCGAGCTGATCGACGGCAAGGCGTTCGCCCGCATCCACATCCCGACGTTCGGCGTCGACTACAACTTCACGATCCAGGAGGGCACCGACGACGCCGCCCTGGAGGTCGGGCCCGGCCACTACAAGGGCACGTCGCTGCCCGGCGAGCCCGGCAACTTCGCCGTCGCCGGCCACCGCGTCGGCAAGGGCGCCCCGTTCAACGACCTGGACAACCTCTCCTCTTGTGACCAGATCGTGATCGAGACTTCGACCGACTTCTACATCTACAAGGTCCTGCCCTATGACGACGAGATCGAGAACTGGGCCGGCGGCAAGGGTGCCGACCCGACGTGCAAGGGCGTCTCGACCCTGCGCGACGGAGGTGCCGAGGACGGCGGCCCGTACGACGAGACCTTCGGCCGCAAGGTCGTGCTGCCCAGCCAGGGCACCGCGGTGAACCCGGTCCCGTACAAGGGCGCCGACACGCTGCCGAAGGCCCAGCAGGCCGCGCTGCTCACGCTCACGACGTGCCACCCCCAGTTCTCCGCCCAGCAGCGGCTCATCATCACCTCGGTGCTGACCCAGCAGGTGCCGAAGAACCAGGTCAAGGACTACGGCGACCTGCTCTCGAAGATCGGGGAGGCCTGATGTACGCCTGGCTCTGGGGGAAGTTCCCCGGCCCCTTCGCGGTGAAGCTGACGATCGCGGTGGTCCTCGCCCTCGGCGTCGTGGCGCTGCTGATGTTCGTGGTGTTCCCGTGGCTGGAGCCGCGGCTGTGGTTCAACGAGGTCGCGGTCAACTGATCCGGAACCCGCCGGACGTGCGGACCGCTCGACGCTCGTGCGCTGCCACGCCGGGCTCAACCGGTCGGGCCTGGTCGTCGCGCAGGCGCTCGTCGAGCTCGGGCTCACCGTGCCGGCGGCGATCGCACTGGTCCGGCAGCGGCGGTCGCCGTGGGCGCTGCACAACGAGCTGTTCGTGCAGTACCTCGAGAGCGGGCTGCCGACCGCGCGGCTGCTGGTCGGGCTCGGGTCTTGAGAGCCTCCGGCGCACCGGGGTGCGCCGGAGGGCTCGGCTAGCAGTCCCGCAGCTCCGGGCTCTGGTTGAGCAGCTGGCCGCGCGGCGAGACGAACGCGCGGTAGCGGTCACCGTCCACTGTGCCGTCTTCGGACTTGCGGAAGACGGCGATCCGGTGGCAGTTCTGGAAGGCCAGCTTGACGCCGAAGTGGCGCTCGAGGCCGCCGCGGATCGCGTCCGAGGCCAGGGCCCGCAGCAGCTGCCCGCGGGCGGCCTCGCTCGGTGGCGGCGTCTCGTTGTCGGCGAAGCCGTCCGCCGCGCCCTCGGCGTCGGCGATGACGCCGGTGATGACCTCCCAGGCGTACGGCAGGGATTCCTTGACGCACGTGACGAACTCGGCGTCGGTGACCTCCCCGCGCTCGGCCTTCTCCAGCAGCGCGGGTGACACGTCCAGGGACATCGAACCTCCAGTTTGAGCAGGGCCACTCTCCTGGCTACCGGCCGGGCGACCCCGCCACAAGAGAAAACGATGATCATCACCAATATGGCGGAAGCGCCGGTCACTCCCAGCGGAAGTACCGCGCCGCCAAGGCCGTTCCGAGCACCGCGAAGCCGGCGAGCACGACGAGCTGCAGCGGCTGCACGCCGGTGCCGACCCAGGCGTCCTGCAGCGGCTGCGTGCCCGGCGGGACGTAGTCGCCGATCCGGCGGACGACCTCCGGCAGCAGCGGCCGCGGCAGGTAGACGCCGCCGAAGAACATGGTCGGCAGGAACGCGATCATCGCGAAGCCGCCGGCGGACTTGGCCGTCCGGGCGAACGCCGCCGCCAGCAGGCCCAGCGCGAACATCGAGACCGTGCCGAGCAGCAGGGTCAGCAGGAACGCCGGCGGGTGCTTCGGCAGGGGGACGTCGTAGGCCGCGTGGGCCACGCCCAACGTCAGGCCGATGCCCGCCAGCGCGATCACGACGTGGATCAGCAGCTGCGCGCCCAGCAGGTTCGCCGGGTGCACCGGGGTCGTGGCCAGCCGGCGCAGCACGCCCTGCTCGCGGTAGGTCGCGACGGCGCCCGGGATCGACTGCAGCGCCAGCATCGCGAGGCTGATGACGATCACCGACGGCACCCAGGCGTCGATGAACCGGAAGCCGCCGGCCGCGGGACTGGGTTCCGTCATGCCCGGGATGGCGCCGACCGCCAGCAGCACCGCCGCCGGCAGGAGGATGCCCGCGATGGCCATGAACGGCGTGCGGAGGAAGAGTTTCGCTTCGGTGGTGGTGATCTTGGTGAAGGTGTTCATCGGATGCTCCTCGTGAGCGAGACGAACGCGTCGTCCAAAGTGGAGGCTCCGGCCGCGGCGCGGAGCTCGGTCGGGGTGCCGGTGGCGACCACGCGCCCGGCGTCGAAGATCGCGACGCGGTCGCAGAGCCGCTCGGCCTCGTCCATGAAGTGGCTGACCAACAGGACGGTGACGCCGGTGGCGCGCACGCCTTCGACCAGCCGCCACGTCTCGCGGCGGGCGTGCGGATCGAGACCGGTGGTCAACTCGTCGAGGATGGCCAGCTCGGGGTTGCCCACCAGCGCCAACGCGATCGACACGCGCTGCTTCTGGCCGCCCGAGAGCTTGCCGAAGTAGCTGCGCGAGTGGTCGCGCAGGTCGAGCCGATCGAGCAGGACGTCGACGTCGGCCGGGTCCGGGTAGAAGGACGCGAACAGCTCCAGCGCCTCCCGCACCCGCAGCTTCGCGGGCAGCTGGCTCTCCTGCAGCTGGACGCCGACCCGCCGGGTCAGCGTCGCGCGGTCGGCCGCGGGGTCGAGGCCGAGCACGGAGATCTCCCCGCTGTCGGCCTTCCGGAGGCCCTGCAGGCATTCGACGGTGGTGGTCTTCCCGGCGCCGTTCGTGCCGAGGATGCCGAAGATTTCGCCGCGCTCGACGGTGAAGGAAACGCCGTCGACCGCGACCCGGGAGCCGTAACGCTTGCGGAGGTCGGTGACTTCGATGAGTGGCATGGCGACAAAGCTACGAAGGTTCGGCGCCGCGAGGAATGACGCTGAATCCCCAGCTCAAGTAGGGTTTTGCTGAAGCCGGGGTGGGGCTGGGCCCACCCCGGTCGTGGGGTTTGGGGCAGTGCGCGGACAGCGGCGGTTCGGCGAAGATCCCGGGGGAAGGAGGTGCCGGATGACGTACCTGCGTGCCCTCGGGCGGGCCTGTGCGCTGGCCGCGCTCGCCGTGGTCAGCTGGTTCGACGTGCTCGTCGAGCTGATCGCCTTCGCGTTGCTGTGCGTCGGGCTGGTCTTCTTCCTCGGTCCCGCCATCGAGTGGGCCCGGCACCGCTCGGCGACGGCCCGGACGCTGGCCGCGCGCTGGTGCGGCATCGAGGTCGAAGCGCCGTACCGGCCCGAGCCGCCGGAGCCGGTGCGGGAACGCGACGGCTGGTACCGCGACGGCAACACGCTCTACAAACGGGCGTTCTGGATCCGCTGGAACCGCCGCTTCACGTGGGCCATGGAGGACCCGGCCGCCGGCCGCGAGTTCGGCTGGCAGGTGCTGAACCCGCTGGTCACCCTCGTCCTGCCGGTCGCGGTGCTGCTCGGCGGGCCGGTGGTGCTGCGCGGCTACGGCCGGTGGACGCGCTGGTGGCTCGGCCCGCGACCGGCCCCGGTCCCCGGCCAGGGCCGCTGGCTCCACCGCCGGCTCGAGTCGCTCGGGCACCAGATGGGCATCCTCGCGCTGGCCGTGGTCATGTTCGTGTTCTCGCTGTGGCAGCTGGTCGTGATCGCCTTCGCGATGCCGGTGGCGGCGCCGGTGATCCTCTGGAGCCGCTCGATCACCGACACGCTGCGCCGCGAAGCCGGCAACTGGACCGGCGTGCGGATCGCCCGGCCGTACCTGCCGCCGCCCGGGCTGCCGGTGCCGCGCGCGGACGGGCTCTTCCAGGTCGGCAAGCAGCTCTACGACGAGCCGTTCTGGCCGGTCCAGCACGCGCGCACGCGGTGGGTGCTGCGCGACCGGGCCACTTGGCGCGACCTCGCCGGCGGCGCGTTGATCACGCTCGTGTCCCTGCTCCTCGTGGTGCCTTCGGTCGCGCTGGTCGGCCGCGGTGTCGTCGGGCTCTTCACCCTGTGGGCGTGGCGGCCGTTCGTGTCCTCCCCGGTGACGTGGTGGCCGTTCCCCGAGGTCTCCACCCACGTCGGGGCGCTGCCGCAGACCGCGGTCGCGCTCGCGCTGATCGTCGCCGGGCTGGCGCCGGCGACGTGGCTCGTGGGGCAGCAGGCCCGCTTCGCGCGGGTTTGGCTGGGGCCGACGGACGCGACCCGGCTCGCCCAGCGCGTCGAACGGCTGAAGCAGACCCGCACGGACGTCACGGTCACGCAGGCGGCGGAGCTGCGGCGGATCGAACGCGACCTGCACGACGGCATCCAGTCGCGGCTGGTCGCGATGGGCATGAAGCTCGGCGCGGTCGAGGCGCTGGTGGACACCGACCCGGCGGCGGCGAAGCGGCTCGCGGCCGAGCTGCGCGCGGCGTCGTCGGAAGCGCTCACCGAGCTGCGCGTGCTGATCCGCGGCATCCACCCGCCGGTGCTGTCCGAACGCGGGCTGCTGGACGCGGTCCGCGCGATGGCGCTGGACAGCCCGCTGAAGGCACAGGTCACAGGCTCGCTGCCGGGGCGCGTCGAGGAGCCGGTGGAGGCGTGCGCGTATTTCGCGGTGTCGGAGCTGCTGGGCAACGCGGCGAAGCACGGCGCCGGGCGGGCGTCCATCGAGGTGGCGTTCGCCGACGAGCAGTTGACGGTGACGGTGACCGACGACGGGCCGGGCGGCGCTGTTCCGGCCCGCGGCTCGGGGTTGCGCGGAATCGAGCGCAGGCTGGGCGGCTTCGACGGTAGGTTGACCCTGACCAGCCCGATCGGCGGGCCGACGAGGGCGACCGTGGAGATCCCGTGCCAGCTCGACCCCGAACCGTCGTCGCCGAAGACCAATACCTCCTCCGAGACGGCCTGACGCACCTGCTGGCCGCGCACGGTTTCGACGTCGTCGCGGCGGTCGGCAGCGGTCCCGAGTTGGCGGCGGCGCTGCGGTCGCACCAGCCCGACGTGTCCATTGTGGACGTTCGCATGCCCCCGACGAACACGGACGAAGGCCTCCAGGTGTCCCTGGCGGCACGCCGCGAGTTCCCGGGGCTGCCGATCTTGGTGCTGTCCCAGCACGTCGAGCAGCTGTACGCGCGCGAACTCCTGGCCGACGGCACGGGCGCGATCGGCTACCTGCTGAAGGACCGCGTGTTCAACGCGGACCAGTTCATCGACGCGGTCCGCCGCGTGGCCGCCGGCGGCACGGTGATGGACCCCGAGGTGATCGCGAAACTGGTGGCGGGCAACGCATCCGACCCCCTGTCCGCGTTGACGCCCCGCGAGCGTGAGGTCCTCGGCCTGATGGCGGAGGGCTGCTCCAACGCGGCGATCGCCGGACGGCTGCACTTCAGCGAAGGCGCGGTCGGCAAGCACACGGCGAACATCTTCCAGAAGCTCGGCATCTCCGCTTCGGACGATTCGAACCGCCGCGTGCTGGCCGTACTGGCGTACCTCGGTGCCGGTTAGCCGCGCGAAACCCGCGTCATCTCGTCGCGCTCCACGACCTTGATCCGCTCTCGACCGGCAGCCAGGCCCAGCGACTTCTCGTGCGAGTCGAGCCTGCCCCAGCCCTCCCAGGTCGTGAACGGGATGCCCCGCGTCGCCAGGAAATCGAGGATCGCGTCGGGAGACGCGTACTTCGGGGCCGCCAGCGTGTCCGCATCCGACAGCAGACTCGCGATCGTCTCCGCCGCGTCGCCCTTCGTGTGGCCGATCAGGCCGATCGGGCCGCGCTTGATCCAGCCCGTCACGTACACGCCAGGGAGCTGGTTCTCGTCCAGGTCCAGCACGCGGCCCGCCTGGTTCGGCACCACGCCGGCCACGTGGTCGAACGGGAGCTCCGGCAGGTGCGACGACAGGTAGCCCACCGCGCGGTACACCGCCTGGACGTCCCAGTCGTGGAACTCGCCCGTGCCGCGGACGTTCCCGTCGCCGGTCAGCTCCGTCCGTTCCGTGCGCAGGCCGGAAACCCGGCCGTCCGTGCCCAGCACTTCCGAAGGCGAGTGGAAGAAGTGCAGGTGGAGCCGCTTCGGTCGCGAACCCGGCTCGCGGATCGCCCACTCCTGCAGCGTCTTCACGACCATGTCGATCTGCTTCGACGCCCGCAGCGCCGCGATGCTGCCGTCGTCGAACTCGATGTCCTCCGGGGCCACGATGACCTCGACGTTCGGCGAGTGGTCCAGCTCGCGCAGCTCCAGCGGCGTGAACTTCGCCTGCGCCGGGCCGCGGCGGCCGAACACGTGCACGTCCGTGACCGGGCTGGCCTTGAGCCCCTGGTAGACGTTGTCCGGGATGTCCGTGGTCAGCAACTCGTCGGCCGTCTTCGCCAAGATGCGCGCGACGTCCAGCGCCACGTTGCCGACACCGAGGACCGCGACCGAAGACGCGGTCAACGGCCAGGTGCGCGGGACGTCCGGGTGGCCGTCGTACCAGGACACGAAGTCCGCGGCGCCGTGGCTGCCGGCCAGGTCGATGCCCGGGATGCCGAGCTCGCGGTCGGCGGACGCGCCGGTCGAGAAGATCACCGCGTCGTAGAACTCGCGCAGCTCGTCGAGCTTGATGTCGGTGCCGTAGTCGATGTTGCCGAGCAGGCGGATGTTCGGCTTGTCCAGCACCTTGTGCAGCGCCGTGACGATGCCCTTGATGCGCGGGTGGTCGGGTGCGACGCCGTAGCGGATCAGCCCGAAGGGCGCGGGCATCCGCTCGAAAAGGTCGATCGTCACGTCGGCGTCGGACTTGTCCAGGATGTCGGCGGCGTAAATGCCCGCGGGACCAGCGCCCACGACGGCTACGCGAAGAGATCGGCTCACCCGCTCCACGGTAAGTTAGGGTCTCCTAACTAGAAATGTGATTTACCGTACGGTCCACTAGTTGGGAGCCGGTAGGCTCGGCGGCATGCGTGTTCTCGTCGTCGACAACTACGACAGCTTCGTCTACAACCTGGTCCAGTACCTGGCCCAGCTCGGCGCCGACTGCACGGTCTGGCGCAACGACGTCGTGGACCTCGACCGCGTGCCCGAGTTCGACGCCGTGCTCGTCTCGCCCGGCCCCGGGACCCCCGAACGCGCTGGTCAGAGCATGGACGTCGTCCGCAAGTGCGCCGAGACGCGCACGCCGATGCTCGGGGTCTGCCTCGGCCACCAGGCGCTCGGCGTCGTCTACGGCGCGACCGTCGACCGCGCGCCCGAGCTGCTCCACGGCAAGACGAGCCAGGTCCGCCACGCCGGCGCCGGCATCCTCAAGGACCTGCCGGAGGAGTTCACGGCCACCCGGTACCACTCCTTGACCGTGGTGCCCGACACCATCCCGGCCGACGTCTTCGAGGTCACCGGCCGCACGGAGTCCGGCATCGTGATGGGCATGCGCCACCGCGAGCTGCCGCTGGAAGGCGTCCAGTTCCACCCGGAGTCGGTGCTCACCGAGGGCGGCCACCGGATGCTGGCGAACTGGTTGGCGGCGGCCGGTCACCCCGTCGACCCGGCCCGCGTGAACGAGCTCGAGCGGGCGACCAAGGCGCTCCAGAAGGCCGCTGTTGCGTGATCCGGCTCGAGGGAGTCGGCAAGCGGTACGGGCGCGGTGACTTCGTCCTCCACGACGTCGACCTGAGCGTCGAGCCCGGGCACGTCGTCGGCGTCCTCGGCAGCAACGGTTCCGGGAAGTCGACGCTGCTGCGGATCATGGCCGGCGTCTCGCACCCGACCACCGGCGTGGTGGCGGGAAGCCCGCGGATCGGTTTCCTCCCGGACCGCTTCCCGGCCGGCCAGCGCATGGGCGCGCGGGCGTACCTGCGGCACATGGCGCGCATCCACGGGCTCGCCGACCTCACCGTGATCGACCCGCTGCTCGAACGGCTCGCGCTGGTCGGCGGCCCGACGGCGCCGCTGCGGACGCTGTCCAAGGGCAACGCGCAGAAGGTCGGGCTCGCGCAGGCCGTCATGGTGCGGCCCGACGTGCTGATCCTCGACGAGCCGTGGTCCGGGCTCGACGTCGGGACGCACACGATCCTCGGCGAGCTCGTCGCCGAGACGCGGGCGCGCGGTGCGAGCGTCGTGTTCACCGACCACCGGCCGCAGGTGGTGCACGACCACGCCGACGTCGTCCACCTCATGAACGAGGGCCGGCTCACGGCCGAGAGCGCCGAACCGATGACGCGGATCGTGCTGCACGGCGGCGGGACCGACTGGGCGGACGAAGCGGGCGTGCACCACGCGGTCGTCGAAGGCGCCCAGGTCGTGCTCACCGTCGAGGTCGCTTCGGTGGACGCCGTCCTGTTGCGGGCGTTGAAGGACGGCTGGTCCGTGCGGGAGGTGGCGCCGTGCTCGCGCTGACGCGCTATCACCTGGCGCTGCTCGGCCATTCGCAGCGGTACCTGCCGGCGCTGCTGGCTTACCTCGCGCTGTGCGTGATCCTCTACGCCGACCCGAATTCGCCGCCGCTGCCGCTGTTCGGCGTGAGCGCCGGCGGGCTGCTCGTCGTCTCGTGCTGGCTGACGATCGCGCTGCTCGACATCGAGGACCCGGTGCAGCGGCTGGTCACCTTGAGCCACGCGCGGCAGTGGCGCCGGATGATCACCGGCGCGATCTTGACCGTGCTGGCCTGCTCCGCGATCCTCACCGTGATCACCGAGGCCTGGTCGGCGATCAAGTCGTTCAAGTTCCAGCCGTCGGCGCTGGGCATCGGGCTGCTCGCGCACCTCGCGTGCGCGTTGCTGGGCATCGCGATCGCGCTGCCGTGCTCGCGGCTGCTCGTGCAGCGGATCGGCTGGACGGTGCTCGCCGCCGTGGTCACGCTGATCGTCGTGCTGCTGGCGAAGATCCCGCTGGTCCACCCGCTGCTGCACGCACTGACCGACGGCGAGCCGGTCGGCGGCTCGCTCGCGCTGGCCGTGGTGACGTCGGTGGTGGTGCTGGCGGCCAGCTTCTTCACCGTCTCGGCCCTCGTGAGGCGTCGTTCCTGACCTATTCGTTTCTGAGTGCAAGTTGCAATCTTCAATTTCCGCGACGGGCTTCCTGCGGGTGCGCGGAGCCGACTAAGGTTCGGGTCCTCTCCGGCTCTGGGCGAAGGGAGAACGGGTGACGGCTGGGATCGTCGCGATCACCGGGCCAGCCGGCGATCTTCGTGACCTCGCCGCTTGGCTGCGCGGTGAAGACGAACTCCGCGGCCGCGTTCAGCTGTTCGACGCCGTCGTGGTCGGCGTGACCAGCAACTCCGCCGGCGTCTTCTGCCGATCGCTCTTCGCTTGGCTGCGGCGCTACCGGGAAGGCCGTGTTTCCCTGAAGGTCAAACGCTCCGGCGCGGCCGAGGAACTGGAGCTCGACTGCGGTCCCGCGAGCGACGCCGAGCAGGTTCTCGGTGCCGTCCAAGGATTTCTCGACCAAGCCTGAACGACGAAGAAGGCCCGCACGGCGAACCGTGCGGGCCTTCTTCGTGACCTGGGATCAGGGGCCGCTGGAGGTCGTCGGGAACAACGGGCCCTCCGACACGAAGACCGTCACGTTCTGGTTCTTGTCGATCTGCGTACCCGGGGTAGGGGTCTGCCTGGTGATCGTGTTCTCGGGTTTGTTGCTGGTCCGGTCGGACTGCTGCTTCAGCGTCCCTTGCCAGCCCATGCTTTCCAGCTTCTGCTGAGCGTCGTCGACCGTCATGCCGACCAGGGACGGCATCTCGATCTTGTTGTCCGGCTGACCCGTGGAGACGGTCAGGGTGATCTGGCTGCCGACCGTCACCTGACCGCCGTTCGGGGTCTGCTGGATGACCTGTTCCTTGGGCTGGTCGGACTGCTGTTCCACCCGCTTCACGGTGAAGCCCATGCCGGTGAGGGTGGAGCTGGCCTCGGCGAAGGTCTTGCCGATGAGGTTCGGGACCTGCTTCAGCTGCTTGCCCTTGCCGATGGAGATGGACACGCTCGCGCCCTGCTGGGCGTCGCTGCCCGCCTGGGGGGTCTGGTTGACGACCTTCCCCACCTGGTCCTGGTCGTCGGTGTCGACTTCCTGCACCGACGGGTTCAGGGTGAGGCCGACTTCCTTCAGCTTCGCTTCCGCGTCACCTTGGGAGAGGCCCTTGAGGTCCGGCACCTTCGCCGTGCCCGGGGGCTGGCCGATGGTGAGCGTGATCTGCGCCGCCGTGGCGACCGGTGTCCCGACGTCGGGGGTCACCGAGATGACCTGGTTGACCTGGTCGTTGGTGCACGGCGTGTTCCCGCTCGCGTCGGGCACCCCGCAGATCACCGTCTTGTTGGGCGCGAAGTTGTTGAAACCCTTCTCACGCAGGGTGTTCTTGGCCGCGAGCTCCGACTGTCCCTTGACGTCCGGGATCGCCACCGTGTTCGGTTCCTCGCCGCCGCCGCCCTTGAAAGCGCCCGACAGCCACATGATCAGCAGCACCGCGCCCAGCACGAACACGGCGGCCAGCGCGGCCAGGAGCGTCCGGCGACGGCGCTTGGCCTTCGGGTCCTCGTCGTCCGGGGTGTCGTACTCCTCGTAGCGCTGCGGCTGCCGCCGGTCGGAGTTCATCACCTGCGTGCGCTCGTCCTCGGACATCACCATCGGTGCCGCCGGGCGCTGGCCCGAGAGCGTGCGCACCAGGTCCGAGCGCATCTCCGCCGCCGACTGGTAGCGGTTCGCCGGGCCTTTGGCCAGTGCCTTCAGCACGACCGCGTCCAGCTCGGGCGCCACCGCCGGGTTCACCGACGACGGCGGGCTCGGGTCTTCACGGACGTGCTGGTAGGCGACCGCGACCGGGGAGTCCCCGGTGAACGGCGGCTCGCCGGTGATCAGCTCGTACAGCACGCACCCGGCGGCGTAGACGTCGGAACGGGCGTCGACCGACTCGCCGCGGGCCTGCTCCGGCGACAGGTACTGCGCCGTGCCGATCACCGCGGCGGTCTGGGTCATGGCGGACTGGCCGTCGTGCATCGCGCGCGCGATGCCGAAGTCCATCACCTTGACCGCGCCGTTCTTCGTGATCATCACGTTGGCCGGCTTGACGTCGCGGTGCACGATGCCGTGGCGGTGGGAGAAGTCGAGCGCCGCGCAGACGTCGGCCATGACCTCCATGGCCCGCTTCTGCGACATCGGGCCCTCGGTCTTGACGATGTCGCGCAGCGTCCGGCCTTCGACGTACTCCATGACGATGTACGGCAGCGGGCCGAACTCGGCGTTCGCCTCACCCGTGTCGTAGACCGCGACGATCGCCGGGTGGTTCAGCGCGGCGGCGTTCTGGGCCTCACGGCGGAAGCGCTCCAGGAACTGCGGATCCCTGGCAAGGTCGGCACGGAGGATCTTGATCGCGACTTCCCGGCCCAGTCGCACGTCGTGGCCGTGATGGACCTCGGACATGCCTCCGTAGCCGAGCGTTTCGCCCAGCTCGTACCGGTTGGAGAGCAGTCTGGGTGTGCTCATCTCTGGGTGCCGTTCCATTCCGTCCAAGGTGTGGTCATGATGCCTTGCTGGCCATCGTCGGTCGTGCCGGGAGCCTCCGCCGGATAGGCGCTGGAAGCGGGGGGCTCCTCCGCGGGCGGCTGTCTGCCCGGGACCACCTGGCTCGTCGTCTGGCCGGTGTGCGGTGGCGAGCCCGAGCTGCCGATCATCTTCGCCACCAGGACGATGCCCGCCACCAGGACAACGAGCAGGATGGCCGCGAGGAGCGCCCACCAACCCCACTGGGACTTCTTCCGGGCCACCGGCACCATGGCCGGGCGCAGCACGGGCCGGGACGGCGGGCCGATGGCGACCATCGGGTTCACCGCCGGCGACGGCGGGCCGACCGGCATGTGCTGCTGCGGCGGAGGAACCTGCTGCGGGACCGGCGGCTGCTGCTGGATCGGGTGCTGGCCGGTCTGGACCGGCTGCTGCTGCACCGGTTGCTGACCGGTCGAGTACGCGGCGTTGACCAGCCCGGACGGCGTGGGCAGCGGCATCCCGGCGCGGACCGCGGCGACGGCGGACGCGAACTCGCCGCCGTTGTTGTAGCGCTGCCGCGGGTCCTTGACCAGCGTCGCCTCGATCACCGCACGCGCGGCGGGCGGGACGTCCGGCGGCAGCGGCGGCGCGATGTCGCGGATGTGCATCATCGCGACCGTCACGGCGTTTTCGGACAGGAACGGCCGGTGCCCGGCGAGGCATTCGTAGCCGCACACCGCCAGCGAGTAGACGTCGGACGCCGGCTCGGCCGGGTGCCCGAGCGCCTGCTCCGGGGCGATGTAGTGCGCGGTGCCCATGACCATGCCGGAGCGGGTGACCGGCGCCGCGTCGGCCGCCTTCGCGACGCCGAAGTCGGTGATCTTCACCTGGCCCGCGGGCGTCACGAGGATGTTGCCCGGCTTGACGTCGCGGTGGACCAGGCCGTGGGAGTGCGCGGCCTGCAGCGCGTTGCCCGCCTGCTCGAGCATGTCGAGCGTGAACTCCGCCGACAGCCGCCCGTGCTTGGCCAGCAAGCCGGCCAGCGGATCGCCGTCGACGAGCTCCATCACCAGGTAGGCGATCGAGAGGTCACCGTCGAAGATGGTCTCGCCGTAGTCGTGCACCGCGGCGATGCCGGGGTGGTTGAGGGACGCCGTCATCCGCGCTTCGGTGCGGAACCGGTGGAGGAACTCGGCGTCGCCGGAGAGCTCGGACTTGAGGATCTTGACGGCCACGGTCCGGTCGAGCCGGGTGTCGCTGGCCTGCCAGACCTCACCCATCCCGCCGACGGCGATCCGGCTCGTCAGCTTGTAGCGCTCGGCCAGCAGGTGACCGGAGGACAGCATGCGCTATCCACCCCCGAGTTTCGCGTTGATCGCCGCGCGGCCGATCTCGGCGGCGACCGAGCCGCCGGTGGCCGCGAGCCCGCGGTTTCCGCCGTCTTCGACGATGACGGCGACCGCGATCTGCGGGTCGTTCGCCGGGGCGAAGGCGGTGTACCAGGCGTGCGGGGCGGTGTTCTTGGAGTCCGTGCCGTGCTCGGCGGTGCCGGTCTTCGACGCGATCTGGATGTCGGCGCGCTTGCCGCCGCCCTTGGTGAAGCCCTCGGAAGCGATCATCATGTCCTTGAGGATCGCGGCGTTCGACGACGAGAGTGCCGCCGTGCCGGTGAGCTCGGTGGGACTGTAGTCCTCGATGGTCGACAGGTCCGGCGCCAGCACCGACTGCACCAGCTGCGGCTTCATCGCCATCCCGCCGTTGGCCACGGTGGCCGCGAGCAGGCAGTCCTGCAGCGGGGTCAGCCGGACGTCGCGCTGGCCGATGCCGCTCTGGTAGAGCGCGCCCTGCGAGTCGAGCGGGCCGACCGTGGACGGCGCCACCTTCATCGGCACGGTCAGGTCGGTCTGCCCGATGCCGAAGTTCGCCGCCGTCTTCTTCATCTTGTCCGCGCCGAGCTGGCCGGCGAACTCCGCGAACGGCACGTTGCAGGAGTGCGCGAGCGCGTCCTTGAACGTCGTCCCCGGGCAGGCCTCGCCGGCGTAGTTCTCCAGCGTGACGCTCGTGCCGGGCAGCTTCGTGTTCGGCGCCGGGTTGACCGGGGTGTCCGGCCCCTTGCCGTCCTCGAGCACGGCCGACGCGGTGACCAGCTTGAACGTCGACCCCGGCGGGTAGGTCTCCGAGATCGCCCGGTTCAGCATCGGGTTCTTCGGGTCCTTGACGTAGGAGTTCCAGGCGTCGGTCTGCGCCTTCGACGTGTGCGACGCCAGCTTGTTCGGGTCGAACGACGGCGTCGACACCATCGCCAGGATCCGGCCGGTCTTGGGCTCCATCGCCACGACGGCGCCGGTGTAGCCCCGCTGCGTCATCAGGTCGTAAGCGGCCTTCTGGACGGCCGGGTCGATGGTCAGCCGGACGTTCCCGCCACTGGGGTCGCGGCCGGTGACCATGTCCGACAGCCGGCGGACGAACAGCCGCGGGTCCGAGCCGTTGAGGACGTCGTCCTCGGAGCGCTCGAGCCCGCCGGAGCCGTAGTTGATCGAGTAGTAGCCGGTGACCGGGGCGTACATCGGCCCGTCGACGTAGGACCGGGTGTACTTGTACTTGTCGTTCGACGGGTCGACCTTCGCCAGCACTTCGCCGTTCGCCTGCGAGACGATCTGGCCGCGGCGGCGGGCGAACTCGTCGTAGAGGACCCGGGCGTTGCGCGAGTCGGTGCGGTAGTCGTCGGCCTTCACGACCTGGATGTAGGTGGCGTTCGCGAGCAGCAGGACGACCATGGCGAGCATCGCCATGCCGACCTTGCGCAGCGGGGTGTTCATGCCTGGACGCCCCCGTCCGCCGGCGGGCGCTGCACGAGCACGGTGTGCGCCTCGGCGATCGGCGCCTGCGGCTGCTGCTGTGGCTTCGGACGGGCGGACGGCCGCCGGGCCGCGTCGGAGACCCGGAGCAGCAGCGCGACGAGGATGTAGTTCGCCAGCAGCGACGAACCACCCTTCGACAGGAAGGGGGCGGTGATACCGGTCTCCGGGATGAGTTTCGTGACCCCGCCGACGACGACGAAGATCTGCATGACCATGGTGAACGCCAGCCCGCCGCCGAGCAGCTTGCCGAACGTGTCCCGCACCGCGAGCGCGCTCCGCATGCCGCGCATCGCGACCAGCAAGTACAGCATCAGGACGGCGGCCAGGCCGATGAAGCCGAGCTCTTCGCCGATCGCGGCGGTGATGAAGTCGGTGTTCGCCTCCGGGACCATGTCCGGGCGCCCGGCGCCGAGGCCCGTGCCCCCGATGCCGCCGGTGCCGAGCCCGAACAGGCCCTGCGCGATCTGGTAGCCGCCGCCGAGCTTGTCGTAGGTGGCCAGCGGGTCGAGCCAGTTGGCGACGCGCTGCTGGACGTGGGTGAAGAGGTTGTAGGCGATCAGGCAGCCGCCGACGAAGAAGCTGAGGCCGAGGACGACCCAGATGATCCGCTCGGTCGCGACGTACAGCATCATCAGGATGACGCTGAAGAACAGCAGCGACGTGCCGAGGTCCTTCTCGAACACCAGGATGCCGATGCAGGCGACCGCGGCGATGAGGATGGGGCCCAGGTCACGGGCGCGCGGCAGCTCGACGCCGAGGAACTTCTTGCCCGCCACCATGAACAGGTCGCGCTTGGACACCAGGAACGAGGCGAAGAAGACCATCAGCAGGATCTTCGCGAACTCGCCCGGCTGGATCGAGAACCCCGGCAGCTTCAGCCACACCTTGGCGCCGTTGACCTCGGACAGGCTCGACGGCAGCAGCGCCGGCAGGGCCAGCGCGACGATCCCGATCAGGCCCGCGGTGTAGCCATAACGCGTCAGCGTGCGGTGGTCGTTGACCACGACCAGCACGGCGACGAAGAACGCCAGCGAGATGACCGTGAACAGCACCTGCGCGGTGACGGCGGGGGTGTAGTCCTTGCCGTTCTGGGCGGCGCGTTCCGCCAGCGCCAGGTCGATCCGGTGGATCATCACCAGGCCGATGCCGTTCAGCAGCGCGACGCAGGGGAGCAGCACCGGGTCCGCGTACGGCGCCCACTTCCGCACCGCCAGGTGCGCCGCGGCGAAGATGGCGAGGTAGGCGAGGCCGAGCCAGACGATCGACCAGGTGAGCTGCTGCTCCTGGTTCGCCTCCACCAGCACCAGGGCGATGGTGACGATGAACGCGGCGAACCCCAGCAGCACCAGCTCGGTGTTGCGGCGGGTCGGGACGTCGCGCGGCGGGTTCGTCTGGAACTGCGCAGCGAGCGGCTCGGCGGTGCGCGCGACGGGCTGGCTCATCAGTTACCGCCTCCCGTCGTCGGTGCCGTCGAACTCGGCGTCGAGCAGTCCCTCCCCGCTGGCTGGTTCGCCGACGACGGAGCAGTGGAGCCGGCCGGTGCCGACGGGGTGGGCGTCGGCGTGACCGTGGGTGTCGGCGTCAGGGACGGCTGGCCGCCCGCCGGCGCGCAGTTGTTCAGGCGCTTGTGCAGCTGCAGGAAGTCGTCGATGTACTTCCGCGCGTCGTCGAGGCTGTCCTTCTTGACGCCGTTCTGCACCGCCAGCCGCGCGTCTTCCTGGAGCTGGTCGACGCGCAGCTTGTCCGTGCACACCTGGTTGGGCGGGCACGAGCCCTGCTCGTAGGTGTGCAGGTCGATGCCGAGGATGCTGCCGGGGACGCCGCGGTAGATCACGACCTCCTGGTCCGCACCTTCGCCGACATAGTACTGACTCAGCACGAAGTACCGGGTCGCGATGGCGGCCGCGGCGAGCACCACGAGCACCACCAGCGCGCCCGCGAGCCAGCGGAACCGCTTCCGGCGCCTGGCCTTCGGATCCACGCTCGGCTGGGGCAGCTCCGGGCGCGGCTGCTGCGGTGGCTGGGTCAGCGCCCTCGCCCGCGCCGCGGGCGAGTCGCCCTGGTGCAGCTCGTCGCTGCCGTCCCCGGCGGCGCCGCCCACGATGGGCGCGTCCTCGCCGAAGTCGACGTCGACGACGTCGGCGATGATCACCGTGACGTTGTCGGTGCCGCCGCCCTTGAGCGCCAGCTCGATCATCCGGTCCGCGCACTTCTGCGGGTCCGGGATCTGCACGGCTTCGGTCAGCGTCTCGTCGCTGACCATGCCGGACAAGCCGTCCGAGCAGATCAGGTAGCGGTCGCCGGAGCGGGCTTCGCGCACGGTCAGGCTCGGTTCGACCTCGTGCCCGGTGAGCGCCTTCAGCAGCAGCGAACGCTGCGGGTGGACCGCCGCCTCTTCGGGCGTGATCCGGCCCTGCTCCAGCAGTTCGTTGACGAAGCTGTCGTCCCGCGTGATCTGGGCGAACTGGCCGCCCCTCAGCAGGTACGCGCGTGAGTCGCCGACGTGCACCAGCCCGAGGCGGGTGCCGGCGAACAGGACGGCCGTGAGCGTCGTGCCCATGCCGTCAAGGTCGGGGTCCTGCGAGACGAGCTCGGCGATCGCGGCGTTGCCGTTCGCCACCGCCTCTCGCAGCTGGGCGAGCAGGTCGTCGCGGGGTTCGTCGTCGTCGAGCGGCGCGAGCGAGGCGATGACGACCTTGCTGGCCACCTCACCCGCCGCGTGGCCACCCATACCGTCGGCGAGCGCGAGCAGGCGAGGGCCGGCGTACACGGAGTCCTGGTTGCTCGAACGCACCAGGCCCCGGTCGCTGCGGGCTGCGTAGCGGAGGACGAGAGTCATGGGCGAAGCTCGATCACCGTCTTGCCGATCCGGATGGGGACTCCGAGCGGGACCCGGAGGGGTGCAGTGACCTTAGCCCGGTCGAGATACGTCCCGTTCGTCGAGCCCAGATCTTCCACGTACCAGTCCTCACCGCGCTGGGCGATCCGGGCGTGCCGGGTCGACGCGTAGTCGTCGTCGAGCACCAGCGTGGAGTCGTCGGCGCGGCCGATCAGGATCGGCCGTCCGTCGAGCGCGATGCGGGTTCCGGCCAGCGCACCGTGGGTCACCAGCAGCTGCTGCGGTGACTTGCTGTTGCGCGGCTTCTTCTCTTTCTTGCGTCCGAAGGTCGGCACCTGGACGCGCATACCCGACGCCGCGTAGAGGTCCGAGCGGACGACTCTGAGCGCGGCGAACACGAAGAGCCAGAGCAGCACGAGGAAGCCCACCCTGGTGAGTTGTACGACCAGCTCTGGCACTTGGTGTGTCCGCTCCCGACTCGTCCGTGCAGCCGCGACGCGGGTACGCCGCGGTCCCCCCGCACGTCAATTCTGCGGGAACAGTATTCCGTGCCCCCAGTCAGCCCTGCGTACGGAACACGAGTGAGGAGTGACCCACCCGGATGACGTCGCCGTCCGCGAGCTGCCAGGTCTGGACCGGAGTGCCGTTCACGGTCGTTCCGTTGGTCGAGCCGATGTCGGCGAGCGTCGCGCTCTGGCCGTCCCAGGTGATCTCCAGGTGGCGGCGCGAGACGCCGGTGTCCGGCAGCCGGAAGTCCGCGTCCTGGCCGCGGCCCACGACGTTCCCGCCCTGCTTGAGCGAGTACGTCCGGTTCGAGCCGTCGTCCAGCTGCAGGCTCGCCGCGAGCTGGCGGCCGGCCGCGGGCGGGGCGTAGCCGCCCTGCTGCTGGCCGTACGGGTCGGCGGCCGGCTGGCCGTACGCCTGCTGCTGCCCGTACTGGTCGTAGCCGCCCTGCTGCTGGCCGCCGTACTGGTCGTACCCGGGCTGCTGCTGGCCGGCGTACTGGTCGTAGCCACCCTGCTGGTAGCCGCCCTGCTCGTAGCCACCTTGCTGGGGCTGGGCGTAGCCGCCCTGGTCGTAGGCGGGCTGCTGGCCCTGGCCGTAACCCTGGTCGTAGCCGCCCTGCTGGGGCTGGGCGTAGCCGCCCTGCTCGTAGCCGGCCTGCTGCTGGGCGTACCCCTGGTCGTAGGCACCGCCCTGCTGGGGTTGGCCGTACTGGTCGTAGCCACCCTGCTGCTGGCCGTAACCCTGGTCGTACCCGGGCTGCTGGCCACCCTGCTGTCCGTAGCCGTACTGGCCCTGCTGGCCGTACGGGTCACCCTGGTCGTATTGGCCGTAGCCGGGGGGCTGGCTCATTGCTGGGTCTCCTGCGTTGCTGGGTCGTGCCGACCGCGGTGAACCGGCGCCTGAGGGGCGGGCGTCGGGATCGACGGACGAACGGGTCTTGAACTGTCCAGTATGCAGCGCCTCGTTGCGCTCGAGTGATACGACGACGTCACCATAGGTGTCCAGGCCCTCGGCGGCGAGGTGTTCCGCCACCGCCTTGGCCAGCACCTGGGTGACCCGTTGCTCGTCACCGGCCATGCGCTCGTGGTCAGCCGCCCCCAGGGACACGATGTAGTGATTGGGGGCGAGCTGCCGACCGCCTGCCAGCTCACGAACGTTCTCCTCACTCTCCCGCTCCAGGGCGATCGCCACTTCCTGCGTGACGACGTTGCCACCGAACATGCGCGCGAAAGTGTTCCCCACCAGGTTCTCGAGTCGTCTGTCAAAACGCTCGACGCGGCTCACCGGGGAAAACCTCCTCACACGTGTGCTTCCGCTATCGATCCTATCCGGGTGAGCCCGCCTCGACACGGCCCCCGGTGAAACCGGTGAGAACCACCTGCTAGTCTTCTCTTCGCTGTCAGTGAGTAGCACTCGGGCGAGTGGCGGAATGGCAGACGCGCACGGTTCAGGTCCGTGTGTCCGAAAGGACGTGAGGGTTCAACTCCCTCCTCGCCCACGCTGTTCAGAGGCCCGGTCGCTAGCGCGACCGGGCCTCTTCCCGTTTTCCCTATTTCTCCCGGGGGCCGAGCCCCCGGACCCCCACGGTGCCGCTTCTCACCTCCCGGTGTGGCTGGGGTTGGTGGGGAATATCACCCGTTTGGCTCTGCGTGGTGTTCGCTCACGGCGCACTTCGAGGTGTATCAAGCCGTCGTTTTGGTGATCCAGGCGGCCAAGACGTCCGCTCGGCTCGTCGTCTCGATGCCCGCGTGGGGGCAGCCCGGGCCGGTGGCCTCCAGGGCCACCAGTTCGGTCCCGGTGAAGTAGGGAGCTCCCGAGTCGTACGTGCACGCGCTCGTGGTGATCTCGGGGGCCGCTCCGCGGACGCCCAGGGTCGTCGGCTCCACCTTCGCGACCGCCACCGTGCCCTGCTGCATGCGGGTCGCCGGCTTGGGGTCCGTGCCCGTCAGGCTGCCCCAGCCCGCCAAGGTCAGCTGCTGGCCGACCTTCGGCACCGCGTGGCTCACCCTCAGGGGCTGGACCGTGGTCACCGGGGTGTCGAGCTCGATCAGGGCCACGTCGTTCTCTTTGGCCTGGACCACGTCGGTCACCCTGCGGGCGACGCCGGACTCCGTCGCCTCGTCGACCAGGCCCAGGGTCGCCGTCGTCGGGTACGGGGCCTTGCCCGAGACGCGGTTGCGGTTCGCGTCGTGGAAGCAGTGGCCCGTCGTCAGGACCCAGCCCGGGGCGATCAGGGCGCCGGTGCAGTAACTGCTGTAGGTGGAGCCGTCCGGGCGCGGGATCTTCGTCATCGCGAGCTTCACGACGAACCCGTACTGCCCGTCCGGCACGTCGGAGCCGTGGGCGATCCCCGGCGCGGCCAGGGCGGTGGGGGCGGTGGCGGTGGTGATGGTCAAAACAACAGCGGCGAGCAGAGCGCGCGGGCGCATTCTTCCCCTTCGTCGAGTCGGTGGTCGACGTTCGACGTTAGGGCCGCCGCGGCCCCTGCGGAATTCCCTGGCCGGGCGTCACCCGGTGGCCCATCGGGTGACGCCCGGACGGAGATCAGCCGAGGTGCGAGGCGATCCAGTCCGCGACCACGTCCACGCGGGCGGTGGTCTCCGCCTGGTCGTGGGGGCAGTCCGGGCCGTCGCTCTCGATGGACACCAGTCGGCCGCCGTTCTTGCCCGTCGGCACGAAGTACGGCGCGCCCGAGTCGTACGTGCACGCGCTCGTCGTCGACGTCGGGGCCAGGCCCTTGATGCCGGTGTAGAGCGCGTCGACCGTGGCAACCTTCATCAGGCCCTGCTGGAGCTTGGTGCCCGGCGTCGGGTCGACCGCGGTGAGGCTGCCCCAGCCCGCCAGCACGACCTTCTGGTCCACCACCGGCGCCTTGTGGGCGATCGACAGCGGCTCGATGCCGTACACCGCCTTGTCGAGCTCGGCGATCGCGATGTCGTTGCTCGGTGACTGGTACACCGTCACGACGTTGCGCGTGACCCCCGGCTTGTCCACGGTGGACGTGCCCAGCAGCACGGACGTCGGGTACGGCACCGGGCCGGACACCGGGTTGCGGGCCGCGTCGTGGAAGCAGTGGCCGGCCGTGATGATCCACTTCTTGGCGATCAGGGAACCCGAGCAGGCGCTGTTGTACTTGGTGCCGTCGGGTTTCGGGATGTCCGTCATGGTCAGCTTCGCGGCGAACTTGAACGTCCCCTGCGGGACGTCGGCGCCGTTGGCCACGGCCGAAGCCGGCGCCGCGGTGACCACCGCCGCGGCGAGCGCGAAGAGCGTTGCGGACAGAAGAGCGCGTGTGCGCATGGAAGAACCCCCGTTCAGGGCCGGCTCAACGGCCGGCGACGGGGGCGAGAGTAGCGAAAAACGAAAAGGCGGTGGCGGGAATCCCCGCCACCGCCGGAAGAAATCAGTGCACGCCGACCAGGTCGACCACGAAGACCAGGGTCTCGCCGGGCTTGATGACGCCGCCCGCGCCGCGGTCGCCGTAGGCCAGGTGCGGCGGGATGACGAGCTGGCGGCGGCCGCCGATCTTCATGCCCTCGACGCCCTTGTCCCAGCCGGAGATGACCTGGCCGGCGCCGAGGCCGAAGCGCAGCGGCTCGCCGCGGTTCCAGGACGCGTCGAACTCCTCGCCGGTCGAGTGCGAGACACCGACGTAGTGCACGGTGACGGCCTTGCCGGGCGTGGCCTCCGCGCCGTCACCGACCGTGATGTCGGTGATCTCGAGGTCGGCCGGAGGGGTGCCCTCGGGGCGGTCGATCTGGGGCTTTTCCAAGGTCATGGCACTCACGGTACCCACGCGCGCGAGGCTGCGCCGAACGGACTACGTCCAAGGGCTGAAAAACGCGAAAAGTCTTCACACTTCGGCTACTGCTCGGTAGCGTGCGCTTCGTCACTCTTCTGACTGAGGGGAGCCCGGCATGCGACGTGGCATCCGCGCCCTGACCTTGACGGCTTTGGGGGCCCTTGTGGCCGGCCTGACCCAAGTCGCCGTCACCGCTCCGACCGCGCAGGCGGCCGCGTCGCCCGACGACTACTGCGGTGGGCAGTGCAACGACATCCTGCCGCCCGGCGAACAGGGCAGCGCCACCCTCGCCGAGATCCTGGCGCACAAGGTGCTGGGCACCCGGCCCGCGCACGCGGCCGACCAGATCGGCAAGTACGCGTCGCTGGCGGGCGGCTACCAGTCGCTGACCACCAGCACGATCAGCCAGTACTTCAACGACTCTTCGTTCGGCGTCGCGGCCGACCAGGTCGCGAGCACGACGACGCCGCGTTCGGACGTCACGATCGTGCGGGACAAGGCACTCGGCGTCCCGCACATCACCGGGACCACGCGCAGCGGCACGGAGTTCGGCGCCGGGTACGCCGCCGCGCAGGACCGGCTGTGGCTGATGGACGTGCTGCGCCACGCCGCCCGCGGCCAGGTGACGCCGTTCGCCGGCGGCGCCGAGGCCAACCGCGAGCTCGAGCAGCAGTTCTTCGCGAACGCGCCGTACACCGAGGCCGAGCTGCAGCAGCAGATCGACCACGTGGCGAGCAGCGGCCCGCGTGGCGCGCAGGGTCTCGCCGACGCGCAGGCCTACGTCGACGGCATCAACAAGTACATCAACGACTCCCACAGCGGCCGGTACTTCCCGGGCGAGTACGTGCTGACCGGGCACGTCGACGCGATCACGAACGCCGGCACGATCGACCCGTTCAAGCTGACCGACCTCGTCGCGCTCGCCTCGCTGGTCGGCGCCGAGTTCGGCGCGGGCGGCGGCGGTGAGGTGCAGAACGCCATCGCGAAGCTCGCGATGCAGGAGAAGTACGGCGTCGTCCAGGGCGAGAAGGTGTGGCAGAGCCTGCGCGCGGAGGACGACCCCGAAGCCGTCAAGACGCTGCACGACGGCCAGACCTTCCCGTACGGCAAGACGCCGGCCAACGCGGTCGGGCAGGCCCTGCCGGACAAGGGTTCGGTGACCGGGCAGCAGCTGGTGTTCGACCGGACCGGCTCGGCCTCGACCGCGACGCCGTCCACTGTGGACGTCCCCGCGCCCGCCGAGCAGGAGCCCGCCCGCGGGATGTTCGACAACGGCGTGCTGCCGGGCAACATGCTGAGCGAGAAGCACGGCATGTCGAACGCGCTGCTCGTCTCCGGCGCGAAGACCGCCAGCGGCCACCCGGTCGCGGTGTTCGGCCCGCAGACCGGCTACTTCGCGCCGCAGCTGCTGCTGTTGCAGGAGCTGCAGGGCCCGGGCATCAGCTCGCGCGGCGCGGCTTTCGCCGGCCTGAGCATGTACACGCTCCTCGGCCGCGGCCAGGACTACTCGTGGAGCGCGACGACGTCGGCGCAGGACATCATCGACACCTACGCGCTGCAGCTGTGCGACCCGACCGGCAAGGCGCCGACGAAGGACTCGAACTACTACACCTGGCAAGGCCAGTGCATCCCGATGGACACCATCGAGGTCAAGAACGCCTGGAAGCCGACCGTGGCCGACGGGACCGCGGCGGGCTCGTACACCCTGCGCAGCTACCGGACGAAGTACGGGCCGGTGCAGAGCCGGGCGACCGTCGGCGGCAAGCCGGTGGCGTACGCGGCGCTGCGCTCGTCCTACTTCCACGAGGTCGACTCGCTGATCGGCTTCCAGGAGCTGAACGACCCGGGCTTCGTCAAGTCCGCGGCCGACTTCCAGAAGGCCGCGGCCGACATCAACTACACGTTCAACTGGTTCTACGCCGACTCGAAGGACATCGCGTACTTCAACTCCGGCAGCAACCCGTCCCGGCAGTCCGATGTGGACCCGAACATGCCGGTGTGGGGCAACCAGGGCCACGACTGGAACGGCTGGAACCCGGCGGGCAACGTCGCGACCTACACGCCGGCGTCGCAGCACCCGCAGTCGATCAACCAGGACTACTACGTCAGCTGGAACAACGCGCAGGCCAACGGCTACGCGGCCGCCGGGGCGGACAAGTCGGCCGTGCACCGCGTCGACCTGCTCGACACGCGTGTCAAGACGATGATCCTCACCGGTACCAAGGTCACCCGGGTCAACCTGACCCAGGCGATGGAGGACGCCGCGCTGGCCGACCTGCGCGCCGAGCGCGTCCTGCCGCTGCTGCTGCAGGTGCTCGACAAGACGCCGGCCACCGGTGCGGCCGCCGACGCCGAGGCGAAGCTGAAGACGTGGCTCGCCAACGGCCATCGACGTACGGAGACTTCGCCGGGTAGCAAGGCGTACGCCGACGCCGACGCGATCCGCATCTTCGACGCCTGGTGGCCGCTGCTCGTCCAGGCCGAGTTCAAGCCGGGCATGGGCGACGACGTGTACAACGCGATGACCGGCGTGCTGGGCATCAACGAAAGCCCGTCCGGCTTCCAGAACGGCAACGGCCAGCACACCGGCCAGCCCCACAAGGGTTCGTCGTTCCAGTTCGGCTGGTGGGGTTACGTCAGCAAGGACATCCGGCAGGTGCTCGGCCAGCCGGTCGCCGGCCCGCTCGGCCAGACGTTCTGCGGCGGCGGGAACGTCACGACGTGCCGCCAGGCGCTCGTCGACTCGCTGACCACCGCCGCCGGCCAGCCCGCGAACACCGTCTACCCCGGTGACGCGTCCTGCTCGGCCGGCGACCAGTGGTGCGCCGACACGATCGTGCACACCGCGCTCGGCGGCATCACGCAGGACAAGATCAGCTGGCAGAACCGCCCGACGTTCCAGCAGGTCGTCGAGTACACCGCGCACCGCGGGGACACCATCGCGAACCTCGCGCCGGGGAAGACGGTCAGCGCCACGAGCGCCGAGTCCGGCTTCTACAACTCGCCGGCGTCGAACGCGATCGACGGCAACGACTCGACCCGCTGGGCCAGCGACTGGAGCGACGACCAGGCGATCACCGTCGACCTCGGTTCGGTGCAGCCGGTCTCGCGGGTGGGGTTGAGCTGGGAGTCCGCGTACGGCAAGAGCTACCGGATCCAGACCTCGCCGGATGCGGTGACCTGGACGGACGCGGCGGTCGTCACGAACGGGGACGGCGGACAGGACAACTTGTCCTTCACGCCGACGCAAGCCCGGTTCGTGAAGCTGCAGGGCGTCCAGCGCGGCACGAAGTACGGGTACTCGCTCTACGAGTTCGAGGTCTACGCCCACTGAAGGAGCCAGGCCGGTTCGCCCCCGGACGCGGGGGCGAGCCGGCCGTCTTCGTCACAGTGACCGCGGCATGACCTGCGGTTACGGTGATCGCATGGACGACTGGACGCCCCGCACCAAGGCCATCGCCGCCGGCCGGCCGCACGGCCCCGGCGAGCCGCTGAACACCCCGCTCGTCGCCACCAGCACGTACCGAGCCGGTGGCGACTTCGTGTACGCGCGCGGCGACGGGACGCCGACCTGGCACGCGCTCGAAGAAGCCGTCGGTGCGCTGGAGGGCGGGCACGCGACGGCGTTCGCGTCCGGCGTCGCGACGCTGTCCGCGGTGCTGGACCTGCTGCCGGTGGGGGCGCGGGTGGTCGTGCCGACGTTCAGCTACGCCGTGACGCGCGGGGTGCTCGCCCACGCGCAGAAGCTCGGCAAGCTCGCCGTCACCGAGCTCGAGCCGACCGACACCGCGGCCTGGGTCGCCGAGGCCGCGACGGCCGACCTGGTCTGGCTCGAGTCGCCGACCAACCCGACCCTCGACGTGATGGACATCGAGACGATCGCCGCCGCGGCGCGCGGCCGGGTCGTCGTCGACAACACCTTCGCGACGCCGTTGCAGCAGCGGCCGCTCGAGCTGGGTGCCGACGTCGTCGTGCACAGCGCGACCAAGCTGATCGGCGGGCACAGCGACCTGCTGCTGGGCATCACGGTGGCCAAGGATCCCGAGGTCGCGGCCGAGCTGCGTGGCGCACGCACCCGGGTCGGCTCGACGCCGGGTGCGCTCGAGGCCTGGCTCGCGCTGCGCGGCTTGCGGACCATGCCGGTCCGGCTGGCCGAGCAGTCCCGCACGGCCGCGCTGCTGGCCTCGCGCCTCGGCGAGCACCCAGCGGTGACGCGCGTGCGCTACCCCGGCTTCGGGATGATGGTCTCCTTCGAGCTGGCCGACGCGGAGGCCGCCGACCGGTTCTGCGCGTCGGTCCGGCTGATCGTCCCGGCGACGAGCCTCGGCGGCGTCGAAAGCCTGGTCGAACGCCGGGCGTGGCTCCCGGGTGAGGAGCGCGTCCCGGCCGGGCTGATCCGGTTCAGCGTCGGCCTCGAAGACCCGGACGACCTGTGGCGGGACCTGCACAGCGCGTTGGCGGAGTAACGCGACCGGGTGAAACCTCGATAGTCGCGGCATCGCAGGTCAACCGCCGTTGGGAGTCATCGTGGGTAGAACGCTGAACCGGGTCGCGGGTGTCGTTTCGGCGGCGGCGCTGGCCACCTTCGTCGCCGCGCCGGTCGCGCTGGCGCAGGAAACGGACACCACCACCCCCGAGACGACCACGACGACCACCTCGGAGTCGGCCACCACGACGACGGCTCCGTCCACTTCGGAGACCACGACCCCGTCGACCCCGGTCACGACCACCGGGACCACCACCGCGGCGGACCCGACCACCAAGGTCACCAAGACCACCACGCCGGAGACCACGACCACGACGGCCGAGCCGCCGGCGGACGACTACCAGGACAACACCGGCGCCGGTTTCGTCGGTGTCGGTGGCGAAGGCGTCCTGGTCATCAACTGCGCGGCGGGTGCGCCCGGCAACCTCGCCGCCCAGTACCTGAGCAGCACCGGTGGCCCGGACCAGGACGAGTCCGACGGCCGGATCTGGAACTACACGGTCCGCGTCACCGAACTGCCCGCCGGCACGACGACCGGCAAGTTCAGCTGGACCTGCAACGGCGTCGAAGGCAACGGCATCGTCGACTTCGAGCAGGAGCAGCCGCCGGCCACGAGCACCAGCAGCACGCCGACCAGCACCAGCGCACCGGCGTCGAGCACCGCGCCGGTGACCACGGCGACTTCGACGACCACCACCGCTCCCGGCAACGCCGCTCCGAAGGCCCAGGTCAAGGTCACGCCCAAGGGCGGCATCGAGACCGGCTTCGGCGGTACCGCCAGGTGACGCTCCGCCGGGCGGGCGCGGCCCTCGCGCTCGTCCTGACGCTGGCCGCCTGCAGCACCCCGGAGCCGCCGAAGGCCGCGCCGGCGCCGGTTCCGTCCTCGGTGCCGGTGACCGCGCCGTTCAAGGGACTCCGGCCCACCTCGGTCAAGATTCCCAAGATCGGCGCGGAGTCGAGCTTGCTCGCCGTCGCCGTCAAGACCGACGGTTCGATCTCCGTCCCGTCGGTGCACCAGCCGATGCAGGCGGCCTGGTACAAGCTCTCGCCGGTGCCCGGTGACGTCGGCCCGGCGATCGTGCTCGGGCACGTCGACGGCGACAAGAAGCCCGGCATCTTTTACAAGCTCAAGGACCTCGCGCCCGGCGACGAGGTCGACATCGACCGCAGCGACGGGAAGAAGCTGAAGTTCGTCGTCGACCGCGTCACGCAGGTCCCGAAGGACACGTTCCCGAAGGACGCCGTCTACGGCAACAGCGACAAGCCCGAGCTTCGCCTGATCACGTGCGGTGGTGTGTTCGACCACGCCGAGCACAGCTACAAGGACAACATCGTCGTCTACGCGAACCTAGCCAACGCCTGAGCCGGAGTACGGGAACTCCGGCTTCAGCGTGGTTTCCGGGCAGACCCAGCGGCGCATCCCGGCGTCGCAGACCGCGTAACCCCAGTTGATCAGGTTGTCCTGCAGCTTCTCGGACATCCGGGCCAGCCGCGTCTTCGTCACGGCCAGCTCGCGGGTCCGTTCGACCGGCGCGGGCAGCGCGTCCGGCAGCTCGAAGTGCGTGATGTCGCTGTAGGTCGCCCAGTACGTGCCGGCGAACCGCTTGTCCTCGTAAGACTTCAGCAGCGAGCCGGTGCGCAGCTCGCGGACCTGGTTGTCCATCACCGTCAGCACGCGGAACAGCTGCATCGGCCAGTTGTGCTTCGGCCGCTCCTCGTGCTTCATCTTCTTGCCGGCGTCGCTGACCAGGACGGTCGCGCGCTGGTTTTCGATCGGGTCGAGGCCGAGGTTGTCGTACACGCCGGCGTCGCTGAGCACGATCTTGCGGTCCGGCTGGTGCGGATCCGGGATCACGACCGGCGACAGCAGCGGCGGGAAGGCCGACGACGCGGCCACCGCGGTCGCCAGCGGCACTTGCCCGTGCGGCCCCGGCTGCCGGAAGAACCACCACAGCGAGCCGTCCTGCAGGCTGGTCGCGGTGAACACGAAGTTCGGGCCGGCCGGGTCGAGGTCCGCCAGGCGGCAGTCGCCGAAGAGGTGCTTCGCGTAGCGGCGCGCCA
Source organism: Amycolatopsis sp. NPDC051061 (assembly GCF_040682935.1). Lineage (NCBI taxonomy): Bacteria > Bacillati > Actinomycetota > Actinomycetes > Pseudonocardiales > Pseudonocardiaceae > Amycolatopsis > Amycolatopsis sp. NPDC051061. The sequence goes on from NZ_JBFBBZ010000047.1 coordinate 40,140, forward strand.
ACTCCTCACCCGCACTGCGCCACGGCATCAGCATGGCCTTCAGCGTCACCGGGACGTCGAGGCTGGTGCGGGCCAGTTTCCGCAGCGGCTGCACGACTTCCTTGCCGAAGTTCTCCGCGACGCCGTCGTCGCCGAAGTACAGCTTGTGCCACGCGTGCGCCAGGACGCCGGCGGCGATCGAACCGCCGGAGACGCTGGAGACGGTGGTCAACCTCGGCAGCCAGCCGAGTTCGTTGAGCCGCCAGAGCGCGCCGGCGTGGAAGAGCATCGCGCGGTAGCCACCGCCGGACAGCGCGAGCCCGACGCCGTCTCGTTTCGCCGTGTCCATCCCGCGCAGTCTAGGACCGCAGCAACGGCGTGAGCAGTGGCCGCTGCCCGGCGGGCACGTGTTCGGCGTAGTTGTCGTACAACGCCTGTTTGGCCAGGTGGGCCGCGCCGGTGCCGTCGGCCGACCGGATCGCGTCGAGCACCTCGGCGTGGTGCGAGAGCCACGCGCGCATCAGCGACGTCCGGTTGCTGGCGTGCTCGAGCTTGTCCTCGATCAGCTCCAGCACGACCCCGCGCACGACTTCTTCGCTGACCACCAGCAGGGGATTGCGCGAAATGCGCGCGATGACCTCGTGGAAAGCGACGTCGGCGCGGCTGAACTCCGCATAGCCGTGCGAGACGCCTTCGCGCATCGCTTCCAGCGCCGTGTCGAGGCCGGCCAGATCGTCGGCGGTGCGCAGCTCGGCGGCGAGCAGGTGGGCCGAGCCGTCGAGGATCATCCGGAACTGCAACAACTCCGCGAGCCCGACGTGGTCGGCGCGCGCGAGCCGGTGCATCGAGCGGTGCAACGCCACCGGGGACGCGGCCAGCACCTCGGGCCCGCGCGGGTCGCCGGGCCGGGACCGGATCATCTCCGCGGCCTGCAGGACCCGCAGAGCTTCGCGGACCGTCGAGCGGCCGACACCGAACTGCGTCATCAGCTCGCGTTCGCTGGGAAGGCGTTCGCCCGGCTTGAGCGCGCCGCTGACCACGGCCTGCTCGATCTGCTCGACGACCCGCTCGTACGCGCGGACCGGAGCCACCGGTTCGAACCGCATCCCTTGACCTCGTCGTCCGCTCAGTGCAGGCTACTGGTCAGACCAGTGTACTGACCTGGAGGCCGAATGAAAGCCCGACTTCACGTGCTGGCAGCGGCGCTGCTGCTCGTGGTGTCCGGCTGCTCGGCCGGCTCGTCGGCCAGCGTTTCCGCTGGTCCGGACACGCTTTCCGTCGGCTTCACGGCGGAGCCGGCGAACTTCGACTTCACCCGCACCGACGGCGCCGCGATCCCGCAGGCGCTGCTCTACAACGTCTACGAAGGCCTGGTGAAGCTCGACTCGCAGGGCCGGGTCGTGCCGTTGCTGGCGAAGTCGTGGACGATCAGCCCGGACCGGAAGACCTACGACTTCCGGCTGCGCCAAGGCGTCAAGTTCAGCAACGGCGCGCCGTTCACCGCCGAAGACGTCAAGTTCTCGCTGCTGCGCGTGAAGACCGACTGGACGATCTCGATCAAGTCCACGATGGACGTCGTCGACCACGTCGACGTCGTCGCGCCGGACCACGCGCGGGTGGTGCTCTCGAAGCCGTCCAACGGCTGGCTGTTCAGCCTCACCAGCCGGCTCGGCGCGATGTTCAGCCCGACCGGCGTCGCCGACCTGGCGAACAAGCCGATCGGCACCGGGCCGTACGTCGTGGCGGCGCGCAAGCGCGGCGACTCCGTGGTGCTGAAGGCGAACCCCGCGTACTGGGGCCGGGAACCGGCGTACAAAACGGTGGTCCTCAAGTACATCAAGGACCCGACCGCGCTGAACAACGCGCTGTACAGCAACGGCATCGACGTCATCTCGGCGATCACCGCGCCCGACTCGATCCCGCAGTTCCAGGCCGACGACCGGTTCCAGGTCGTCCAGGGCACCTCGAACAGCGAGGTCACGCTGGCGATGAACAACGCGCGGGCGCCGCTGAACGACGTCCGCGTGCGGCAAGCGCTGATGTACGCGATCGACCGGAAGGCGTTGCTGGACACGGCGTGGGCGGGCCGCGGCACGCTGATCGGCAGCATGGTCCCGCCGACCGACCCCTGGTACGAAGACCTGGCGAACGTCTACCCGTTCGAGCCGGCCAAGGCCAAGGCGCTGCTGACCGAGGCGCACGCGACGAACCTGAACCTGCGCCTGCGGATCCCGAACCTGCCGTACGCGGTGTCGGCCGCGCAGGTCGTCCAGTCGCAGCTCGCCGACGTCGGCGTGCGGACGACGATCGAGCCCCTCGACTTCCCGGCGGTGTGGCTGAAGCAGGTGTTCACCGATCACGACTACGACCTGTCGATCATCCAGCACGTCGAGGCCCGCGACATCACGACGTTCGGGAAGCCGAAATACTACTGGGGTTACGACAGCAAGCGCGTGCAGCAGCTGCTCGCCGAAGCCGACAGCGGGACGCCGGAGCAGCAGGTCGCGGACATGAAGCAGGTGGCGCGGCAGCTCAACACCGACGCCGCCGCCGACTGGCTGTTCCTGTTCCCCAACGTCATCGTGGCGAAGGCCAAGGTCGGCGGGTTCGTCCAGAACCAGGTCAGCGAATCGTTCGACCTCACCGGATTGGCACCGCGATGACGGCCAGGGTGCTGCGCCGGGTGGCGATCTTCGTGGTCAGCGTGCTGGTCGCGTCGATCGTGGTGTTCCTGTTCATGGCCGTGCTGCCGGGCGATCCGGCGCAGGTCGCGCTCGGCGTCAACGCGACGCCGGAGCTGCTGGCCAAGACGCGCGCGGAGTTCGGCATCGACCGCCCGCTCGTCACGCAGTACTTCGACTGGATCGGCGGTGTGCTGCACGGCGACTTCGGCCGCTCGTACGTCACGCGCGACACGATCGGCCCGCAGCTGCTCGACCGCCTCGGTGTCACGCTCTGGCTCGTCGGCGCGGGGATGCTGGTGGCGCTGGTGATCGCGATCCCGGCCGGCACGTTCGCCGCGGTGAAGCACCGGAAAGCGTCCGGCGCGGGCGTTTCCGGGCTGTCGCAGATCGGTGTCGCGATTCCCGCGTTCCTCGCCGGGATCATCCTCGTGCAGGTCTTCGCGGTCCAGCTGCGCTGGCTGCCGTCGGGTGGCTGGACGCCGCCGAATCAGGACTTCGGCGAGTTCTTCCGCGGTTTGATCCTTCCGGCGTTGTCACTCGGGCTGGTGCAAGGCGCGGTGCTCACGCGGTATGTCCGGTCCGCGGTGCTCGACACGCTCGGCCAGGATTACCTGCGCACTGCGCGGTCGAAGGGCCTACGTCCCGGCCAGGCGCTGGTGCGACACGGCTTGCGCAACGCGTCCGTTCCGGTGGTCACCGTGCTCGGCCTGCAGCTCGCGACGCTGCTGATCGGCGCCGTCGTCGTCGAGCGCGTCTTCGTGCTGCCGGGGCTGGGTTCGATGCTGCTGGACGCGGTGTCGTCGCGTGACCTGCTGACCGTGCAGGGGATCGTGCTCGTGCTGGTGGTCGGCGTGCTGCTGGTCAACTTCGTCGTCGACGTCCTCTACACCGTGCTCGACCCGCGATTGCGAGGTTCGTGATGCGCAATCTCGTGCTCGGTGGGGTGCTCGTCGGCCTGGTCGTGCTGGCGGCGGTGCTGTCGTTCTTCTGGACGCCGTTCGACCCGGTGAAGGTCGACGCGGCCCACCGGCTGCTGGGCTTCGGCGGCTCGAACCTGTTCGGCACCGACAAGTTCGGCCGTGACCTGCTGAGCCAGCTCATGGTGGGCGCGCGGACCACGCTGTACGTCGGTGTGGTCGCGGTCGGCATCGCCGCGGTGATCGGGACGCTGCTGGGCATCCTGGCCGGGATGTCCCCGCGGTGGCTCGGCGAGTTCGTCATGCGCGTCAACGACCTCGTGCTCGCGTTCCCCGCGCTGCTGCTGGCGATCATGTTCGGCGCGGTGTTCGGGGCGGACACGCTCACGGCGATGGTCGCGATCGGCATCGCGACGATCCCGTCGTTCGCGCGGATCGCCCGGTCCGGGACGCTGCAGGTGATGAGCACCGAGTTCGTGCTCGCCGCGCGCGCCGGCGGCCGGTCGCGGCTGACCATCGCGGCGCGGCACGTGCTGCCGAACATCTCCGGCCTGCTGATCGTGCAGGCGTCCGTGTCGTTCGCGATCGCCGTGCTCGCCGAAGCGGCGCTGTCGTTCCTCGGGTTCGGCACGCGGCCGCCGACGCCGTCGTGGGGCCGGATGCTGCAGGAGTCCCAAGAGCTGCTGACCGTGCAGCCGCGGCTGGCGTTGGTGCCGGGCATCGCGATCGCCGTCGCCGTCCTCGGCTTCAACCTCCTCGGCGACGGCCTGCGCGACCGGCTGGATCCCCGATTGGCGGCGAAGGTATGACGCTCTCGGTGCGGGGTCTCAGCGTTTCTTCGCTCGTTCGCGACGTCTCCTTCGAAATCGGCGCCGGTGAGCGTCTCGGGCTGATCGGGGAGTCCGGGTCCGGGAAGTCGTTGACGGCGTTGTCGATCATGGGCCTGCTGCCGGAGGAGCTGCACGCGTCCGGTTCGGTTTCCGTGAACGGCCGCGAGCTGCTCGGAATGTCCGAAAAGGACCTGTCCCGGCTGCGCGGCGACGAGCTGGCCATGGTGTTCCAGGAACCGATGACGGCGCTGAACCCGGCCATGCGCGTCGGCCGCCAGGTCACCGAGCCCGGCCGGATCCACGGCCGTCGCCGATCCGCCGAAGAGCTGCTTTCCTCGGTGGGCCTGGATGGCACGGCCCGCGCGTACCCGCACCAGCTGTCCGGCGGGCAACGCCAGCGCGTGGTGCTGGCGATGGCGCTGGCCAACGAGCCGTCCCTGCTGGTCTGCGACGAGCCGACCACCGCCCTCGACGTCACGGTCCAAGCCCAGATCCTGACCCTCATCAAGAGGGAGCTTTCCCGTGAAAGCTCCCTTCTCTTCATCACGCACGACCTCGCGGTGGTCGCTTCCGTGTGCGAGCGCGTGCTGGTGATGCTCGACGGCGAGATCGTCGAAGCGGGCTCGACGCGCGAAGTCCTGACGTCGCCGAAGCACGAGTACACGCGCAAGCTCCTGGACGCCTCGGACCTGGAGGCCCGGCGATGACGATCATCGAAGTCCGCGACCTCGAACGCCGGTACGCCCGGCGGGACGTGCACGCGCTGCGCGGCATCAGCTTCGACGTCGAAGCGGGGCAGCGGTTCGGCATCGTCGGCGAGTCCGGCTCGGGTAAGTCCACGCTGGTCCGGCTGCTGGCCGCGCTCGACAAGCCGACCGCGGGCACGGTCTCGTTCCAGGGCCGCCGCATCGACGACCTGCCGGAACGCAAGCTCGGGTTCCTGCGGTCCGAGCTGCAGATCGTCTTCCAGGACCCGATGGGTTCGCTCGACCCGCGGATGCGCGTCGCCGACATCGTCTCCGAACCGCTGGGCCGCCGGAACCCGAAGCTCGTCGACGAGCTGCTGGCGGCGGTCGGGCTCCCCGCGGACGCGGCCGCCCGCTACCCGCACCAGTTCTCCGGCGGCCAGCGGCAGCGGATCTCGATCGCCCGCGCGCTGGCGCCGCACCCGAGCGTGCTGATCGCCGACGAGCCGGTCAGCGCGCTCGACGTGTCCGTGCGCGGCCAGATCCTCGACCTGCTCGCGTCGCTGGTCGACCAGTTCGCGCTGACGCTGATCTTCGTGTCGCACGACCTCGGCGTCGTCCGGCACGTCTGCGACCGCGTCGCGGTGATGCGCCGCGGCGAGATCGTCGAGCTGGGTGACGTGGCGCAGGTCTACGACGCGCCTGAGCACGAATACACCCGGGAACTCCTCAAAGCGGCGCCGAACCTGCGCGCGGAACTGGCCCGGCTGAGCGGAGGTGACGATGGCTGAGTACCCGGACGGCTTACCGGTCGGTGACGGCTGGGTGTCCACTGTGGACGTCGAAGAAATCGTTTTCCCGTACGACGGGAGCGTCGTCGGCACCGCACCCCTCGGGACGCCGGAGCTGGCTCGACGCGCTGTCGACGAAGCTGTCGCTGTCGCGCGCGAAGTGGCTTCACTGCCTTCGCGGACCCGCCGCAAGCTGCTCAACGACGTCGCTGCCGCACTTTCCGCACGTCGCTCCGAATTCGAAGATCTCCTGGTCCTGGAAACCGGAAAGCCGCTGGTCGACTGCCGCGTCGAGGTCGCCCGCACGATCGTCACCTGGGAAGCCGCGGCCGAAGAGGTGTCGCGGCTGCACGGCGAAACCGTGCCGCTGGACCTCCTGCCCTCCGGCGACGGTCTGGTCGGGTTCTGGAAGCGGAAGCCGATCGGCGTGGTCGTCGGTATCGCGGGCTTCAACTACCCGCTGCTGCTGGCGTCGCACAAGATCGCGCCCGCCATCGCCGCCGGCTGCCCGGTGATCGTCAAGCCGGCGCCGCAGACCCCGCTGGCCACGCTCTGGCTGGTCCACCTCGTGCGTTCGGTGGCGCCGCTCGCCGCCATGGTCCAGCTGGTCACCGGGGACGCGTCCGTGGGCGCGGCCTTGACGACCGACCGCCGGATCGGCGCGGTCTCGTTCACCGGGTCGGCCGCGGTCGGGCACCGCATCGCCCGCGACGCGGCCCCGACGAAGACGCTGCTGGAACTCGGCTCGAACGCGGCGCTCGTCGTCGCGGAAGACGCCGACCTCGGGGCCGCGGTGGACGCCGTGGTGCGCGGCGGCTTCTACGCCTCCGGCCAGGCGTGCATTTCGGTGCAGCGCGTGCTGGTCGTCGCATCGGTCGCCGACGACTTCACCGAACGGCTCCTGGCCCGGCTCGACGAGGTCGTCATCGGCGATCCCCGCGACGAGAAGACGCGGGTGTCCGCGCTGATCGACCCCGCTTCCACCGATCGCGTCGCCGCGTGGATCGAGCAGGCCGGCGGCCGCCAGGTCGGCGGTGGCATCGACGGCACGGTGCTGCGGCCGACCGTCCTGCTCGACGTCCCGGATGGCGTCGAGGCCTGGGACGAAGAGATCTTCGGCCCGGTCGTCTGCGTGCGCACGGTGTCCGACGTGGACGAAGCCTTCGCCGCGGTGAACGCGTCCCGCTACGGCCTCCACGCCAGCGTCTACAGCAAGTCCTTGAACACGGCGTTCCGCGCGCTCGACGAGCTGGAAGTCGGCGGTGTCGTGATCAACGAAGTGCCCGGCTTCCGCTCCGACACCATGCCGTACGGCGGGGTCAAGGACTCCGGCATCGGCCGTGAGGGACCGCGGTTCGCCGTCGAGGAACTGACCGTGACCAGGATGGCGGTGCTGCGCCCGTGAACTACGAAAACCTGTTCCGCCTCGACGGACGGCGGGCCGTGGTGCTGGGCGCGGGCGGCATCGGGCGCGAAGCCGCGCGAGCGTTGGCCGCCCACGGCGCCTCGGTGGTCTGCGCGGACCGTGACCTCGAAGCCGCGCGCGAGGCCGGCGTCGGCGAGGCGTACGAGATCGACCTGCTCGCTCCCGGCGCCATCGACCAGGCCGCGTCCGACCTCGGCCCGCTCGACGTCGTCGTGCTGACCGCCGCGACGAACGTCCGCAAACGTTTGCTGGACTACACGCGGGAGGAGTTCGACCGCGTGATCGCGCTGAACCTCGGCGTCTCGTTCGAGGTCGTCCGCGTGTTCGGCGCCGGCATGGTCGCGCGGGGGCGGGGGAGCATCATCGGCTTCTCGTCGATCCGGGGGACGACCGTGGAGCCCGGCCAGGGCCCGTACGCGGCGACGAAAGCCGGGCTCGTCCAGCTGTTCCGGACGGCGGCCGCGGAGTTCGGCCCGGCCGGGGTGCGGGTGAACGCGATCGCCCCCGGCGTCGTCGAGACCCCGCTGACCGCGCAGATCAAGGCGAACCCGGAGTGGTACGACGCGTACGCGACGAAGGGCGCCTTGGGGCGCTGGGCGCGTCCGGACGAGCTGGCCGGCGCCGTCGTGTACCTCGCTTCGGACGCTTCGTCGTTCGTGACCGGCTCCGTGCTGGCGGTGGACGGCGGTTGGACCGCCGTCGACGGCCGCTTCGAACCGCCCGCCTCCTGAGGAGCGTTCATGCCTGAGTTGCCCGACCTGACCGCCGTCGAACTCGTCGCGCAGTACCGCGCGAAGACGCTCTCGCCGGTCGAGGTGACCGAAGCCGTTCTCGCACGCATCGAGGCGCGAGAGCCTGAGCTGCACGCGTTGTACGCGTACGAGCCTTCAGGCGCGCGAGACGACGCGAAGGCGTCCGAAGCTCGCTGGGCGTCCGACGAGCCGCTGGGCCCGATCGACGGCGTCCCGCTGACGCTCAAGGAGAACATCGCGACCCGTGGCACGCCGGTCCCGCTGGGCACCGCGGCGACCGCCTTGGTGCCCGCAGTGGAAGACGCGCCCGCGGCCGCGCGAGTCCGTGAGTCCGGCGGCGTCCTGCTGGCCAAGACGACGATGCCGGACTACGGGATGCTGACGTCCGGGCTGTCGAGCTTCCACGAAACCGCACGGAACCCGTGGCGGACGTCGGCCTCGCCGGGAGGATCGAGCGCCGGGGCGGGTGCGGCGGGCGCCGCCGGCTACGGCCCGCTGCACGTCGGCACCGACATCGGCGGCTCGATCCGGCTGCCCGCGGGGTGGTGCGGGCTGGTCGGGTTGAAGCCGAGCTTCGGCCGCGTGCCGGTCGCCCCGCCGTTCCTCGGCCGCGTCGCCGGCCCGATGACGCGCACGGTCGCCGACACGGCGTTGCTGATGAGCGTGCTGTCCGCCCCCGACGCGCGCGACCACCTGAGCCTGCCGCCGGCCGAGCTGGACTGGTCTTCGCTCGACAGTTCTGTCCGAGGACTGCGCGTCGGCCTGCACCTCGACCCCGGCGTCGGCCTCCCGGTGGACCTGGCGACGCGCGACGCGGTCACGGCGGCGGCCCGGGCCTTCGAGGCCGCGGGCGCGATCGTCGAGCCGGTCGGGTCGTTCCTCACGCGCGAGATGCTCAGCGGCCTGGACGTCTTCTGGCGCACGCGCGCCTGGTCGGACATGTCGGCGCTGCCGCCCGAGCGCCGCGCGAAGGTGCTGCCGTACATCGCCAACTGGGCCGCGGGCGGCGCGGAGCTGTCCGGGGTGGACGTCTACCGCGGCTTCGCCCAGATCGACGCGATCAGCGTGGCGGCCCTGCGCGCGACGTCGGCGTTCGACGTCGTGCTGTCCCCGACGTGCCCGGTCGCGGCCCCGCCGGCGGAGTGGGCGTCGCCGACGAACGACCCGGCCCGCCCGTTCGAGCACATCGCGTTCACGGTGCCGTACAACATGTCGGGCCAGCCGTCGGTGTCCCTGAACTGCGGCTACACCGACGACGGCCGCCCGATCGGCCTCCAGCTCACCGGCCGCCGCTTCGACGACGTCGGCGTCCTGCGCGCGGCGGCGGCGTACGAAGGTCTTCGCGAGCCGCAGCGCCCCTGGCCGATCGGGTAGGGAAGAAGATCCGGGCCCGTGGCGAAGTGGTGGTGAAGCTGTCGCCGACGGGAAGGATTTCCATGACAGAGGCAGCCCCATGACGGCGGCTCCGGTGCTCGGCACCGAGCAGTTCACCGAAGTCCACGACCGCCACTTCGGGGCGATTTACCGCTACGTCGCCGGCCGCCTCGGCGCCCAAGCCGCGGAGGACGTCGCGGCCGAGACGTTCCTCGTGGCGTTCGACCGCCGGAAGACGTTCGACCCCACCCGCGGCGACCTGCGGGCCTGGCTGTTCGGCATCGCGACGAACCTGGTGTCGCGGCACCGCCGCAAGGAGGCCAGGCACTACCGCGCGCTGTCGCGGCTCGAGGCTCCCCGGGCCGCCGAAGGCCACGAAAACCGCGTCGTCATGAGCGGGCAGCTGGGAAAAGCGTTGACGCGGCTGACCGCCGGCGAACGCGACGTCCTGCTTCTGGTCGCCCTCGCCGACCTCGGCTACGCGCAGGTCGCCGAGGCCCTCGGCATCTCCCCGGGCACGGTGGGCTCCCGGCTCACGCGCGCCCGCAAGAAGCTCACCCCCGTTCTCTCCCAGGAGGCCATCGATGAATGACCTGGAGACGCTGCGCGGCGCCCTGCTCCCCGACGAGCCCACCCAGGACGTCGTCGACCGCAGCCGCCACCGGCTGCAGAACCGCATGCTCGGCGGCCGCCGCAAGCGGGTGCTCCCGCTGGCGATCGGCACCGGGCTCGCCGCCGCCGCGGCGGCCGTCGCGGCCGTGGTGACGACCGTGCCCGGTCCGCCGGCCCCACCGCCGCCTCCCCAAGCGGTGGTGCCGGTCGACCCCGGCCGGCAGGTCCTGCTGGCGGCGGCCACGGCCGCCGAGCGCGCCCAGGTCGGCACCGGCAAGTACTGGCACACGACCACGAAGGTGGGCAAGGCAACCTGGGAGTACTGGACGACCACCGACGGGCAGGAGTGGTACCGCGATGAGAACAACCACCGCAAGATCATGCTCTTGCCCCAAGCCCGGCCCATCCGGATCAACGGCGACGACGACGTCACCCTCAGCACGATCTTGGCGCTGCCCCCGGACCCGGCGGCCCTGCGGAACTGGCTCTCGGAAGGGCTGACGCGGCACGGAACGCCCGCGCACGAGCTGGACATCGCGGTGCTCGAAGGGTTGATCGACCTGGTTTCCACGGTGCCGGCGCCCCCGGCGGTCCGGGCGGCGGCGTTCCGCGCGGTCGCCGAGGACCCGGGCGTGACCGGGCTACCCGACGGCAAGGGCGTCCGGCTCCCCGGCGGTGGCCGGCTCGTCGTCGACCCCGCGACCGGCCAGGTGGACAGCTCGTCGGTGTTCCTGGACCGGGACGGCAAACCGGCCACGAACGGGAACGGCGACACGTTCGCGGTCAGTGGCGAGTGGACGGACGACCTGCCGAAGTGACCCGTGGAGCCGGGGCCGTCAGCTCTTGACGGCCTCGGCCAGCGCGAGCACGCGGCGCGCGTTGTCGACGTGGAGGTTTTCGATCATCCGGCCGTCCACGGTGACCACACCGCTGCCCGCCTTCTCGAAAGCCTCGATGATCCGCCGCGACCGGTCGATCTCCTCCTCCGACGGCGCGAAGATCCGGTTGCACGGCTCGACCTGGCCCGGGTGGATGAGCGTCTTGCCGTCGAAGCCGTACTGACGGCCCTGGACGCATTCCTCTTCGAACCCGGAAAGGTCCTTCACGTCGTTGTAGACGCCGTCGAGGATCACCTTGCCGGTCGCCCGCGCGGCCAGCAGGCACAGCGACAGCCCGCCGAGCAGCGGCCCGCGGCCCGGGACGAACTCCGCGTGCAGCTCCTTGGCCAGGTCGTTCGTGCCCATCACCAGCACGGTCAGCCGCTCGGACGCCGCCGCGATCTCCTCGGCGTGCAGCATCGCGACCGGCGTCTCGACCATCGCCCAGATCTTCGTGTGCTCCGGCGCCCCGCCCAGCTCCAGCGCGCGCTCGATGTTGTGCACTTCGGACGCCGAGTTCACCTTCGGTACGACAACCGCGGCCGGCCCGGCCGACGCGGCCGCGCGCAGGTCGGCGTCGTGCCATTCGGTGTCGAGGCCGTTGACGCGGATCGTCACTTCGCGCTCGCCGTAGTCCCCGGAAGACGCGGCGGCGCAGACCCGCTCGCGCGCGGCTTCCTTGGCGTCCGGCGCGACGGCGTCCTCGAGGTCGAGGATCAGCGCGTCCGCCGGGATGGTCTTGGCCTTCTCCAGCGCGCGTTCGTTGGCGCCGGGCATGTAGAGAACGGAACGTCTCGGCTTCGGCTCGGTCATCCGAGGGCCTCCTTGGTGGCGGCGTCGTAGGCCGCGGCGAGCTCGGGGTCGTCCGCCGCGAGGGCGTCGGCCAGTTCGGCGACCACGCGGCACTGCTTCACCGACGCGTCGTCCTGCATCTTCCCGTCGATCATCACGGCGCCGGTGCCGTCACCCATCTCGGCGATCACGCGACGCGCCCAGGCCACATCGGACGGCGAAGGCGAGAAGACCTTCTTCGCGATGTCGATCTGCACCGGGTGCAGGCTCCACGCGCCGACGCAGCCGAGCAGGAACGCGTTGCGGAACTGGTCTTCGCACGCGACGACGTCGCGGATGTCCCCGAACGGCCCGTAGTACGGCAGGATCCCGTGCATCGCGCAGGCGTCGACCATCCGCGCGACCGTGTAGTGCCAGAGGTCCTGCTGGTAGGTCGTCCGGCCTTCGGTGAGGTCGTCCCCGGTGGGGTCGGTGCGCACCAGGTAGCCGGGGTGCCCGCCGCCGACGCGCGTCGTCTTCATCCGGCGGCTCGCGGCCAGGTCGGCCGGGCCGAGCGAGATGCCCTGCATGCGCGGGCTCGCGCCGGCGATCTCCTCCACGTTGGCCATACCGCCGGCCGTCTCGAGGATCGCGTGCACCAGCAACGGCTTCGTCAGGCCGGCGCGCGCTTCGAGCTGGGCCAGCAGCCGGTCGACGTAGTGGATGTCCTGCGCGCCTTCGACCTTCGGCACCATGATCACGTCGAGCTTGTCGCCGATCTCGGTGACGAGCGTCACCAGGTCGTCGAGCACCCACGGCGAATCCAGGCTGTTGACCCGGGTCCACAGCTGCGTCTTCCCGAAGTCGTTCGCCTTGGCGATGGCGACGAGCCCGGCGCGCGCGGCCTCCTTGCGGTCGGCGCGCACGGCGTCCTCGAGGTTGCCCAGGAGAACGTCCACCTTCTTCGCGATGTCCGGCACCTTCGCCGCCATCTTCTCGTTGCCCGGGTCGAAGAAGTGGATCATCCGGGACGGCGTCACCGGGATCTCCCGCACGGGGGCGGGCGCGCCCAGGGCGAGCGGGGCGAAGAAGTCCTTCGGGGAGCGCATCGGTCCTCCACGGCGGCGACTAAGTGACTGGTGGGTAACTTTAGTCCGGGGCGCGCGACGCCGCTGCGGTGCAAGTCACCGCCATGTGGGTGACGGTGGACAACCGCAGCTCAGCGACCCGCGTCCACTGTGGATTTTCCGTGGTTTGCGCCGAACGGGCTAGTCGGGCCGGGTTTGCCGATTCCACCCACGGGTAACCGGCTGCGGGCGCACCGTAGTGCCACTCACCCCGCGATCACTCGGTTGGCCGCACCGTTCGACCGAAGTCGGATGACCGCCTACCGACCGGTCATCGACCGCTGGGCGCCGCCGATCGCAGCCACTCGCACTACCCGGCGACGCCGCGCCGCCGCGCTGTTAGACAGATTGAGTGCCGGTTTTCACCGGTCACGAAGCGGTGCAGGTTAGAAGGAGGCGGACTCGTGGCGGCTACACCTCAGAACACCGAGCGCTCGACGGTCGCCGGTGGCGCGAAGCGCAGCCGGTCGATGCCGAGCCGGGTGGTGCCGCCGATCGAGCTCCCCGCGAGCGTCGACGAACTCGCCCGCACCGCCGCCGCCCAGCTGGGCTGGAACGGCGTCGTCCTCCCCGAGACCACGATCCTCGGCCGCAAGGTCTGCGTGGTCGCCAAGCTTCGCACCGACGTGCACGCCGAACGCATCGCGATGGGTGCCGGCCCGGTGGCCGACCGCGCCACCGTCGACACCTGGACCTGGCTGGAGCTGGCCGGAACCGCCCCCGCCCCGGCCGCCGAGATCGTCGGCGTCCTGGCCGTCGCGCGCCACTGGCGCACCGCGATGGCCTCCGCGGTTCCGTTCGCCCGCTACGGCGAGGCCGCGATGGTTCTCCCGTCGCCGGCCATCCTCACCGAGGACTACGTCGGCAACTGCCTGCCGCGGGCCCGCGCGTACGGCCTCGCCGTCGTGACGGCCGACCCGAACGCGGTCGTCGACCTCGACCTCGAGGGTCGCACCGAGCGTGTCGTGCTGGGCGAAGACCCGGTCTCCCGCCTGGTGAACGAGCTGGTCTACGACCACCTGCTCCGCACCGCCGAGGTCCCCGCTTCCCTCGACTGACGAGCCCGGTCGAACGGCTATAGGGTCGGCTCATGCGAGTCGTCATTGCAGGTGGACACGGTCAGATCGCGCTGCGGCTCGAGCGGCTGCTCGCCGCGCGCGGTGACGAAGCGGTCGGGATCATCCGGAACCCCGCCCACGCGGCGGATCTCGAGGCGGCCGGTGCCCGAGGCGTCGTGCTCGATCTGGAGAACTCCGATGTGGACGCCGTCGCCGAGGTCCTGAAAGGTGCCGACGCCGCGATCTTCGCGGCCGGCGCCGGCCCGGGCAGCGGCACCGCCCGCAAGGACACTGTGGACAGGGGCGCTGCGGCGCTGTTCGCCGAAGCGGCCGAGCGAGCCGGGGTCCGGCGGCACATCCAGGTCGGCTCGATCGGTGCCGACAACCCGGAGAACCCCGACGTCACCGAGGAATTCCGGCACTACCTGCGCGCCAAGCGCGCGGCGGAGGACGACCTCAAGGCGCGCGACCTCGACTGGACGATCCTCCGGCCCGGCCAGCTGACCGACGATCCCGGCACCGGCCTGGTCCTGCTGGCCGAGCAGGCCGGCCGCGGCCCGATCCCGCGCGACGACGTCGCCGCGGTACTCGCTGGCCTGCTCGAGACGCCCGCCTCGGTGCACCGCACCCTGACGCTGATCTCGGGTGCGGACGCCATCGGAGAGGCGATCGCGGCGCTGTGATCAACCAGGCTTCGAGAGAGATCGCGGTCTTCAGTGGGAGCGCGCACCCCGAACTCGCCGAGGAGATCTGCGCCCACCTCGGCGTCCCGCTGCGGTCGGCCGAGGTCCGGCGGTTCGCGAACGACTGCCTCGAGGTGCAGCTGCAGGCGAACTGCCGCGAGCGGGACGTCTTCATCATCCAGCCGCTGGTGAAGCCGGTGCAGGAGCACCTCGTCGAGCTGCTGCTGATGCTCGACGCGGCGCGCGGCGCGTCGGCGTCGCGGATCACCGCGGTGATGCCGCACTACTCGTACGCGCGTTCGGACAAGAAGGACGCTCCGCGCATCTCCATCGGCGGCCGCTTGGTCGCCGACCTGCTGACGACGGCCGGCGCGAACCGCGTGCTCGCGATGACCCTGCACTCGCCGCAGGTCCACGGCTTCTTCAGCGTCCCGGTCGACCACCTGCACGCGCTGCAGGAGCTGGCCAAGCACTTCCGCCAGTACGACCTCTCGCGCACCACCGTGGTCTCACCCGACCTGGGCAACGCGAAGGAGGCATCGCATTTCGCCCGGCTCCTCGGCGTCCAGGTCGCGGCCGGTGCGAAGGAACGCTTCCCCGACGATCGCGTCCAGATCAGCTCGGTGATCGGCGAGATCACCGGCCGCGACGTGATCGTGCTGGACGACGAGATCGCCAAGGGCAGCACGGTCATCGAGCTGCTGGACAAGCTGGCCGAGCTGGAACCGCGGTCGATTCGCGTCGCCTGCACGCACGGGTTGTTCGCGGCGAAGGCCATCGAGCGCATCGGCAGCCGGCCGGAGGTGCTGGAGATCGTCTGCACCAACACGGTTCCGGTGCCCGAGGAGGACCGCACCGAGAAGCTGAAGATCCTCTCGATCGCGCCGGCCATGGCCGAGGCGATCCGCCGGATCCACAACGGCGAATCGGTGTCGGCCCTGTTCTAGGCCGGACCGAGCACCCGGTCCAGGTAGGTGTTGGTGAAGACGCCGCTCGGGTCGGTTTCCTTGCGCACGCGCAGGAAGTCGTCGAAGTGCGGGTAGCGCGAGCGGAGGACGCCGGCGTCGAGGTCGTGCATCTTGCCCCAGTGCGGGCGGCCGCCGACGGCGCCGGCGATCTTCTCGAACGCGCTGAAGTACTCGCGGTACGGCATGCCGGTGAACTGGTGGATCGCGATGTAGGCCGAGTCCCGGCCCTGCGCGGTCGACAGCCAGATGTCGTCGGCCGCGGCGACCCGGACCTCGACCGGGAACATCACCGGGTCCTTCAGCTTCGGCACTACGGCCCGTAGTTCGGCGAGCACGTCGAGCACTGATTCACGTGGAACAGCGTATTCCGTTTCGGTGAACCGGACGTTGCGCGCGGTGACGAAGACGCGGTGGGAGAGGTCGCTGTACTCGCGCGCGCTCAGGACGTTGGAGGCGAAGCTGCCGAGCGACGGCACGAGCCGCGGCATCAGCCGGCCCGTCCGGCAGAGGCCGCCGAACGCGACGTTCTCCATGATCTGGTAGTCGACGAACTCGCGGACCTTGCTCAGCGGCTGCGCGGTCTCGCAGCGGTTGTTGCGCTTGACCAGTGCGTTCTTGCCGTAGGGGAACCAGTAGAACTCGAAGTGCTCGTTCTCGTCGGCGAAGTCGTGGAAACCTTCGAGGACCTGCTCCAGCGGCTCGGGCCGTTCCTGTGCTTTCAGGACGAAGGACGGCTCGCACTCGAGCGTCACGGTGGTGATGACGCCGAGCGCGCCGAGGCCGACCCGCGCGGCGGCGAAGAGGTCGGGTTTTTCTTCCGCCGAACAGGTGACGACCGAGCCGTCGGCGAGGACGAGCTCGAGCGCGGCGATCTGGGTGGCGATGCCGCCGAGGCGCGCGCCGGTGCCGTGGGTGCCGGTGGAAATCGCGCCGGCGATGGTCTGTGCGTCGATGTCGCCGAGGTTGGTCATGGCCAGCCCGAGCGCGTCGAGGTCGGCGTTGAGCTGCTTGATCGTGGTGCCCGAGCGGACGGTGACCTGCCCGGTTTCGAGGTCGGCGCGCTCGATGCCGGTCCACTGGCGCAGGTCGAGGGCGTCGGAGTCGGCGACGGCGATCGCGGTGAAGGAGTGTCCGCTGCCCCAGGGGCGCACGGTCCGGCCGGCCGCGGCGATGCTCGCGACGGTCGCCGCGATCTCCGCCGCGCTGCGCGGCTGGTGAACGTGTTGCGGCGAGGCGGACGCCGTGCCCGCCCAGTTGGTCCACCGGGTCATGCGCGCACCCTCCATCGGTCGAGTGCCCGAAACAGTATGTGAACAGTATTCGCGTTTCAAGCCTTCGTGTCGTACTTTAGACCTCGTGACCAGTGCGACGGTGTACGACTTGGCGACCAAGGACCTCGATCCACCCTTGGCCGTGGTCGACTTGGCGGCCTTCGACGCGAACGCCGGCGACCTCCACCGCCGCGCGGCGGGCAAGCCGATCCGCGTCGTCAGCAAGTCGGTCCGCTGCCGGGCGTTGCTGGAGCGCGTACTCGCGATGCCCGGCTTCGAAGGCCTGATGTGCTACTCGCTGGCCGAAGCCGTCTGGCACGTCGAGCAGGGCACGACCGACAACATCGTCGTCGCGTACCCGACGGCCGACCACGAAGCGCTGCGCCGCCTGGCCGCTTCCGATCTCGCGCGCGCGTCGATAACGATCATGGCCGACTCGGCCGAGCACCTGGACCTGGTGGACGCGGCCCTCGGCCACGGTCACCCGGAGATCCGGGTGTGCCTGGAGCTGGACGCGTCGTGGCGCCCGCTGCCGGGAGTCCACGTCGGCACCCGGCGATCCCCGATCTTCACGCCGAAGCAGGCGTCGACGTTCGCCCGGCAGGTCGTGGCGCGCCCGGGCTTCCGCCTGGTGGGGGTCATGGCGTACGAGGGCCAGATCGCCGGCCTCGGCGACGCGGCCGGCCGCCGGGTCAACCAGGCGGTGATCGGCTGGATGCAGCGTCGTTCGGCAGCGGAGCTGAACCGCCGCCGCGGCGAAGCGGTCCGCGCGGTCCTCGAAGTGGCGGACCTGGAGTTCGTGAACGGTGGCGGCACGGGAAGCATCGAATCCACGGGCGCGGACGCGGTGGTCACGGAGATCGCGGCGGGCTCAGGGCTGATCGGCCCAACGCTCTTCGACGGCTACACGCGCTTCAAGCCCCGCCCGGCGGCGCTGTTCGCGTTGCCGGTGGTCCGCCGTCCGACGCGCAAGATCGCCACGCTGTACTCGGGCGGCTACATCGCTTCGGGGCCCACAGGTCCTTCGCGCCAGCCGACGCCGTACCTCCCGACAGGCCTGAAGTTCCTCGGTTTCGAGGGAGCGGGCGAGGTCCAGACCCCAGTGACCGGGCGAGCGGCGCGAAGCCTGAACCTGGGCGACCGGGTGTGGCTCCGGCACGCCAAGGCGGGCGAGCTGGCCGAGCGCTTCACGCACTACCACCTGGTGCAGGGCGACCGGGTGGAGCGCACGGTCCCGACCTACCGGGGCGAGCACCAGAACTTCGGCTGACGGGCAGGGGCCGGCCCACGCGCGGCCCACCCTCCCTGGGGGAACCCCCGCTTCCAGTCTATCGGCGCCCACCGACGGGCCCGGCCAAAAACCCCGGGTTGTCCACAGCGGTGCATACCTGTGGACAACTTCTGTGGACAGCTAGGATTGCTCCCCGAACCGAGCCGCCAAATACCCCTTCACCACGTACTTCGCCTCGGCGACGATCTTCTCGTCCCCGCTCGGCTCCTTCCGGAAGGCCAGCTTCAGCAGCGCGTCGGCCACCTCGTTGGCGATGCCGATCGCGAACCGCAGGTCTTCCACCGGCCGGTCCACCTGAGTGGCCACCAGATCCGTCAACGAATCGACGAGCACCGCGTTGTTGTCGCGCGTCTCGTCCAAGAGCTGCCGGTCGATGATGTCGCCGAAGTGGACCTTCGAGAAGCCCGGCACGGACCGGTGCATGTCCAGGTAGATGTCGAGGATCGAGTCGACGACGTCCCACCAGTGCTCCGGCCCGAGCTGCTTCAGCCGCTCGTTCACCGCGCCGACGAACCTCTCCAGGTTCCGCGCGGTAAGCGCTTGCACGACCGCGCGCTTGTCCGGGAAGAACTGGTACAGCGAACCGACCGCCACGCCCGCTCGTTTGGCGATCAGGGTCGTCGTCAACGCGTCGTAACCGAGCTCGTCGATCAACGCCGCGCTCGCGTCGAGCATCTGCTCGACCCGCTTGGCGCTTCGCTGCTGGACCGGCTGGCGGCGTAAGGGGGTGGCTTCCGCCGGCACCTTCGCGGCCTGGATGTCGGACACGGCGCTCCTCCTCGTCTGATCTGGGACTTTATCGTGCCGACGGGCTTCCCCACGGACGAGTGAAGACCTAGTATATGAGAACTTTTCATGTTCACCCGTACGGGTGGCTTACGAAGGGGTCAGCACCGGTGCAGAACCCGATCTTCCCGCCCGGCTTCCTCTGGGGTGTTTCGACCTCGGCGTTCCAGATCGAGGGCGCCACCAGCGAAGGTGGGCGCGGACCGTCCATCTGGGACACGTTCACCGCGACCGAGGGCAAGATCGCCCGCGGTGAACAAGCAAACGTAGCCGCCGACCACTACCACCGCTACCCGGAAGACATCGCGCTGATGGCGGAGCTCGGCGTCGGCGCCTACCGCATGTCCATCGCCTGGCCCCGCATCCAGCCCGACGGCAAAGGCGCGCCCAACCCCGAGGGCCTCGGCTTCTACGACAAGCTCATCGACGCCGTCTGCGAAGCCGGGATCGCCCCCGCCGTCACGCTCTACCACTGGGACACCCCGCAGGCGATCGAAGACGACGGCGGCTGGCTCTCCCGCACGACCGCTGAGCGCTTCGCCGAATACGCTCACATCCTCGGAGATCGCTTCGCCGATCGGGTGAAGCTGTGGATTCCGCTCAACGAGCCCATGGTGATGTCCATCTTCGGCTACGCGCTCGGCGAATACGCGCCCGGCCGGACGCTCCTGCTCGACGCCATCCCGACCGCGCACCACCAGAACCTCGCGCACGGTCTCGCCGTCCAGGCCCTCCGCGCGGCCGGCGCCACGAACATCGGCACCGCCAACAACCACTCGCCGATCTGGCCCTCCGGTGACTCCATTGCCTCTCCCGAGGACGAAGCAGCCGCCGAGTGGCTCGACGCGCTGCTCAACCGGCTCTACGCCGACCCCGTGCTGCTCGGCACCTACCCCGAGCAGCTCCACGAGCACCTCCCCGCCGGGTTCGCCGACGACCTGCCGACGATCGCGCAGCCGCTCGACTTCTACGGCGTCAACTACTACGAGCCGCAGGGGGTCGCGAAGCCCAGCCCGGGCAATCCGCTGCCCTTCGACCTTCGCCCGATCGAGGGCTACCCGATGACGACCAACGACTCGCCGATCGTCCCGCACGCGCTGCGCGAGCTGCTGCTCGACTTCCACCGGCGCTACCGCGACAAGCTGCCGCCCATCCACATCACCGAGAACGGCTGCAGCTTCGCCGACGTCGTCGCCGAGGACGGCGGCGTGCACGACCCCGAGCGCATCGACTTCCTGTACGGCCACCTCGTCGCGCTGCGCGAGGCGATGGACGCCGGTGTCGACGTCCGGGGTTACTTCTGCTGGTCCCTGATGGACAATTTCGAGTGGTCCAAGGGCTACGCGCCGCGCTTCGGCCTGGTGCACGTCGATTACGAAACCCTGCGGCGCACGCCGAAGGACTCGTTCCACTGGTACCGGAAGCTGGTGCGGGATGAGCAGTGAGACGACCGAGGCGACCGGTCTGCCGGAAGCCCTCGCCGAACCCGTCGTACGGGTGCGACCCGGCTGGATGAGCCTGCTGTTCTTCGCGAACATCGCGCTCTGGCTGGGGATCTACGCGCCGATCCAGGTGCTGCTGCCGCAGCAGGCCGAACTGCTCGACCAGGTGAACAAGGAGTTCGTGCTCGGCCTGGTGATGGGCGTCGGCGCGATCGTGGCGCTGATCGTCAACCCGGCCGTCGGGCTGCTGTCCGACCGGACGTGCTCGCGCTTCGGCCGCCGCCACCCGTGGACGGTGATCGGCGCCGCCGTCGCGGCCGTCGGACTGCTGGTGCTGGCGTTCGCACCGGACGTCGCGCTCCTGATCGTCGGCTGGTGCCTCGTGCAGGCCGGGCTCAACGGCATGCTCGCCACGCTCATGTCCGCCATCGCCGACCGTGTCCCGGTCGGGCAGCGCGCGCAGGTCGGCGGGCTCGTCGGCATCGCGCAGATGCTCGGCACGGTGCTCGGCGCCGTCGTGGTCGTCGTGATGCTCGGCATCGCCGGGATCCCGCTGGCGTACGCGGTCTGCGCGGTGATCGTCGTCGTGGGCGCCGCGTTCTTCGTGCTGCGGACGCCGGACGCGCGCCTGCCGGTCGAGTACCGGCCGTCGTCGCAGGCCGGCGAGGTTCTCCGGAACCTCTGGGTCTCGCCGCGGCGGCACCCGGACTTCGCGTGGGCGTGGTCGTGCCACTTCATGATCAACCTCGGCAACGCGTTCGGGACGCTCTACCTGCTGTTCTTCCTCAAGGACGCGGTGCACTACGAGGACCCGGACACGGGCCTGCTCATCATGATGGGGCTGTACGGCGTCGCGCTCGTGATCGGTGCCGTGCTCGCCGGCCACTTTTCGGACAAGTCCGGACGGCGTAAGCCATACGTCCTTGCGGCGTCCGGTGTGATGGCGTTGGCCGCTTTGCTGCTGGTGATCTGGCAGAGCTGGCCGGTCGCGCTCGCGGCGTCTCCGCTGCTGGGGGTCGGCTTCGGTGCGTACATGGCTGTCGCGCTGGCGATGCTGACGCAGGTGCTCCCGACGGCGCAGGACCGCGCGAAGGACCTCGGTGTCATCAACATCGCGAACTCGCTGCCGCAGGTGGTCGCCCCGCTGCTGACGCCGCTGGTGCTGGCCTACCTGGGTGGCTATTCCGGACTCTTCGCCGCTTCGGCCGTCGCGACGCTCTTGGCCGCGGTGCTCGTCTTGCGGGTGAAGGCGGTTCGCTGAGAGAAGTGGAACCGCGGGCCGGTGCCGGTCGGGGGAGGGGAGTGCAACGGCACCGGCCCGCGGAATTCAGGGGCCGCTCACAGGCGGATCACGTCGAGGTGAACCAGTGGTCCAGGCCTCTTGGGTGATCAATCTAGCGGGGGATTACCGCCTGGGCTAGGCCTAACGCGTATTTTTTTCGATTAATCGCGGTGGGGACCGAGTGGGGCGGCCGGAGACTGGTTCGCGCTGCTCGGGGGTGCGGGCGAAACAGTCCCCGGCCAGCGGCGAGAGCCGGCGCGGGTCCGATGGGGCGATCGGCCGGCCGCGCTCGCCGGATCAGGGGTCCGGGTCGCCACCGCGGGAGGTGGGGACGGCCCGGGGTCCGTCAGGCCGTGACCGCTCGGCGCGGGTTGACCAGCGCGTGGCGACCGGTGGTCTCGGCCGCGGTGGGCGCCGGAGCCGGCCGGCCCTGCGCCGGGACCGGGCTCGTGCGGCGTCCCTGCAGCCGGCTGTCCGCGGAGGACTGCTGCTGCGGCGCCAGCCCGCCGGCCACCAGGTGTTCGTGCGCGACCTGCCAGACCGAGCACGGCGCCTTGCAGCGGTGCCACCGGGTCGAGCAGGTGGGGCAGTCGCCGCGCTCGTCGGGCTCGTGCATCTTCAGCATCGCGCGCCACGCCTCCGTCAAGCGGGGCAGTTCGGAGCGCGCGACCGAGACGAGCGACTGGGCGTCGGCGCGGTTCGCCAGGTCGGTCAGCATGTCGAGGCGCTCCCAGACCGCATTGCGGAGGACCTGCCCGAGTACCTGATCCATGATCAGCTCACCGTTACCTTTCCGCCATCTTGGCGGCTTCGTTGAGCGCGGCGCGCAGCTGTCCGAGCTGGCCGGACGTCAGCCGCGCGGTCTCGCCGGGGGGTGAGACCAGTACCACCTGGTTGTCTTCGACGAACACCGTCACCGCGCGCTCGCGGCTGATGAGGTCGCCGCACTGCACGCGCCACACCAGCTGCCCGCCTTCGTAGTGGCGGACGCTCGCGGTGCGGGGGTCCACCGCGGCGGCGGGGGTGACCGGGCGGACGGCGGAGATGGGAGAGACCACCGGCCGCACGGCGCGGGTCGCCGTGCCGGCATGTCCCCCTGCGAACGAGTCCACGAACTCCACGCCCTTCTCCGCTCTGTCGTCCTGCCTTCGAGTCCCGTCGGGCTTCGAAGATGCCTTCTGCAACATCGTCTTTTCACAACGCTGCGGTTTTCGTAGCTCTCCGTGATCGCTGCCGGTGTCCGGGCGGTGACGGAGATCTGACAACTACAGTGAGGTGAAACCGGGTGCGATAGAAGGTCAAACGGCGTCATAGCGGTGACCGGACCGGGTTCCACGGTAAGCGGTCAATGGACTTCGCCCGGACCGATCAGGGCACCAGTTCGGCTGTTCACACGGTTCCGCAGGTTTGCCTACGCTGTTTAACAGACGCCCGACCGGACAGTGGAGGGGGCGCGATGGACGCCAGTAACGGTGGCAGTGCCGACGCCCGGCAGAGCCACGCAGTTCCCGCTGACGCGTGGGAGCAGCCGGAGATGAGAGCGGCTCTCGCGTCCCGCGAGATCAGCGCCGTCTACCGGCTCCTGCGCAAGCACGGTGTCTCGCAGCGCCAGATCGCCGCGATGACCGGCCAGTCCCAGTCCGAGGTGTCGGAGATCCTCAAGGGTCGCCAGGTCATGGCCTACGACGTCCTCACGCGGATCGCCGACGGCCTGGGTGTCCCCCGTGGATACATGGGCCTCGCCTACGACGAGGCCACGGCGATACGCGTCGTCGGCTCCGCCGACGGCCAGCAGGCTGAGGAGGACGAGTCCGTGAAGCGACGGAGGTTCCTCGCGCACGCCGCCCAGGTCACGATGGGTGCGGCGGTGTTCGGTCCGGAATCCGGCACGTGGTCGGCGGGGCCGGCCAGGACACCGGCGCCCGGGCGCATCGGCATGACCGATGTGCGCCAGGTGGAGGCCGCGACGCGCGCTCTCCGCGCCCTGGACTACCAGTACGGCGGCGGGTTCTGCCGCGACGCCGTCGTCGCCCAGCTGTCCTGGGGACAGCAGATGCTCGAGGCGCACGGCACCGACATCGTCAAGAACCGGCTGTACGTGGCCCTCGCCGACCTTCACTCCCTGGCCGGCTGGACGTCCTTCGACACCGGGCTGATGGATTCCGCCCGCGGCCACTTCGCGAACGCGCTGGACCTGGCCAAGCAGGGCGAGAACCACCCGCTGGTCGCCAACGTGCTCTACCGCATGGGCCGCGTCTACCTGCACCAGGACGCCCCGAACGACGCGCTGAAGCTGTTCCAGCTTGGGCAGATCGCCGCCCAGGAATCGGGCTCCGAGCTGGCGGTCTCCGTGCTCTGCGCGAACGAGGCCTGGGCCTACGCGATGATGGGCAACGAGGAGCAGGCGGTGAAGCTGCTCGGCCGGAGCAAGGACGAGTTCGAGCGCGCCAACCTGGCCGAGGCCGAGTCGTGGGTGAAGTTCTTCACCGAGACCGACGTCTACGCCATGGTCGGCACCGTCCACACGGTCCTCGCGCAGCAGAACTCCGAGCACACGAAGTACGCGATCCCGGCGCTGACCAGGGCCGTCGAGTCCTACGACGACGAGATGGCCCGCTCCAAGACGTTCATGCTGAGCGCGCTGGCCACCAACCACCTGCTCGACGGCGACCTCGACCACGGCGCCAAGGTCGGCGGCAAGGCCATCGACTGCGCCGAGGGCATCAAGTCCGAGCGGGTCAAGGACCGCATGCGGCCCCTGCAGGACGAGGCCGAGCGCCGCCGCAACAACGCCGACGCCCGTGACCTCGCCGACCGCCTCAACGCTTTCTACGCCGCCTGACGCCGAAGGCGCCGGAACCGTCTTGGACGGCCGGTTCACCTCCGGCAAGCTGCGTGGGGTACTGGCGGAGACCTGTGCGCTCCTGGGTGTGGACCCGGCGGGCGCGCGGCTGCTGCGATTCACCAACAACGCGGTGTACGCGCTGGTCACCGCGCCTTTCGTGATCCGGATCGTCGGCTCGACCCGGCTTCGCCACCGCGTCGAAACCGTGGTCCGCGTGGCCCGGCACTTCGAACGCCACGACGTCCCCGCGATCCGGCTGCTCGACTCCGTGGAACAGCCGCTGCCGGTCGGCGGGCACCTGGTGACCGTGTGGCACCAGGTGCCGAGCATCGGCCGTCCGGCGACGTCCGCCGACCTGGCCCGGCTGCTGCGCCAGGTGCACGCGCTGCCCGCGCCCGAGGGGCTCGCCGAGTGGGCGCCGTTCGCCGCGGTGCGGGCCCGGGTCTCCGACGCCGAAGAGCTCGCCGCCGACGACCGCGCGTTCCTGCTGGACCGCTGCGCCGAGCTCGAGGCCGCGCTGGCCGAGCTGGAGTTTCCGCTGCCCAGGGGGCTCGTCCACGGTGACGCCTACCCGGGCAACGTCATCCCCGGCCCGGACGGCCCGGTGCTCTGCGACTTCGACTCGTCGTGCGTCGGCCCGCCGGAGTGGGACCTGACGCCGCTGGCGGTCGGCCGTGAGCGGTTCGGCGACCCGCCGGTGCGCTACCGGATGTTCGCCGCGGCGTACGGCTTCGACGTCACGTCGTGGGCGGGGTTCGCCGTGCTCCGGGCGATTCGCGAGCTGAAGCTGACGACGAGCGTGCTGCCGATCCTGCGCAGCCGGCCGCAGGTGCGGCCCGAGCTCTACCGCCGGTTGGACGATCTCCGCAACGCCCGGACGGACACGCGGTGGACGCGTTACCGTTGAGCTTCATCTGTCACTTCGTGTGACCGGCGCCACAACCTGCACGTGCATTCGACGACGGCAATTGACCGTTCGTCGCTTCCGAAATGCAGTCAGCTCAGGGTAGAAAGTTCGGTCCGACAGGTCGCCCCCAATGGTCTACCTCTCATCCCAATGCGCAAGTTGCAGCTACTCGCCGTGACCTGAGACCCGCCCTACCTGCGTGGAAGGGCTTTCAAGACGCGACGACCGGCGCCCGCGTCAGCACCACGGCGAAGCCGAACGCCAGACCCATGACGGTCAGCTCGAGCGTCGCCCACGCGGCGAGGGCCGTCCGGTTGTGCCGGACGATCTGCGGCAACAGCCGGAAGCGGGTGTACGCGCCGAGCAGCGCGATGACGCCGGTGCACAGGAACTTCAGGACGAAGAGCTGCCCGTACGGCGTCGTGAAGATCGCCGCCCAGAACCCGATGGTCGGGTTGAGTGAGATTTCGACGAGCCCGTTGAACAGGCCGGTCGCCGCGGACAGGGCCAGGCAGAGCGTCGCGAGCTTCGAGAACCGGGGCAGCGCGTGCGCCAGCAGCGTCCGGTTCGCGACGAGGAGCACGGTCATCGCGCCGAGGCCGCCGGTCCAGGCGACGGCGCTCATGACGTGCAGCTCCATCGAGATCATCGTGTAGTCGTGGTAGTTCCAGTTGGACGCGTGCCCGGTGACCGGCAGCGGCAGCAGCGCGAACAGGCCGAGCCCGACGCGGACCTCGGCGGGCACCTTCTCGCCGAAGCGCAGCGCCAGCGCGCCGATCCCGGCGTGGACGAGCGCGAGCGCGGCGACGATGACGAGCGCCTTGCCGGCGCCGACGTTCGCGATGTAGCTGCCGATGTCGCCCGGCGAGAGCGTCGACGAGCCGGGCTTGTACTCCGCGGTCTGCAGGATCAGCGCGACGACCGCGGTCGTGGCCCAGACGAGCGCGGCCGCGACGCCGGCCGGGCGGGCCAGCCGCAGGATCGGCTCGGTCAGCTTCGGCCGGTCGTAGCCGACGAGCACCGACAGCAGCGCCAAGCCGATGGTCGTGACCGCGGACAGGTCGAGCAGGACCCGCACGACCGGGATGCCGGCCGAGACCACCGCGCTGGGCTGCACCACGCCGGGGACCGGGGTGGTGGCCATGAGCGCGACGCCGATCAAGGCGCCGAGCAGGCCCGCCGTCACGACGCACAGCAGCGTCGCGTAGCGGGGTTTCGTGGTGGTCTCGGCCTGAGTCATCGCTATTTCTTCTCTTCCACGGACCGACCCGAGCGCAGGGCGACGGTGAGCCCGATCGCCAGCAGGACGACCGCGCCGGCGATCCAGACCCAGATCGGCACCCCGGTCGACGACGACGGTGACGTCGCCTGCGTCGAGCTGCCCGGCGACTTCGCCGCGTCGACGGTGGCCGGCGAGCCGGTGCCCGCAGCGGTGAGGGTGAAGGTGAGCTCACCGGTCACCGGGTGGCCGTCGGCGGACAGCACGCGGTAGCCGATGGTGTACTTCCCGGCCGGGCCGAGCGGCCGCAGGGGCGCGCTGATGACGTTGTTCACCACGCTGATCGGTCCCTCGGCCCACTGGCCGCCGCCGGGTCCGGTCACCGCGATCTGGTTGACGTCCGCGCCCTGCACGTACTGGTCGAACGTCAGGCTGACCTTCGGCGGGCCGGCGGCGACGGACGAGCCGTTCGCCGGGTCCGAGGAGATCAGCACGTTGTGCGCCAGCGCCGGGGTGGCCGTGCCGAGCACGGCCACCACCGTCAACGCCAGCGCGACGAGCGCCTTCCGCATTTAGCTGTTGCCTCCGGACTTGGCCGTGGCCTTGCGGGCCCGGATGGTCGCACCGGCCCCGACGCCGAGGCCGACGGCGCCGACGAGCAGGCCGGCCCCGCCGAGCCAGCGGGCCGTGTTGTCCGACGTCGCCGCCGCGGCTTCGGTGTGCTCGCCGGTGGTGGCCGCCGTGTCCGCCGACATGGCGGCGTGGTCGTCACCTTCCGCCGCCTTCGCGGCCAGCTTGACGACCGGTGCCGGGTGCTCCGGCTCCTCGCCGCCCGCCGGGGTCGGCTGGTTCCAGTCGACGACCTTGCCGTCGCTGTAGGACTGGTGCGCCGGGAACTCGACCTGGTCCACGTTCGTCGGCAGCGGGCCGAAGCTGACCGAGAACTCCTGGTAATCGGTGGCCTTGAGCTCGTTGCCCGCCTGCGCGGTCCACGTCACCGCGGTGACGGCTTCGGTGATCTGCGTGCCGTTGTCCTTGGTGATCGGCGTCGGCAGCTTCGACTTCGTCACCTCGGCGGTCCAGCCGGGGACCGGCTTGGTCCGCACCGAGCCGATTCCGTAGTCGGCCTTGAAGTCGACGGCGACCTTGGTGGTCGTGGCCGTCGGCTCTTCGCTCGGCACGCGGAACACGATCGCGGCGTACCCGCCCTTCGTCGGCTGCGGGCCGTAGACGTTGGCGGTGACGTGCGCGGAGGCGACGCCCGCACCGAGGAGACCGGCGACACCAACGGTGGCGGCGAGGAAACCGGCGCGCTTGAAGACGTGCTGGGACATGGGTTCACTCCTGATGAACTCAATACGGGGACGGCTCGATTCGGGGACCGGGCCGCTTCGGGGGACGAGCTGGGTTTCAGGAGTGGACGGGTGGGCCGCGTCGCCCGCGGATCCGGCGCAGGTCGACGCCGACTAGGTGCCCCGGCGCGTCGACGCGCACCGGGACGAGCGCGGGAGCCGCCGGGACCGGCAGCGGGGTGAGCAGCCGCGGCAGGATCGCGCGCAGCACGGCGAGCACCGTCAGCAGCGTCGCGTCCGCGCGGGCGAGCAGGAGCGCGGTGACCAGGGTCGCGAACGCGTGCGCGGCGACCATGCCGAGCCCGGTGCTGCCGGGCATCGCGTCCATGTCGTGGGCGTGGTGGCCGGCGAGCGTGGTGAGCAGCAGGTGCATCACGAGCTGGGCGCTGCCGAGCAGGGTGATCGTGGCGACCGTCCCGCGCGCCTTGCGGGCCAGCGCGCTCGCGGTCCAGCCGAAGAGACCGGTGAGCAGCAGGGTCATCGCCGGGTCGGGCAGGCCGCCGTCGGCGAGCCGGTGCGCGGTCACGGAAAGCGCCGCGGCGCACACGGCGAGCGACACGCCCCGGGTAGCACCGAGCACGGCGGGACGCCGTGCCGGAACGCTCATGAGGAGCAGCCTAAAGGACCTGCTCCGGCGTGAGCGTGTGATCCCGTGAAGTGAGCACACACCGAGTTCACGGCTCGCGCCACGCCGTGGTTCAGGCCATTTGTTGCCGATCACCGCCGGAAAGGCCAAGGTGGGCGGAACCGATCGGCCGAAACGGGGGTTTGGCCCGGCCTTACGCTGGGTACTGAGCCGTCGGTCAGGAATTAGCCCGTTCGGGTGAAGGCCTGCGCAAAGGCGGGAGAGCGGACACGGATGAACCTCTTCGACTACATCTCCGACCGGGCGAGCAAGCTCTGGCTGGAGGCTTACCTGCACACCAGCATGGTGGTGCAGTGCACGATCCTCGCGGCGATCCTCGGCGTGCTGATCGGGGTGGCGGTCTACCGCAGCCCGATCGGTTCGGCGGTGGCCACGGCGCTGGCGAGCACGATCTTGACGGTCCCGTCGTTCGCCCTCCTGGGCCTGCTGATCCCGATCTCGGGGCTCGGTCCGACGACGGCCGTGATCGCGCTGGTGCTCTACGGCCTGCTGCCGATCGTCCGGAACACCATCGTCGGGCTCGACGGCGTCGACCCGGCGATCACCGATGCCGCGCGCGGCATCGGGATGAGCCGCTTCGGCGTGCTCACCCGGGTCGAGCTGAGGCTGGCCTGGCCGGCGATCCTCACCGGCATGCGGGTGGCCACGCAGATGCTGATGGGCATCGCGGTGATCGCCGCCTACGCGAAGGGTCCCGGCTTCGGCGCCGAGGTCTTCTCCGGCCTCACGAACGCGGGGAGCACGAACTCCCTGAACCAAGCCGTCACCGGCACGGTCGGGGTCGTCATCCTCGCCCTGGTCCTCGACGGCATCTACGTCCTGATCAAGCGCTTCACCATTTCTAGGGGTGTCCGTGGCTGAGAACGAGGAAGTCTCCGGCGTCGAGATCGAGCTGGAGCACGTCACCAAGCGGTACCCCGGCACCCGCGAAGCGGCGGTCGACGACTTCTCCATGGTCGTGCCCGCCGGCAAGATCGTGGTCTTCGTCGGCCCGTCCGGCTGCGGCAAGACCACGACGATGCGGATGATCAACCGCCTGGTCCAGCCGACGTCCGGCCGGATCACCATCGGCGGCGACGACGCGCTGAAGCTCGACGTCGACACCCTGCGCCGCCGGACCGGCTACGCGATCCAGCAGGCCGGCCTGTTCCCGCACTTCACCGTGACGCAGAACATCGGGGTCGTGCCGGGCCTGCTCGGCTGGGACAAGAAGAAGGTCAGCGACCGGGTCGAGGAGATGATGGACCTGGTCGGGCTGGACCCGGCCGACTTCCGCGACCGCTTCCCGCGCCAGCTCTCCGGCG
Organism: Amycolatopsis sp. NPDC051061; assembly: GCF_040682935.1. Taxonomy (NCBI): domain Bacteria; kingdom Bacillati; phylum Actinomycetota; class Actinomycetes; order Pseudonocardiales; family Pseudonocardiaceae; genus Amycolatopsis; species Amycolatopsis sp. NPDC051061. The sequence goes on from NZ_JBFBBZ010000047.1 coordinate 70,021, forward strand.
GGCAGCAGCAGCGCGTCGGCGTCGCGCGGGCGCTCGCCGCGGACCCGCCGGTGCTGCTGATGGACGAGCCGTTCGGCGCGGTCGACCCGATCACCCGCGGCAACCTGCAGGACGAGCTGCTGCGCCTGCAGAGCGAGCTGAAGAAGACGATCGTGTTCGTCACCCACGACTTCGACGAGGCCGTGAAGCTCGGCGACAAGATCGCCGTGCTCGGCAACCAGTCGTCGATCATGCAGTACGACACGCCCGAAGCGATCCTGGCCAACCCGGCGAACGACACGGTCGCCGGCTTCGTCGGCGCGGGCGCGTCGCTGAAGCAGCTGACGCTCCTGCGGGTCCGCGACGTCGAGCTGGCGCAGGACGCGCTGACCGCGGCCGTCGACGACGACCCGGCCGAGGTCCGCAAGAAGCTCGAAGACCAGCGCAAGCACTTCGCGTTGGTTTTGGACGCGCGCCGCCGCCCGACGCGCTGGGTGCACCTCCGCGACCTGAACTCGGGTGCGTCGCTGGCCACCGCGGGCAAGCCGCTGCGGGACATCGTCAGCCTGCAGTCGACGCTGCAGGACGCGCTCGAGGCGATGCTCGCCGAAGGCGGCTCGGTGCCGGTGACCGGCGCGCGCGGCGAGTACGCGGGCACCATCCAGCTGGACACCGTGATCGCGACCATCCAGCAGCTGCGCGAGGAGCACACGAACGGCGAGGAGGTGTCCGCATGACGGCTGCCGTCGATACCGGTTTCAGTACCGAGTCCGGCTCCAAGCGCGCGGAACGCGTCCGGCTGTTCGCGCAGCCCGTCGTGGTGCTGGTGATCGTCGCCGTCACGCTGATCTGGGTGTTCTCCAGCGGGCTGACGGCGACCGAAAAGGCGACGCTCAACGCGTCTTCGCTGTTCACGGCGCTGTGGGACCACTTGCTGATGACGATCGTGGTGACCGCCATCGTCGTGCTGGTCGCCGTGCCGCTCGGGGTGATCGTCACGCGGCCGTGGGCGCGCTTCCTCGCGCCGATCTTCCTGGCGATCGCGAACATCGGCCAGGCCGCGCCCGCGCTCGGCGTGCTGGTGCTGTGGTTCATCGTCACCGGCGCGGTCGGCGGGCTGTGGGTCGCGGCGCTGCCGCTGGCCTTCTACTCGCTGCTGCCGGTCCTGCGGAACACGATGGTCGGCATCCAGCAGGTCGACGAGTCGCTGATCGACGCCGGCCGCGGCATCGGGATGTCGGCGACCGCGGTGCTCTGGCGGGTCGAGCTGCCGCTCGCCGTCCCGCTGATCCTGGCCGGCCTGCGCACGTCGCTCGTCCTCGCGGTCGGCACCGCGACGTTCGGGATGTTCGTCAACGCCGGCGGGTTCGGGCTGCTGATCGACACCGGCTACAAGCTGAACCTGACCTCGGTGCTGGTGACCGGCTCGGTGCTGGCCGTCGCGCTGGCGCTGCTGGTGGACTGGCTGGGCGCGGTCGCCGAACAGTTCTTCGGACCGAAGGGGCTGCGATGAAACTCCGGCGCATTACGGCCGTCCTCGGCGCGGCCGTGCTGGCCGCGTCGCTCTCGGCGTGCGGGCTGACGGTCAACCAGGCGGTGCCCTACGACATCCAGCCGGGCACGATCCAGCCGATCCCGTCGCTGCAGGGCCTGAAGGTGACGGTGGGGTCCAAGGACTTCACCGAGAACATCATCCTGGCGTACCTGTCGGAGATGGCGCTGTCCGCGGCGGGCGCGGACGTCGTCGACCTGTCGGACATCAAGGGGTCCAACTCGTCGCGGCAGGCGCTGCTGTCCGGGCAGACCGACGTCACCTGGGAGTACACCGGCACCGGCTGGATCAACTACCAGGGCAACGAGCTCCCGGTGCCCGGCGGCGAGAAGGCCCAGTACGACGCGACGGCCAAGGCCGACGAAGAGAAGTTCGGCGTCACCTGGCTGAACTACTCGCCGCTCAACGACCAGTACGCGTTCGCCGTCACCGAGGAGTACGGCGCGAAGAACAACCTGAAGACGACGTCCGACCTGGCGGCGTTCATCAAGCAGAAGCCGGACCAGAACGTGTTCTGCCTGGAGACGGAGTTCACCAGCCGTCAGGACGGCTTCCCGGCCGCGGTGAAGGCGTACGGCTTCCAGAACTCGAAGATCGAGAACTTCGGCATCGGCACGATCTACTCGGCGGTGGCCAGCGGCACCTGCCCGGTCGGCGAGGTGTTCACCACCGACGGCCGGATCTCCGGGCTGAACCTGCGGGTGCTCGAGGACGACAAGAAGGCGTTCCCGCAGTACAACGCGGTCCCGACACTGCGCGCGGACTTCGTCAAGGCGCACCCGGAGATCCGCGGCCCGCTGGAGACGGTCGGCGCGGCGCTCACCAACGAGCAGATGGTCCAGCTGTGCAAGCAGGTGGACGTCGACGGCCAGGACCCGGGCAAGGTGGCCCACGCCTGGATGGTCTCGAAGGGCTTCGTGAAGTAGCCCCGGTTCGAGACGGCCCCCGGTGCGCGCACCGGGGGCCGGCGCCAAACGGGGGCGATACCCCGCCCGGGCCACACGGTTGCGTGCACCCGCACCACCAACCCGCGCACCCCCCCGGGCACGGCC